>NZ_VOBE01000006.1:0-168713 GCF_008369225.1 Psychrobacter sp. ANT_H59
CTTTGCTGACGACAATAGCACGATGGAACCACCTGATCCCTTCCCGAACTCAGAAGTGAAACATCGTCGCGCCAATGGTAGTGTGGTTCGCCCATGTGAGAGTAGGTCATCGTCAGCTCTCTATTCTAGATAAACCCCCAACGTTAATTCGTTGGGGGTTTTCTTTTGCCTGACGTTTGGGGTAAGCTTGGTTCTGACTTGATTTAATAAGCTTTTTGCTGTATCAGTTATTATGACACTAGAGCTATGAGGAAGTATTGTGATACACGAAAGTTACTATTGGAAGCAACCTCTTTTAGAAAGCGCTATAAAATTTAAAGAGTATCGAGCTCTTGAAGGAATTGACGAAGAAAGATATGTGAAAATTGAACAAGGCGTTTTTATTGGTTTCTATTCGATTAGGAAATTATTAGAGTCAGATACTAAAATTACAGATAGCCTTAAAAATCAAAAGTATGATTTAGATTTTTTTTCTCATATAGGGAACAATGTTGCATGGTTAAATAATCATAAGATTGATGAGATCTACAACTTTGACAAGCCTCAGTCAGAAAAGCGGCATTTGTGGTTCATTGCAAGTAGAGTTATACATAGTTTTATCTTCAATCTTTGCATAAACCAAGATGGTGGATTCGATGGTATTCTTTTCACTTCCGATATTGATAAAAACAAAAAGCTGTATATGCTATCGTTAGATCAACTAATAAAAATCTTTGAAGTTGTTGGTAACGATCATGTCGTAAAGATAGAGTATAAAAAATGTCCTGAAACTGGAAAAGAATTTACGATTACTACTTAGTTGTGAAAAATGTTCAAAACGTGAAAAATTCAGATGTTCTTTCTCTAATGAATATATCACTTAGCTCGTTATTATAGTAAAGAGGAAATATATGCTCAAGTCTTTCACAGTAAATGATATCAAAGAGCTTGAACGGCTTGAGCAAAAATTGTATGAATCAATGGACAAGGCTTTATTTCAGATTAGATCTGAAATTACATCAAATTCATCACAAATGCTCTTCTCGAAGATGAAGTTTGGCGGTATAGGTTTTGACCCTTTAAATTCTAAACGTGGACTTAATATAATTGAACAGATTAACCAGTCATTCACTTATCTAGCATCATTCTATGCATTGGAAGTTCTATTTATTGAATACCCAGAACTGGCTCCATTCCGACTTAATCTTGGAACTGCTCCAGGTTCTGACATAGAATCCGAATGTGGGGAACTAGCTGCTGAAGTGTTTGCTGCAGTGGCTCCAACAAGTAATCAAAAGCTTAAAAAAGATATAAACAAAGTGTTAGAGACTAACACTAGATTAAAATTCGTATTTTTCATGTGCCCCAACTTTGAGTTAGGTCGCCAACCTCAATATGAAAGAGATGATGTGATTGTGTGGGCATTAAAAGGTGCAAATACGTTATAACTATTAATAAAAGTATTTAAGCCTAAAATTATACGTGTAGACTAATAAATATAAAGTACTTATGATCTTCCAATATCCTATTCAAAACCTTGTAAAGAAAGGTAGCCTATCAAAGAGAAATCTATGAATACTTCAAAAGTGACCTACCAAGGTAATTTGCGCACCCAAGCCATTCATCTACAGTCAAATAATCAAATCATTACCGACGCGCCTACTGACAATCACGGTAAGGGTGAAGCATTTTCACCGACTGATTTATTGGCGACCAGCTTAGCCAGTTGCATATTGACGATTATCGGGATCAAAGCTCGTGATATGGATATTGATATCACGGGAACCACTGCCGAAGTGACTAAAATCATGGCAGCTGATCCAAGACGCGTTAGTGAAGTGCATATTGCCATTACTTTTAATCAACAATTAGATGACAAGACGCAAAAGATATTCTATAACACTGCGCTGACTTGTCCGGTTGCGAAAAGTATCCATCCTGATATCATTCAAAAAGTGACTATTAATGCTAAGAACTACTGATTCCAAAAATTGCTAATTCCAAAAACCAGTAACCTCTATAACGGTGATTAATATGGCTAGCAAAACTTTGCTTATCGTCGCTCATGCACCATCGCCTAATACCAAAAAATTAGCACAAGCGGCTTACGATGGTGCCAATCATCCTGATGTAGATATTAATGTCATATTGAAGTCGCCACAAGATACCCAGCCTGAAGATGTGCTGGCTGCTGATGCGCTACTACTAGGTACTACTGAGAACTTGGCTTATATGGCTGGACTGACCAAGGACTTCTTTGATCGCTGTTATTATCCGGTGTTAGACAAGAAACAAGGTATGCCATTTGCCTTATATATTCGTGCAGGTCATGATGGTACGGGCACCAAGCTTGTGCTGAAGACGATTACCACTGGTCTGCATTGGGAATGGATCCAAGAAGCGCTAATACTGCAAGGCGATTGGCAAGAGGCTTTTACTGAACAAGTCGAAGAGCTTGCGATGACGCTGGCAGCTGGAGTAGAGGCGGGTATTTATTAGTTTTTAATGCTTTGTTTGTAGTCATTATTCCTATCAAAGTTGTGACAGTGTAGACCTATAAGGATATTAGCAGTGTTTAATAATGATTTAGATAATAGCCAATCTATTGCTCCTGTTGGTGTGCCGTTTTCTCAAGCCTGTGAAAATAATAAGCAGCCGATTTTAGAAATTTTACAGCAAGAGTTGCAAAAATTTACTCATGTATTAGAAGTGGGTTCAGGGACGGGTCAGCATAGCGTATATTTCGCGTCAAGATTAGCCCATTTAACATGGCAGACCAGTGACGTGTTAGCGCATCATGCGACTATTAATGCTTGGCATGCTGCTTATCCTGCACCCAATCTATATGCACCGTTTACTTTTGATTTGGCAGTTGATCCATTACCGATGAGTCTTGCTAGCAATCAGCCCTATGATGCGGTATTTACTGCCAATACCCTACATATCATCTCGTGGTCATTGGTGGAAAAGTTGTTTGAGTTAGTAGGTGAGGCTTTACCTATCAATGGAAAGTTGATCGTTTATGGACCATTTAATGAAAATGGACATTATACCAGCGCGGGTAATCAGCAATTTGATATCAGTCTGCAACAACGCGACCCAAAGAGCGGCATTCGTCATTTAGAAGACATAATAGCTTTGGCAAAAACACATCATCTAAAACTATCTGATAAATATACGATGCCAGCTAATAACCAGCTATTGGTATTTCAAAAAATTAGATAACGAATCTTTGGCATAAAAAGACCTCTTAATCGATCGTTATAAGATCTTGATTGAGAGGTCTTTTTTTATATCTATAATTGATCCCAAATAAAAAAGATGCGTTATATTGCAACGCGGAACAGGTACAAATATTTCTGGCGTGCTGTGCCTACGCCGACAGAGCCTGCGAAAAATTTATTCCCATTCCGCAGTATCGTTTTAATACTGAATTTACTATATTTAAATTATATACAGTCAAATTATTTATAGGCTTCTGCTAAAAAATCTAAATAACGTTTCCAAGAACGCTCATCAGCACGGGCATCATATCTATCGCTTCCGAACACACTAAAGGCATGTGGCGCACCACTATAGGTTAGCATCTCATGTGGAACTTTTGCCGCTTCTAACGTCTTACCCAAAGTGGCAAAGCTTTCAAGGGAGACGGATTCATCCGCAGAGCCATGAAATACCAATATCTCGCCAGTCGTCTTATCATAACTTTGACCTATTGGGGTGTCAAAGGCACCATGGAAAGGGACAAACGCTTTTTGTGGGAATCCTGAGCGTGCTAACTCTAAAGCAACTGTACCGCCAAAACAATAGCCCATCGTCACGCCTGTGCGTGCATCATTGCCTTGCACTTGACCAGCGTTCAACGCGCCTTGAAGTAGGCGGCGCATTTTGCTGCGATCGTCATATAGTGCACCGGTTAAGCGTTTATTGTCTTCAATAGTCGTCGGGCGGATACCTTGCCCAAACATATCAGCAGCCAGTACGTTATAGCCCTCACTTGCCAACATATCAGCGCGCTTGCGCTCATAATCTGTTAGCCCATCCCAATCATGAATCAGCAATATAAATGGCGCATTGGGTTTATCTGCTTTGGCGTAATAGCCCTCATAGGGTTGATTATCTACTGTATAAGTGACATTTTTAGTGGTAATCGCTGCCGCTGTTTGGCTAAGTAGTAGTGCTGTTAAGCCTACAGAGGCGCTGTACAATAATTTTTCGCCGTAGCGCTTAGATGGTTTAATAGAAGTGGATGTGAATGTCATGGGTAGCCTCATTATTTTAGTTAAAAAATCTCAGTGAAAGACAGCGTATTTCGAAACCGATCCACCCTTTTAACCCTAATGAGCAGACACCTATTACAGGATAGCGTAAAGAATAACGACATAACAACGCTATATTGTTAAAAATAATAGACGTTATCATTGTTTGTAAGCTTAACTAATGCCTGATTTTCTTAACCAAATATCAACACGCTTAACCATATAGTTGACATACCTGAGCAAAATTTTTGAGTAAGATAATTGTTGAGCTCAGCATTGCTATCTTAAGAGTGCCTGAATCAGTTTTTATCTTTAACCGTGCTACAACACAGAAAATAAACGGACATTTGAAGTCGCCACTATCGCTACGGATATAAAAACTGTGTTAGCGCTTATTAAATGGTCTAGTTATAGTCCATTTTTACTCATCAGCTAGCTAGGATATTTTATGAATAAGAATATTGATCATACCGACCCCGCTAAAGACATGAATATGGAACGTGGCAATGGTGGTGAAACCCATCAACGTGCAGGTGATGACACCAAAGTACTTACCACCCAACAGGGTGTACCAATTTCGGACAATCAAAACTCACTCAAAGCAGGACCGCGCGGTCCAACGCTATTAGAGGATTTTGTCTTACGTGAAAAGATCCATCACTTTGACCATGAGCGTATTCCTGAGCGTATTGTGCATGCGCGTGGTAGTGCCGCACACGGTTATTTTGAGCTGACCGAATCATTAGAAGAATATACCACGGCTAAAATTTTGACTGAGACTGGCAAACAAACGCCACTATTTACGCGTTTTTCAACTGTTGCCGGTAGTAAAGGCTCAAAAGATACACCGCGTGATGTACGTGGCTTTTCAGTAAAAGTTTATACCGAAGAAGGCAACTGGGATTTGGTCGGTAATGACATGCCGATTTTCTTTATCCAAGATGCAATGAAATTCCCAGACCTTGTTCATGCAGTCAAACCTGAACCTGATCGTGGTTTTCCGCAAGCGGCGTCCGCACATGATACCTTTTGGGATTTTGTATCATTAAGTCCTGAAACCATGCACAATTTGATTTGGCTAATGAGTGATCGTGGGATACCACGTAGCTTACGCATGATTGAAGGTTTTGGTATTCATAGTTATCGCCTAATTAATAAAGAAGGCAAAAGTACCTTTATGCGTTTCCACTGGAAACCAGTGCTTGGCGTACAATCAACGACATGGGATGAAGCGGTAAAAATCTCTGGTGCCGATCCTGATTATCATCGCCGCGATTTATTTGAATCGATTAATAACGGTGATTTCCCTGAATGGGAGTTTGGCGTGCAATTATTCACGGAAGAAGAAGCGAATGACTTTCCGTTCGATCATTTAGATGCGACCAAGCTGATTCCAGAAGAAATGGTGCCCGTTAAAATCGTTGGTAAAATGGTACTAAATCGTTATCCTGATAATTTCTTTGCTGAAACAGAGCAAGTGGCTTTCTGTCCATCGCATGTACCGCCGGGTATTGATTTTAGTAATGATCCCTTATTACAAGGTCGTCTGTTCAGCTACTTGGACACTCAGTTATCGCGTTTAGGCTCACCGAATTTCGCACAAATTCCAATCAATGCACCAAAATGTCCGTTTGCTAATAATCAGCAAGATGGTCATATGCAGATGCAAGTGCCAAAAACGCGCGTGCTTTATGAGCCACAAAGTCTTGATCCAACCAGACCACGTGAGAGTGTGAAGAAAGGCTTTGCGTCTTTTGCTGAGACGCTAGATGATGGTGTTAAAGGTCGCGTGCGCGCTGAGAGCTTCGCGGATCATTATAGTCAGCCACGTATGTTCTATCGCAGCCAAACGACAGTTGAACAAGCACATATTGCCTCAGCCTATGCTTTTGAGCTAGGTAAAGTAGATACAGCGCATGTCCGTAGTCGTACGCTTAGTCATCTACGTAATATCGATGAAGATTTGGCAAGTCGCGTGGCAAAAGCGTTGGGTATGGAGCTGCCGGAAGCTGCTGAATCTGCCGCACCTATTCAAGATATGGAAATCTCTCCAGCCGTAAGAACGATTGGTCTGTCACCTAAGAGCTTAAAGGGTCGCATGATTGGTATTTTGGTAGCGGAAGGCTCAAAGCATAGTGAAGTAGAAAAATACGAGAAGGCAGCGCAAGCGCAAGGTGCCAGTGTCAAAATTATTGCACCGAATAAAGAAGTCAAATTGGACGATGATACCATCATACAAGCTGATGAGCGTGTAGCAGGGGGTCCATCCGTGATGTTTGATGCCGTGGTTAGTATCATCATGCCTGACCAAGCTAAGAAGTTGGCTAAAGACAGTGCTACGTTAGATTGGTTCACGGATGCTTATGTACACTGTAAAGCGATTTCTTATTGCGGGGCAACGGACGAGTTTATTTTAAGTAAGCTGCCGATTGAAAAAGATGCGTTCGTCACGCCACTATCTGATGTGGACGTCTTTATTGAAAATGCCAAATCGCGCTTATGGGAACGTGAGCCAAAGGTTCGTGACTTAGCTTAATTTGGCTTCATATATTCTTATTTAAATCTCCAACAATGAACTCAGCCACTGTGCTGGGTTTTTTTATGAGAATTTTTTATTCTTCAGCCTAAATAATTTTTAGTCACAAGCGTTCACTGAATATTACTTCTAAACCTTTATTGAACGTTATAATCATCAATCATATTGCTTAATAACATCAAGAATACGGCAATGAATAAGCTGGTCAAATATAGCCTTTGCTTTCATATAATGAATTCAGTATTAAAACGATACAGTAGTACTGGGATAAATTTTACGCAGCCTCTGTCGGCTTAGGCACAGCAAGCCAGAAAAATTTATACCAGTATTGCCTTGGAATATAACGAATCTGTTTTATTTAGAATTAACTAGATATGGATATTTAAATGGCTAATATAAGCGTTATATTAGATAAAGGGATATTATGAGTTTAGTAGATATCGTTGCGATAGAGGGATATATTCAGACAACGTATATGGCGGTTTATCCTGACAAGTTATTATTGTTAGATTCAGGGTGTCGATGTGATGTCGATAAGATTTTAGCGTATATCACCGACACTCTGAAACGTCCAGTTGAGCAACTTAAGACAGTCATGGTCACGCATATGCATCCCGATCATGCGGGCGGCGCTAAGCTGTTGCAGCAAAAAACCGGCTGTCAGATAGTTACCGCAATGTCCGACAAGCCTTGGTATCATGGTGTTTTGGGTAGAATTGCCCATCTGAATGATTTGGGATTGACTTATTATGTCGCCAGTCGCCAAAATAAGTCTATGACCAACGTCTGGTACCACCCCATTTTAAAAGCGGATATCACTGTTGAAGATGGTGACCGTGTGCCAAATTTTGACGATTGGATCGTATTGGAGACGCCAGGGCATACCGATCGGGACTTGTCTTTATGGCATCCGCAAAGCAAGCAGGCGTATACCGCCGATCTCATATTAATCATCAAAAATAGATTTGTCTCGCCTTACTTAATTACTTTACCTGACGCTTATCGCGCGTCATTGGACAAGGTAAAAGCACTGCAACCAGATACTTTATTACTGGCGCATGATAAAAGAGTTAAGCTTAGCGATAAAGACTTTGAAAAATTGATAGAACGGGCACCGAATGAACCACGCAAAACAACGTTACAAAATGGTTTTAAGCTCATGCTTGCACAAGTTAAATTTGCTCGTAAAAGAGTAGATACCCCTTAATCAAATAATACAAACAAAAAAAAGCCCAATCAATAGATGATTGGGCTTTTTGAATATGGTGGGCCGACCGCGACTCGAACGCGGGACCAATTGATTAAAAGTCAACTGCTCTACCAACTGAGCTATCGGCCCTGAGCGAGGATAAAACGAAGCACTGCTTCGTCTGAGCGCAAGAGAATTTACATTTTCGTAAATTCTAAAAACTCAGCATCCAAACTAGGTTTGCATTTACTGCAAGATAAATTTCCTTAAAGGGAAATTTATTAAAACAAGACATCAAAAAGGATGTCTTTAAACTTATTACACTACTACCGGATAGGGTAGTATATATAATAAGGGTAATACTAAAGATGGTGGGCCGACCGCGACTCGAACGCGGGACCAATTGATTAAAAGTCAACTGCTCTACCAACTGAGCTATCGGCCCTGAAGAGTGTATAAAAAAAGCACTGCTTTTTTAACTCTACAAGTGAAAATTCTTTTAAGGGAATTTTCGGTAAGCTTAAGGTCTTTATTTATTGACTACTCAATATCAAAAGAGGCATCAAACTCGTTTCACATTTAGATAATTTGTATCTCTAAACGTGAGAGCACATTATATATATAATTAAGACAAATACAACCCCGAATCAGCAAAAAAGTTAAAAATCTTAGATAATAATGAATGTTTTTTAACTTTGACTCTTATTTGGCTATCGAGTCACCTATTATCGCGGATAGTTTGTTATTTTAAAAATGATGTTTGAAAATTTTTGCTTAAAATCTTACTAATCTCTAGAGAGCGCTTCAACAGGATCTAATTTGGCAGCATTACGCGCTGGCAAGAATCCAAATACTACGCCAATTAACGTCGAACAAACAAAAGCGGCAATAATAGAGGTTGATGAATAGATAACTTTGAAATTATCACCACCCACGCTATTAATCAGCTCACCAATGGCAAAGGCCAGCCCAATGCCAATCAGTCCCCCTAAGATACAGACTAGAACGGCCTCGATGAGGAACTGCTGCATGATATCGCTTTGACGTGCACCTACTGCCATGCGCACGCCAATCTCGTTAGTGCGCTCGGTGACAGAGACGAGCATAATGTTCATGACACCAATACCACCAACGATCAATGAGATAACAGCAACCGATGAGATGAGCAGTGTCATAGTACCTGTAGTTGATTCAATGGTCTGACGAATAGAATCTGAGTTAATAATATTAAAATCATCTTTACCATGGCGACCTTCTATTATGTCGGAAATAGCTGACTCAGCTACACTAGATGAGACACTATCATCTAACAGTGCTATAAAACTATCAATATTTGCACTACCAGTTATACGTGACATCACAGTGGTATAAGGCATATATATGGCGGGTGTCGTGCTACTTGGTCCAAAGCCACTGTCGCTGGCTTCAAGGACGCCAACCACGCGTCCAGGCACACTACCGATGAGTATGACTTCTCCGATAGGGTTATCTATATCTGCAAAAAAAGCACTCTTGGCATTGTCATCGATAATGATATCTTGACTGCGAAGGTCGATACTTTGCGAATCGAAACCTTGACCTAATGCCAGCGTCTCACCAGTGACCTCTAGATAATACTCACCAACACCATTGATGGTCGAGTCTTCCTGCACGCTGCCATAGCGTACACTAGAGCTGGTATTGACTTGAGGGCTCACATTGGTCACATACGGTTGACTGCTGACCGCTTCTGCATCTTCTGGTGTGAGGTTATCGTCATTATATTTACGTCGCGGGTCGCCTCTAGGGTAGCCGTCGTTCACTGTTATAGTATTGGTTCCTAGCGAGCTAATATTTGCGAGAATTTGCTGCTGAGAGCCTTGACCAAGACCGACGATAGACACAACCGCAGCGATACCGATGATAATGCCTAACATAGTCAGCAAGGTGCGCATCTTGTGTGCACGCATGGCAAGTAATGACATCTTAAAAGCTTCGAGCAAACGATCCACAAAACTTCCGAAGGCGCTTTTACGATGTCCACCGAGGATAGATGCTGGTTGTTGTGTTGTTGGTTTGTAATGCTCAGTTTTGTAATCTGCAATGACATAGCCATCTTTTAACTCAATAACCCGTTCGGCTTGGGCGGCAAGTTTGGGATCATGAGTGACCATGATAATGGTATGACCTTTAGCATTTAGGTCATGTAAAATCGCCATCACATCTTCGCCAGACTTGCTGTCAAGCGCACCGGTTGGCTCATCCGCTAAGATAACGTCGCCACCATTCATCAAGGCGCGGGCGACAGAAACACGCTGCTGTTGCCCGCCCGAAAGCTGATTGGGGCGGTTATTAACTTTATTACCCAAACCTAAATCAGTTAGCAGCTTTTCGGCGCGGTTCAGCCGGGCTTCAGTATTCATACCCGCATATACGGCAGGGACGGCGACATTGTCTTTAGCGCTGATATCACCAAGCAGGTGGTAGCGCTGAAAAATAAAGCCAAAGTGCTCACGGCGTAACTCAGCCAGTTCATCTGCCTCTAGTTTGTTTGCTGATTGACCATAAATCTTATATTCACCTGCTGTCGCCTGATCTAAGCAACCCAAGATATTCATCAAGGTGGACTTACCAGAGCCAGATTGCCCGATAATCGCGACCATTTCACCTTGGTGAATCGTCAGATTGATATCATGCAATACGCGAATAGTTTGCTCGCCGGCAGCAAACTCTCGAATAATACCCGACAGCTCCATAATGGGCTTGTCAGCGGTAGATGTAGTGTTATTCGGTGAGTTAGTTTCTATCGAAGCGCTAGTGCTGTCGGTCGGCTGTTTAGCAGATTGAGATATAGTCATAGCAATGTCTTTAATCAAAGATAGTGAGTGTCGTGATGAAAGGGCTAATATTTTTAAGCCCTTTTATCGTTAACATAGTCAAAGAATTAGTTACCTCCTTGGAGTAGCACCAGGTATACGAGTACGACCACCACCGTTACCTGAAGTGTTGGCACTACCTTCGCCGATGATAACCTGCTCACCTTCTTTCAAGCCACTTAAAATCTGCGCATTTACTCGATTATCAATTCCTACTTCTACTGTACGAGGCTCTACGGTACCGTCATCACTTAGTACCCGTACAATATTATTGGTTTTGGCTTGTCCATCTGCCTTATTTTTGGCAGGTCTTTCTTTTACTGCCGCTGATGGCACAAGTAGCGCATCTTTGGCTTGGTCAATGATGATATAAATCTGCGCGGTCATATCAATTCGGAACAAGCGGTCAGGGTTCGGTACTTCTACGTAGCCGACATAATAGATAGCAGCGTCCGTTGAGCTGGTACTACTGATTTGCTCTGGAGCAGGCTCGATAGCAGTCAACGTCGCATCATATTTTTGGTCGGGATTGCCAATGATATTAAAATAGACTGGCAAGCCTGCTTTGACGTTAATGACGTCGGCTTCAGAGATTTGCGCATTGATACGCACGGTGGATAAATCGGCTAAGGTGACGATGGTTGGTGCGGTTTGATTGGCATTGACGGTCGACCCTTGCTCAGTGGTCACAGATACCACCGTCCCTGATATCGGTGCACGAATGGTGGTATAGCTTAAATCTTCCTGCGCAGTGCTGACGTTGGTTTGAGATTTACGTAATGCAGCCTGTTGGCTATTGATATTCGCCTCGGTGGTCGCTATTGCGGCTTTTGCTGTCTCGATGGCAGCACGGGCATTAGCGACCGATGCCTGAGCGGTAGCAACCTTTGTCGCTTGCGTATCATAATCCTGCTGCGATATCGCATCGATAGCCAGTAAGCCTTGTAGGCGCGAGAAATCTGCCTGTGCTTGTTTGAGCTCAGCTTGACGGCTGGCAAGATCGGCATAGGCACTTTTCAGACTGGCTTGTTTGCTTAACGATTCTGCTTGCGCACTTTGTAGTGCGGCTTCGCTTTGTTCAAGGCTTGCTTGCTCATTACTTAAACTGTTCTTTTGCGTCACTTGATCAATTTGTGCAATTAAATCGCCTTTTTGCACCTCATCACCGACTTCAACGAATAGCCGCGTCACTTCACCAGATACCTGCGCACCGACGTCGACGGTATTCAGCGCTTTAACTTTACCCGATGCCATGACGTTATTTTCGATATCGCCAATCTCAGCAGTCGCTGTCAGATAGTTGGGTGTGGCTTCTTTGGGTTTTAAGGTTTTATAGGCTAAAAGCCCTAAAGCAATGATGACGAGGGCAATAATGCCCCATTTAATAGCGGACTTTTTGCTGATTTTGCGCATGACGACAATCCAATAACAATAATATCAAATGTAAGTATAGTAGAGACTCTAGGAACAAAAGGGAATGGCAATTAGTTTGCGAAAGGTTAAGAAGAAATATTGAGGCAGGTTTTGCAGAAGAGATTTGGATTTGTGCAGGAAGTTTATCGTTGAAAAAGCAAGTTAAGAAATAATATCGTTCCTAGAGGTATTATTGGTTACTGACTGATAAATAACTAAGAATTCATCACTTTGGTTATTTAGTAGGGAACAAACGTTTTCCTGATAACTCTAACGCAGCTTGTAGTAATAGCTCCCATGCTGGCTGGATGATAAGACCTTTAATTGCCTGATCACAGCGATAAAGCAGGGCAGGCCACGCTGCTGTTTGCGCCTTTGACTGACGACGACAGGCTTGCTGATATAAGCCTTGTTTACTGCGCCAAATACCTAGGGCTTGCGGATCTTGTCCATCCATCAGTTGCATGATTTGTCGCATGTCTTTACTGATTGCCCATAATACTAAGGTTGTTGGCTCATCCGTGGCTTTGAGCTGAAATATGATTTTAGCGACTTGGGCACTATTGCCAGCAAGCATCGCATCGGACAAATCAAACACGCTAAACTGCGCATCGCTGACTAATGCCGCTTGTAAGTCATTAATATCTAGTGCGACCTGTGATAGGTGCAGGCTAGAGTTTGTAGTTTCTTGAATGGCAGCATCATTATTTGCCATGAGTTGTGGGGCAAACAAATAAGATAAGCGCCATAAGGTTTGATAGGCACTGAGCAAATGATGTTCAGTATGTGACATGAGTAGCTGCCACGCTTCTTGCGATAGCTTTAAGCCAAACTGCTGCGCTTGTATCTGCAATAACTGCTGACGCTGCTGCTCATTATACAAATTACAGTCGATGACGCGACCATATTGCGCAAATGGCGTGAACCACTTGCTGCTCTGAGCGCGTTTGTCTTGTTTTGGGGTCAACCATAATAAGCTATGACTGTGGCTGCCTGCTTGAGCGTCCTGTGCAAAGCGTTCAAGTTCTGTAATGACTGCCTTATCAGGTTTATGGTTGCCTGTGACAATCAAGGCACTGGCATCATCAAATAAAGACTGGCTGCCAAGCTCTGACAATACTTCTTGCCAGCTCTTAACTGATACCAGCTCAATACGCTTAGTGGCGTAATTCTGCGCGCGCCAATGTGGACGCAGCGCATCGATGAGCCATTGACTTAATAATGGCTCATCACCATGTGCTAGCCACAAGCCTGCTACAGCAACTGAGGATCGCTGTAGCTTTGGATAAGCTTGTATAAAAGTATCTTGCATAAAAGGCTGACGCACACAAAGTTGTGAATAAAAAAGCAAAGCCAAAAAATTGCTAAGCTACATTTGAGCTATATTAAGGTTTGGGTACAAGAATCGCTGTAGCGCCTGTACCTTTACCGATTTGCGCAGAAGTAGTGGCGCTGGCAGGTGTTACCTTTGGCAATGCAATCGCGACATATTGATCGGTGATACGTCTTGCTAAACTGTCATAAAGCCATTCACGAATTTGATCACCTTGCTGATCGTCGGTGCTCACTGACGCTTCGTTATACTGATAGCTACGTTCAACTTGAATCGGATTACTGAGCGTTACAGGCTTACCATTATCTATGCTTTGATAGCTAACATCGGCTGATATCACTAAGCGAATTTCTGTTAATACGCCGACCAATTCATAACGCTTAAAACGTACGTTATTGACAGTAATCGCAGCGATGGTTTCAGCGCCTACGTTTTGATTGTTACTAGCGACATCAGTCAGTGTCATGTTAGTAATGACATCAACACCCAATGCCTCAAGGCGCTTTGTGAGCGGCAGCTTCAGTGGGAATGCAGTGCGAATGTCTTCGATAATTACCGCGGTCTTCGCCACATCAAACAGCATGGGCGCATCATAACCGCGTAGTTGAAAGCCGCAGCCACTAAGACTGGCAGTCGCCCCAACGATGGCAAGCATTGGCAGAGATGCAAGTAATACGGTCGCTAGTTTCTGTCTATTCGACTTATTAGGCATGGGCTTTTTCCCTTACATGTTGTTTGATATGACGGCATAGCATGGTGCTTATCCGTCATAATTGCTATTCTTATTATGATAAGAAAACCTAAAACATCTGCGTTTAATTATCTCTAGCCAGCAACCACGATATTAACCAGTTTATTAGGTACGACGATCTCTTTTTTGATATCACCGGTCAGGAACTTTGCCACACCTTCAATCGCCCGTGCCTGTGCTTTTAGCTGCTCAGGGTCGCTATTAGGTGCCACATCCATTTTGCCGCGCATTTTTCCATTGACCTGAATCACCATGGTAATCATATCTTGTACCAGTGCGCGCTCGTCTACCGCAGGGTAATTTAGGGTGACAGTATCAAGCCCTAATTGCTCAAGTAAATGCTCGCCAATGTGCGGCGCATATACCGACAGCATAATCAATAAATCAGTCAAGGCTTCGTGCTGGACTTGCAGATCTTGTTCGCTATTAGCTTTAAAGTTACTAAGCTCATTAGCAAGCTCCATTAGACTAGAAACTGGCGTATTGAGTGCTAGACGTTTACCCAAGTCACTATCAATCTTGCCAATAGTTTCATGCGTCTTACGGCGCAAGGCTTTAGCTTCTTTGCTTAAGCTATCCGTATTTAAAGTATTACTATTGAGCGACTCAAGACTTAAGTTGGCATAAGTTAACGCTTGGATATGCTCAGAAGCAATGCGCCATACTTTTTTAACAAAGTTATAAGGGCCTTTTAGCGCATCATCTGACCATTCAAGTGTTTGGTCGGCAGGCGCAGTAAATAAGGTATAAAGACGAACGGTATCCGCGCCATATTTATCGATGGTTATCTGTGGATCGACGCCATTATTTTTTGACTTAGACATTTTTTCGATTTTGCCAATCGTTACCGGCTGTCCATCTGATTTAAGGATGGCTTTAATCGGCTGACCGCGCTCGTTAAAGTCAATATCGATGTCTTTAGTAAAGTAATAAGTGGTACTGCCATCAGCATTGACGCGGTAGAAAGTACCCGCAAGTACCATGCCTTGAGTCATCAAATTGGCAAATGGCTCATCGCCTGATACCAAGTTTTCATCACGCATGAGCTTGTGGAAGAAGCGCGCATAAAGCAGATGCATCACCGCATGCTCGACACCACCGATATATTGGTCAACTGGCAACCATTTATTGGCGGCAGATTTATTGACCATATTGGTTGTATCGTGTGGGCTAGCAAAGCGCGCGTAATACCAGCTTGATTCAACAAAAGTATCGAAGGTATCGGTTTCGCGCTCAGCAGGATTGCCACATTTAGGACAAGTCGTATTGACAAATTCTGGGATGTTTTTTAGTGGATTGCCACGACCGTCAGGGACGACGTCAGTTGGCAAGACAACCGGCAAGTCTTGTTCTTCAACGGGCACCGTACCGCAATGCTCACAGTTGACCATTGGAATAGGGCAGCCCCAATAGCGCTGGCGTGAGACACCCCAATCACGTAAACGGTATTGAATTTTTTTCTTAGCAAGAGATTGCGGTTCAAGCTTAGCAAGCATGGCTTCAAAGGCTTGGTCAAAGTCCATACCATCAAACTCGCCTGAGTTGACTAAGGTATTGCGTTCGGTATAAGCACGATTGTCATTACCTTCTTCTGCATCATCGAAATAGCCTGCAGGAATCTCAATCACTTGTTTAATAGGCAAATTGTATTTGGTTGCAAACTCGTAGTCGCGCTCATCGTGAGCAGGTACTGCCATTACCGCACCTGAGCCATAGCTCATAAGTACATAGTTGGCAACCCATACTGGCACTTCTTCGCCAGTTAGTGGGTGAGTGACGGTAAGACCAGTATCCATACCGATTTTTTCGGCTTTAGCCAAATCAGCTTCAGCGACTGAGCCTTTCTTACAAAGGGCGCAAAACTCTGCAATCGCTTTATTATTCTCGGAGGCATATTGCGCTAGAGGATGCTCTGCGGCCACTGCCACATAAGTGACACCCATCAAGGTATCAGGGCGAGTGGTAAAGACGTCTAAGCTATTGCTTTGACCAGCCAGCTCATAAGGGAAATGCACTTCCATACCTGAGCTACGACCAATCCAATTGCGCTGCATAGTAATCACTTCAGAGGGCCAATGACCCTCTAGCTGATCCAAATCATCAAGCAGCTCATCAGCATAATCAGTGATATTAAAATAATACATCGGAATATCACGCTTTTCGACCATAGCGCCACTACGCCAGCCTTTACCATCGATGACTTGCTCATTGGCTAGGACCGTGTTATCAATCGGATCCCAGTTGAC
Source organism: Psychrobacter sp. ANT_H59 (assembly GCF_008369225.1). Taxonomy (NCBI): domain Bacteria; kingdom Pseudomonadati; phylum Pseudomonadota; class Gammaproteobacteria; order Moraxellales; family Moraxellaceae; genus Psychrobacter; species Psychrobacter sp. ANT_H59. The sequence goes on from NZ_VOBE01000006.1 coordinate 16,562, forward strand.
GGTTGCAAGCTTTTTATAAACCAGACCTTTTTTATATAACTGCAAAAACAACCACTGCTCCCACTGATAATATTCAGGGCTACAAGTGGCAAATTCACGTGACCAATCAATAGACAAGCCAAGCAATTTTAGCTGGGCACGCATACTGTCAATGTTCTCAAACGTCCACTTGGCAGGCGGCGTCTGATTAGCAATCGCGGCGTTTTCTGCTGGCAAGCCAAAACCATCCCAACCCATTGGCTGCATGACTTCATAACCTTTGAGGCGATAATAACGGCTCAGCACATCAGAGATGGTATAGTTACGCACGTGACCCATATGCAGCTTGCCGCTTGGGTACGGGAACATAGACAGCATATAACGGCTTGGCTTATCGCTTGGCTCATTACTTACTTCAAAACGCTTGTCAGTTGCCCATTTGGCTTGCTGCTGCGCTTCGATAATTTGCGGCTGATATTGGCTATTGTCGATAGAATTATTATTAGTATGGTTAGTATTAGCAGTTTCTGCTGTCACGGCGTTGCTCATAGTTGGCTCGGAATTGGTTATTACAGATAAATGGGGTAAAATTTTATAATGCCATAGCATAGCGTAATTTGGCGAAAATTGCGACGATATGATGCCGCCTTTAATTGATTACTCATGGCTTTTCGGCTTATATTCGCCGCTTGCCGATATCCAAATTTGACATGCGCTAGCTTCAGGCATTATTTGAGTATAATAAACAGTAACGTTCATTGAAGAGGAGATTTTATGACCATCACTATTTACGGTATCAAATCTTGTAGTACCATGAAAAAGGCATTTACTAAGCTTGATGATTTGGGCATCAGCTATGATTTTCATGATTATAAAAAACAAGGTATCGATAAAGATAGCGTTCAGCGTTGGGTCGACGAGCTTGGTATTGATAAAGTATTAAACAAGCGTGGCACCACATGGCGTAAGCTAGAAGATGCTCAAAAGCAAGCGGCGGATAGTGATGTGGATAAAGCCATTGACTTACTTATTGAAAATACTAGTATGATTAAGCGTCCGATTGTAGAGGGTCAGTCAGTCTTGCTGTGCGGTTATGATGAAGCTGAGTTCGATACAAATTTTACTTAAAGAAAGCTGTCCTGTGAATTAAAAAGCCCGAGCTTAAATAGTAAGATCGGGCTTTTTTTAATAGGTGATTGTAGCGGTTAGTTTGAGAGTAAATCCAAGTCGCGACTGATTAGCGTACCGACACCTTCGTTGGTGAAAATCTCCAATAGCGTCGCATGAGGTACGCGGCCATCGACGATAACGGCACTTTTTACGCCGCTACGAACCGCATCAAGCGCACACTGAATTTTAGGAATCATGCCGCCTGAAATTGTACCATCTTCAATTAAGCTATCTACAGTCTTAGGTGTCAATCCAGTGACTACCTCGCCATCACGTCCTAATACCCCTTTGATATTGGTGAGTAGCATGAGCTTCTCTGCCTGCAAGAATTCGGCGACTTTACCAGCGACCAAATCGGCATTGATATTATAAGTATTGCCTTCTTCATCGACGCCAAGAGGGGCGATAACAGGAATAAAGTCAGAAGCAATCAGCATATTAATCACGTCTTTATTGACGCTAACCACATCCCCGACAAAGCCCAAATCTACTGGTACAGCAACACCATCTACGCCGATTTTTTCCATCATCAATTTTTTAGCCAAGATTAAGTTGGCATCTTTACCCGTCAAACCGATGGCGCAGCCGCCATGTTTATTGATTAAGCTCACAATCGATTTATTAACATTGCCGCCAAGTACCATCTCGACGATATCCATGGTGTCCTTGTCAGTAACGCGCATCCCATCGATACGGTCTGAGTGCCGCCCAAGCTCTTTTAATAAATTATCCACTTGTGGACCGCCACCATGTACGACCACCGGATGCATACCAACAGTTTTGAGTAGGACGATATCTCGGGCAAATGAGCTTTCAAGCGCAGGATCGGTCATGGCATTGCCGCCGTATTTGACCACAATGATTTTATCGACGAAGCGTTGAATATAGGGCAGGGCGGTGGTCAAGACTTCAGCAGTAATTTTGGCTTCATCTAAATTCAAGGTCATTATAAACTCCTAAAATACGGTGTTAAGCGATTGGTTGTTGTTATAAAAAGTCATAAATAACAAAGTTACATTTGTGATAAAAAATAGTTTTGATAACTGACTACTGAGGGGAGATAGCTACAATCTGCGCAGCTAGATTTTCATCAAAAGGAAAGCATAGCGCGGCAAATTTTGCTTGAATATCTTGTAGGTGTGCCATGCTGTCTCCTGCAAAGCGCGCGGTTAAATTGTGACTGGTATTTGATTGACGCAGTACGCCAAAACCATGGGCGAAATCCAGACGCACGCCATCAATACAGCTCAGAGTTGTACCTATTGGCAATAAGTCTTTGGCTTGCTCTATGCTAATAGGGAGGTTTTTTATAGAGCAACTACAAAGCGTCCGCTGACAAGTACTGAGTACTTGATATTCAGCCTGAGTAGGCAGTGGAGCGGTTACTTTCATGAGTTGTTGTAAATACACGCATAGCCGAGTTAGCTGCTCAATGATTGAGCAATCGGTTGACGCACTTACTGGCAGCGGTAAATAATGATCGGCAGTACTGACAATGTTTGGTAATTGATAGATGATATTAGCAAGATTTGTTGTAGGATTTAGACTATTTGAGTTATCAGCTGCCAGCCAATGCAACAGTCTCAAAGCTGCATATATGGCATCATCATAGATAATAAAGCGACTGTCGTTAAAGATAAAATGCCCCGATAACTCTCCAGCAAATACGATTTGCCCAGCAGAGTCCTGCATCTGTTGGCGCATTAGACTACTGCCAGTTTTGCTGATGATAGGTTCTGCGCCAAGCTCAGTCAGTAGCTTCGGCAAATGATGCGAACATTTAATATCAAAGAGAATTTGCGGCGGAGATTGCAACTGGGTACAAGCGACTGGCCGCTCAGTCAATATCACCTTTGCTAATAAGTAGAGCAAGTAATCGGGTGTGACTACCTTGCCTGTATTATCGACGATCATTAGTCGGTCGCCATCACCGTCAAAGGCGATACCTATATCTGCCTGATGATTAATTACGCTTTGCTGCAACTGTTTGAGCCGATGTGGTTCAGTAGGATCGGGATTGCCAGCAGGGAAATCTCCGTTTGGGACGTTATTAAGCATGATGACACTTTGGCAATATCGCTCAAATAATTGCTGAGCGATATGACTGGTCGCACCATGCATACAATCGATAACAACCACCAAATCTAGCTTGGTAAGAAATGATTGGTTATCATGCGGATAGAGTGCTTTGAACACTTGCATAATAGCATCGATATAATGCGCTGCTACTTGCTCAGGCGATAAAGACATTTGCTGATTGCTAATAGGGTTATCCACTACATGTCGTGGAGTGCTTAACGCTTTATAGCCTTTTTGATTGTCTTCTTTAACAATCACTTTTTGAAAATCAGTAGTTTTAAAACCGTCTTCTTGCAAGCAGCCTTTATAGAAGTTACTTTTTTCAAGCATGCTATTGCCTAAAGAACGTTCAATTAACTGCTGATGAATAACTTGCTGGTAAAGCGTCTGAATGTCTTCGCTGCTAGGGGATTGATGGTTGACCAACCATTTAACACCTAAAACATCTCTCGCAGAATGACTGGCAGTTACGATAATGCCATGTCCCTGATATTGCTCTGCCCAAAATACCATCATAGGCGTGGTAATCAGTCCCAACTGGATAACTTGTAAGCCACATTCGCTCAATGTATTAGCAAGTCTGTAAGCAATGACATCGCTATCACGACGTACATCATAGCCAATCACAACGATATTTTTTTTGTTATCACTGTCTTGTTGAACGTGATAAAGATGCGCAAAAGCGTAGCCTAAGGCTTGTATAAAGTCAGTGGTGAAATGCTGGCGCGAACCGCGAATATCATAGGCACGAAATAAGGAGTGCTGCGCAGCAAAAAACGGCATCTTTTACTTCCTTATTATCGTGATAAATATGAATGATAAATAAATCGCTGATAGTTTTTTATACAGCTTAGGTTATGCGATTTAGACTATATAATTTAGAGCAATTGATAATGACTACTGACGACCGGAGTGTCCAAAACCACCAGCACCACGTGCGCTGGTATCACTAAATTCTGTCACGACTTCAAATTCAGGACGGGCAACAGGGACAACCACATATTGTGCCATGCGTTCTGCAGGACTTAATACAAAATCTTCCTGACTACGATTCCAAATACTGACCATCAGCTCACCTTGATAATCCGCATCGATAAGTCCAACTAAGTTACCCAAAACAATACCATACTTATGTCCAAGACCTGAACGCGGTAAAATCATACCTGCAAAGTTAGGATCTTGTATATAAACCGCCAAACCAGTACCAATCAAATGGGTAGCACCCGCTTTAATCGTTAAAGGCTCATCAATACAAGCGCGCAAATCAATACCTGCGCTGCCGTCAGTGGCACGAGTAGGCAAAGAAAACGCTTTATCTTCAGTGATTTTAGGGTTTAAGACTTTAACTTGTACAGCTTGCATAACGCACTCACTTAACGATTTAATGGTTTTATAAACAGAATGAATTTAGGGCGTGCCCTAATTTTTAAATTTAATTGCTTAACAACAACTATTTTTATAAATAGCTGCTGATTTTTAACTTTTGGTTTCTAAATTTCAATAAGCGATTGATTAAAGAATCAGTATACTTGCCAAGCCCAAAAACGACATAAAGCCAACAATATCCGTTACCGTGGTTAGGATAACAGAGGCAGATAATGCCGGATCAATATTCATGCGCTTTAGCATCAGTGGAATACTAATGCCCGAGACATTGGCAGCGGTCATATTAATCGCAATCGCTAGACCGATGACCGCGCTGATTTTAATGTTATGAAACCACAATTGCGCAATAAACGCCATAATTATCGCCCATATGATACCGTTTATCGCCCCAACCCACAGCTCTTTATTTAATAACCATACGCGGTTAGAGCCACCGATTTGTCCCATTGCCATACCGCGAATGACGACGGTAAGCGTCTGCGAGCCTGCAATACCGCCCATACTGGCAACTACGGGCATAAGAATCGCCAGTGCCACCACTTTTGCTAATACGGCTTCAAACTGTCCAATTACAGCCGCAGCTAATAGTGCCGTACATAAATTGATACCAAGCCAAATACTACGGCTTTTTGCACTGGTCAAGATAGGCGCAAACAGCTCTTCGTCTTGACTGACACCAGCAAGGTTTTTCATGGTACTGTCGACATCATCTTGGATAATCTCCATGATGTCCTCACCGTTTAATTGACCGACTAGCTCGCCATGACTGTTAATCACTGGGGCAAAACGAATGTCTTCTGAGCGAAAAATCGCCGCCGCATCTTGAATGTCCAAGCGATCATTGATAGTGATTGCGCTATCGATTAAATCAGCAACTAAGGTGCTTTGGTCATGCTTAATCAAATCAGCGAGACTTAATAAGCCAATCAGTTGCTGGCTTTGATCGACAACCAATAGCTCTTGGCTTTCATCATCAAGCAGCTCAATATCTTCTCGCAGCCAGTTTTGAACATCAGCCAGCGTCATATCCTCTTGGACTTGAATAAGCTCAGGATCCATATAGCTGCCAACTTCCCAGTCGGCATAGGTATCGAGTTTATTGACCTGAATGCGTATTTCTTCATCCAATGTCGCCATCACTGAAGTACGCACACTTTCGGTAACGGTGTCTAAAATCTCTGAGATGTCTTGTGCATCAAGATCTTGGGTAAACAGCGATATCTCTTTTGACGAGATATTTTCCATCAATGGCTGGCGTGTATCAAACTCTAGCTCAGCTAATACTTCACCTTTGATATTTTCTGGGACTTGTGCCCAAATCAGTAGTCGGCTCTGAGTCGGGAACGACTCTAGTAAGTTGGCAATCTCATATTCTGACTGCTTCCCTAAAAACTCAGTAATCGCCTCATACGCCTTGTCCGCAACCAACTCTTGCAAATAGAGTAGTTTATACTCAGCGTTAGATTCAGCCGGATTATAATCTCCCTGTCGTGTCGATGGTCGTGCAGAATTCGGCGTAGGAGCGGGCATAAAAGTTCCAAGTTTTTCAAAATATATAAATAATAATGACTAAGATCTAAGCTTAATGAATCAGTTGTATTTGTTAGCTTTTTTAATGGTTAAACATTATCGATTGCCCAATAAAGCCCGAATATTAGCCAAGTATTCATCAGCAACTGCTGCGGGATCTTTGGTGGCTTTTTGTTTTTTTGCTTTGGCAGGCCAATCGATATGATCTTCTGGCAACTCATCTAAAAATCGTGATTCAGAAGTGACGCGCATTTGACCACCAGCACGGCGCTGAGTGGCTAGTGTCAAAGTTAGCTCGCGACGCGCGCGAGTAATGCCCACATACATCAAGCGCCGTTCCTCTTCGACCGTCTCGCTTAGGATAGAGTTGCGGTGCGGTAGCATCTCTTCCTCAAGCCCCATGATATAAACAAAATCAAACTCCAAGCCTTTTGCCGCATGTAAGGTCATTAGATTAACTTTATTGGTGTTTTCTTCTTCCTGCTGCTGCTCCAGCATATCAAGCAATACCAGCTTGCGAATAATGGTATCAATGGTGCGGTCTTCATCTTCTTCAGCGCGATTAATCAGCGATTGAATACTGGTATAAAGCATGTCGATATTATCAATGCGGTTTTTTTCTTGCTGCGGTGTTTTAGAGTCACTACGCACAAAATCAATATAGCCGGTCTCATCAATCATTTGACGGACGATTGGCACAGGGTCAGGATGTTGATCAAGCTCACGAGTATAATGTTCAATAAAGTCGCCAAATTCCTTTAAAGTACTATAAGATTTCGACGGTAAAACGTGGGCCAGACCGGCATGCGTACAAGATGCCAGTAGCGAGATGCTATGTTCTTGTGAAAATAAGCCAAGCTTCTCAAGCGTGGCTGGTCCCATGCCACGCTTGGGCGTATTAATCACGCGCAAAAATGCACTGTCGTCTTCTGGGTTTAAAATCAGACGTAAGTAGCTCATAACGTCTTTGATCTCACTACGGGCAAAGAACGACTGACCACCCGATAATTTATAAGGCACTTGCAGTTGACGCAACTGTGCCTCTAGCATCCGCGCCTGAAAGTTACTGCGATAAAGAACGGCATATTGTTCCCACTCATTGCCAAAGCGCAATTTATGCGTGACGATTTCTTTGGCGACGCGCTCAGATTCATCGTCATCATTACGGCAATTGATAATACGGATTTTTTCGCCTTGACCTTTATCTGACCAGAGTTTCTTTTCAAATAAATGCTCATTATTAGTAATAACCGCATTAGCAGAGGTCAAAATACGTGTGGTCGAGCGATAGTTTTGCTCAAGCATGACGATTTTTAATTTTGGGAAATCCTCTTTAAGTAATCCCATGTTTTCAGGTTTAGCACCGCGCCATGCATAAATAGATTGGTCATCATCACCAACGACCGTAAAGCGCCCTTGCGGTCCGACCAAATATTTGATCATCTCGTACTGCGCCGTATTGGTATCTTGATATTCATCGACCAGCAAATAGCGAATACGGTTTTGCCATTTATCACGTAGCTCTCGATTTTCACGCAGTATTTTGGTCGGCAATACAATTAAATCATCAAAATCAACCGCGTTATAAGCCCGTAGATTGCGCTCATATAAAGCATAAAGCGTCGCAAAAATCATATCTTCTGGATCGTCTAAGGTTTCCATCGCCTTATCCGGCTCAATCAAATCATTTTTCCAATCAGAAATCATTTTTATCGCTTTGCCAACCAACTCACGACTCTCAGCGCCGCTTAAGTTATCACGCATCATAAGCTCCATTAGCAAACGCTTGCTATCGTCGCTATCCATAATGGAGAAATTGCCTTTCAATGGCGTATGAAGCAGCTCATATCGCAGAAACTGCAGCCCAAATTGGTGAAAGGTTGAAACCGTTAGACCACGGGTCTTTTCACTCGGTAGTAGCTTACTGACTCGAGCTTTCATTTCACGCGCCGCCTTATTAGTAAAGGTCACCGCCGTGATCCGCTCAGCAGGCATGTTGCATTCTTCGATCAGATAAGCAATCTTGCGGGTAATCACTGACGTCTTACCGGAGCCGGCACCTGCTAACACCAGTAGCGGACCAGATACGTAGAGCATGGCTTCTTGTTGTTTGGGATTAAGTTGACTCATAACGTGACCTGTAAGACAAAAGCAAAAAGAGGGTAGCAGTAAATCGTAAAATGCCAATAGCTGCCATCAAGCGAAAAATACATTCGTTAAAATAGAGGGCATGTTGGCATTTTAAATAGAGTAACTCACAGAATGATTTTAAAGTTTTAGGCAATCTGCGAGCAAAATTAGGTGAGTTATTATAAAGCAAAACCAAGGCTTTTGGGCAGGAGTTAGTAGCGTGGAATATATAAGATTATGAGGTATATATAAGGTACGTCTTGAAAAACGACATAGAGAAATATTTTGTTTCAATGAAAACTGTCGAAAATTTGGCTAATACAAGCTCATTTCCCGTGAATAGAAATAAGGAGGTAGACTTAAGTATTATCCATTACGGAAGTGAAAGTGAAATAATTACAAGCTGTGACTAACTGCACGGTTTATATACATTTTTTATCTTAGTTAGCAGTCAATTAATAATACATTCTTTAAACTTTTAGAAGGTTTTTAGAGCAGGATGATGAATAATCTATAACATAGTTTGCGGATAAAAAAACCTATTTTTTTTGCCGATAAAGTGACCGCTCAATGCAGTTAAAAACTAGCTTTTGATTGCCGATATGCGTATAGTACGTAAATAATTTATGCCAGTTGTCACGTCATTGTTGACCACGTGTAATGAGCTATTAAATCAATTAAATAAACCATCAAATATGACATTGATTTAATACGTTGATCTTACGTTGTTAGAAGATGCGTTGGGCGACCAGCCTTTATCCGCATATAGAGCGGACACTCTACAGTTGGTCAGATCTGACATCGTCGTCAATAAGCTTGATAATTGGTTGTTACCAGTACAGAACCTAACATGTGACTCAATGACAGTTACTTAAATACAGTGACAGTTGCTTTGTGTTTTCGTCTGCGTTATGCCTGTCGCTTGACGACCTTAATATGTAGGTCGGTGCTTGCGCGGCGTGTAACACTCGATTGGGTGAGGAGCACGTATTATCATGTCTGCTTTTAATTGGTCAGCCATTGCTTTTATTTTAGCCGCCATTGGGCTAGTTGTGTTTATGTTGGTTGTCCCGCGTCTACTTGGCGGTCGCTCACATGGCTCACAAAAAGAAGAGATATTTGAAGCGGGTGTTGTCGGATCTGGCAACGCCCGTATTCGTTTGTCTGCTAAATTCTATTTGGTGGCGATCTTCTTTGTTATTTTTGATCTAGAAGCCCTCTACTTATATGCTTATGCAGTCTCAGTTCGTGAAGCTGGCTGGCTTGGCTTTGCTGCGGCCGCCATATTTATCACCATCTTGATCATTGGCTTGGTATACGAGTTGAGCTTAGGTGCTATGAATTGGGCGCCGGCTGATAAGCTACGCAAAAAAGCGCGCCTATATGCTGCACCCGCAGGCTTTAGTTTAGCTGATATCACCAAGTTCGATGGTGTTGATGAACTCATGGTCGATCCTACAGGCAAGATACCTGCGCAGTCCTCCGGTCAGATTAACGTCTCAAACAATATTGAGACCAATCGTCGTCACTTACAAAACATTGATCATATTAATACCACGGGTAATGTCACTTCTGTGGACTTTGCGACGTCTGCACAAACAGATAAAATGACGCGTTAATGAATAACAGTGCGTGTTAATTAGTGAATAACAAAATTATTTAATAATGAAGTTAAGGCAGTAGTGAGGGCAAATCATTGCCGCACTTTGTTTAACATAAAGGTTGTATGTTATGAAATACACATTAACAAAAGCCAACCCTGATGCAGATGTCTATCCTGCTCAGACAAGCCAAACTGTCAACGATCCGATGGAAGATGAAGTCAATAAAAACGTCTTTATGGGTCGTCTAGAAGATCTTGTGCATTCAACAGCAAACTGGGGGCGCAAGCACTCACTGTGGCCATTTAACTTTGGTACCTCATGCTGTTATGTCGAATATGCGACTACTTTAACGGCGGTTCACGATTTGTCACGCTTTGGTGCCGAAGTTATTCGCGCCTCGCCACGTCAGGCCGATGTGATGATTGTTGCTGGTACTTGCTTTGTTAAAATGGCACCCGTTATTCAACGTCTATACGAGCAAATGCTTGAGCCAAAATGGGTCATTTCGATGGGTGCTTGTGCCAACTCGGGCGGTATGTATGACATCTATTCGGTCGTGCAAGGCGTGGATAAAATTATCCCTGTCGATGTCTATGTGCCCGGTTGTCCGCCACGTCCAGAAGCATTGATTCAAGGCTTGATGTTATTACAAGAATCTATTACTAAAGAACGTCGTCCGCTAGGTATTCATGTTAATGATCAGGGTGTCTATCAGCCGCAGATGACGCCTGAGCGTGACCGTAAGCAAGCAGATCGTATCGCTGTGAAAAACTTACGTAGCCCAGATAGCATTTAGTTAAGCAGTTTGGCGTAGTTATTAATAATTGTTAAAAGTGCGCGTACGCTCATCATAGTTTGGTTATGATTATCATCTTTTATTATGGTTGTCATGGTTCAGTTATGATTAATGAAGGAAGACATCATTCATGGTCACGGTAGTCGAAAACATAGATCCTAAGATCAAGCCTGTCCCAGCGGTTATCAAAGAGCTGGAAGAAAAATATGCTGGTAAGTTCGTTATGCAGCACACGGTTGACGACATTCCAACGGTTTGGGTGGCACGCGCTGATTTATTAGACGTTCTCTTATTCTTACGAAAATTGCCAAAACCTTATGTCATGTTATTTGACTTGTCAGCGATAGATGAGCGTTTACGTCAGCATCGCCAAGGTTTACCTGACAGTGATTTTACGGTGTTTTATCACTTGATGTCGCTTGAGCGTAATAGTGATGTGCGTATCAAAGTGGCGCTCAGTGAAGAAGATTTAAACGTCCCAAGTGCGACACAGATTTGGCCCAATGCCAACTGGTATGAGCGCGAAGTGTGGGACATGTTTGGTATTGTCTTTACTGGTCATCCGCATTTAACGCGTATTTTATTGCCAAAATACTGGGAAGGTCATCCACTGCGCAAAGAATATCATGCGCGGGCAACTGAGTTTACTCCGTATTTCTTGAATACCGCCAAACAACAATATGAGCAAGAAAACCTGCGCTTTGTCCCAGAAGAGTGGGGCATGAAACGCTCGGGTCGCGATGAAGACTTTATGTTCTTGAACATCGGTCCTAACCATCCATCCGCTCATGGTGCTTTCCGTTTGGTACTACAGCTTGATGGCGAAGAAGTTGTCGATTGTATCCCTGATATTGGTTATCACCATCGCGGCGCAGAAAAGATGGCTGAGCGTCAAACGTGGCACTCATTTATTCCTTATACCGACCGTATCGACTATCTCGGCGGCGTAATGAATGAGCTACCGTATATCATGTCGGTTGAAAAGCTTGCCGGTATAACTATTCCACCGCGCGCTGAAACCATCCGCGTGATGATGAGTGAGTTTTTCCGTATTACCAACAACTTACTATTCGTCGGTACCTTTATCCAAGATGCCGGTGGTATGACGCCGGTATTCTATATGTTTACCGATCGCCAAAAAGCTTATGACGTTATCGAAGCTGTAACCGGTTACCGTATGCATCCTGCGTGGTTCCGTATCGGCGGTACAGCGCATGATTTACCGCGCGGCTGGCAGCGTTTGGTACGTGAGTTCTTAGATTGGATGCCAAAACGCTTGGATGAGTATGTTAAAGCAGCATTGCAAAACAGTGTGCTTAAAGGTCGTACTCAAGGCGTTGCCCAATATAATACCAAGCAAGCATTGGCTTGGGGTGTGACTGGCGCAGGTTTGCGTGCAACGGGTTTAGATTTTGATTTGCGTAAAGCGCGTCCATACATGGGATACGAGAATTACGATTTCGAAGTACCAGTCGGCTATAACGGCGATGCTTATGATCGCTGTATGGTCAAAGTCGAAGAGATGCGCCAGTCGCTACGTATTATCCGTCAATGTATGGATAATATGCCGCAAGGTCCTTATAAGGCGGATCATCCATTGGCAGTACCGCCGCCAAAAGACCGTACCTTGAATGACATCGAAACCTTGATTAATCACTTTATCTCTGTTTCTTGGGGTCCTGTGATGCCAGCGGGTGAGTGCACAACGATTGTAGAAGCGACTAAAGGTCTAAACAGCTATTACATCACCTCGGATAAAGCGACGATGAGCTATCGCACGCGTATTCGTACGCCGACATTCGCGCATTTGCAGCAGATGCCATCAGTTATTAATGGCTCACTGGTATCCGATGCCATTATGTATCTGGCATCGATTGATATTGTGATGGCGGATTGTGACCGTTAGAGCGTCTGTGGTTATACGTTTATCATTATCGTTTATATATTAAAAGTACGACGCGTTCATTAACATATTATCGCCAAACTGGCACACCAAAACGCTGTCATTGCGCCGTGAGCGCAACCTTAACAGTGGGCTGAGTGAGGAAAGAAAAAGATTATGAAAATTGTTTCCGATAAAATGCCAAAAGTAGATGTGGCAAGTATCTTAACTGCAGAAGAAATTGCGGCTATCCATGAGTTTATGCATCATTATCCACATCCACGAGCAGCGTCTTTAGATTCGCTGAAAATCGTGCAAAAGCGTAACGGCTGGGTTGATGATGCACAAGTGAATGCGATTGCTAATATTTTAAATGTTCCTATGACCGATATGGATGGAGTAGCAACCTTCTTTAACCGTATCTATCGTCAGCCAGTTGGTCGTCATGTCATCCTTGTTTGTGATTCGGTGGCTTGTTATTTAACAGGCTATGAAGCACTAGCAGCTGAATTAAAGTCGCAGCTGGGCATCAACTATGGTCAAACCACTGCTGATGGTCGTTTTACGCTATTGCCGATTTGCTGTTTAGGTAACTGTGACAAAGGTCCTGCGGTGTTGATTGATGAAGATACCTATGGTCCTGTCCAGCCTGAAGAAGTCGCCCAATTGTTGGAGCTATACGCATGAGATTAACTGTTTCAGAGCAGATTGCTCTTCGTAATCAAGGCAAAGCGCCAAGCCAACTTAATGAACAGCGTATTCCTATCTATGGCGATAGATCGACTGCTACCAGTGAAACCAAACCGCTGACCTGGCGCTTAGCGCATCATGATGCGGTGCTTGATTTGGCAACTTATGAATCATTACGTGGTTTTGAAGCGTTAAAGATAGCGTTAAACCAATCGCCAGATGATACGTTAAATACTATTAAAGAAGCGGTGGTAAAAGGTCGCGGCGGTGCAGGTTTTCCAGCAGGTATTAAATGGTCGCTAATGGCACCACCTGATGGCGGTCCACGCTATCTAGTCTGTAATGCTGACGAGATGGAGCCGGGTACGTTTAAAGACCGTTTGCTCATGGAGCGTTTGCCGCTTCAGCTTATTGAAGGCATGCTTATTTCTGCCTATGCGATTGGTGCAACAGCCGGTTATATCTTTATCCGTGGTGAATATATCTTAGCTGCGGAGCGTTTAACGGCAGCGATCGAAGAATTAAAAGCCAATAATCTAGTCGGCGACAATATTTTAGGCTCAGATTTTAGTTTTGATTTACATGTGCATACTGGCGCTGGTCGTTATATCTGCGGTGAAGAAACGGCACTGATTAACTGCTTAGAAGGTCGTCGTGCCAATCCGCGTACCAAACCACCATTTCCACAGGTAGCTGGTGCATGGGGTCGTCCAACCGTGGTTAATAACGTTGAAACTTTACATAATGTTTCAGCGATTATCCTGCATGGTAGCAAGTGGTATCAAGATCTGCCAAAAGCCAAGGGTGTGGTCGAAACGCCAGGTACCAAGCTATTTGGCTGTTCTGGTTTGGTCAATGATCCCGGTCTTTGGGAATTGCCTTTTGGCTATACCGCGCGTGAGATTATTGAAGATTTCGCAGGTGGTATGCAGGAAGGTCGCACACTTAAAGCTTGGTTACCAGGCGGCGCATCAACGGATTTTTTAACCACTGAACATTTAGATACTGTCGTTGATTTTGACACCATTCAAAAAGCGGGTAGCCGTATGGGTACGGGTTTGCTTATGGTTGTCGACGAAGCGCAAGATATGGTGCCATTGGTACGTAATCTTGAGATTTTCTTTCAGCGCGAATCGTGCGGTTGGTGTACGCCATGCCGCGATGGTTTGCCGTGGGGCGTCAAAATCCTTACCGCTATCAATGATGGCGAAGGGCAGATTGGCGATGTTGAAAAGCTAGAAGGTTTAACCCGTGACTTATGGATCGGTAAAACCTTTTGCGCGCACGCCCCCGGTGCGATGGAACCCCTGATGAGTGCAATTAAATATTTCCGTCCTGAGTTTGATCAAAAGATTGCGCAGGCGGTTGGTGAAGATGTCATTGAGGCTGCAGCCAATCAACAGCTAGATGTGAAATAAGGAGAGCGGCATGGCAGTCATACATATTGATGGAACCACTGTCGAAGTAGATAGCGCAGATAACTTGCTACAAGCATGTTTGTCACTCGGCATTGATGTGCCGTATTTTTGTTATCATCCAGCCCTTGGTTCAGTAGGCTCTTGCCGCCAGTGCGCGGTTAAGCAATATATGACCAAAGAAGATATGGAAGCGGGTCGCGGTCGCCTTGTGATGTCCTGTATGGTCGCCCCAGGCGATGATATGTACATCTCAGTGACTGATGATGAAGCGAAGGCGTTCCGTAAGTCGATGGTTGAGCTGTTGATGATTAACCATCCGCATGACTGCCCAACCTGTGAAGAAGGTGGACACTGTCATTTACAAGATATGACCTATATGTCAGGTCATCATCGTCGTCGCTACCGCTTTACTAAGCGCACTCACCATAACCAAGAACTTGGTCCGTTTATCGCGCATGAGATGAACCGCTGTATCGCTTGCTATCGCTGTGTCCGTTTTTATAAAGACTATGCGGGCGGTGAAGATTTGGGTGTTTATGGCTCAAACGAGCGTGTTTATTTTGGTCGTGATAAAGATGGTCAATTCGAAAGCGAGTTCTCTGGTAACTTGACCGAAGTCTGTCCAACAGGTGTATTTACCGATAAGACGCATTCAGATCGTTATAACCGTAAGTGGGATATGCAGTATGCACCAAGCATCTGTCATGGTTGTTCGGCAGGTTGTAATATCTCTGCCGGTGAGCGTTATGGTGAATTACGCCGTATCGAAAACCGCTATAACGGTGAAGTAAATCGTTACTTCTTATGTGACCGTGGTCGTTTTGGTTATGGCTATGTCAATCGTGAAGATCGTCCAACCCAAGCGCTTGAACGTATCAATGATAAACACGTCAAAATTAATATTGACTATGCTCTTGATGAAACTATTAAGCGTATTAAAGACAAAAAAGTCATTGGTATTGGTTCGCCACGTGCCAGTTTAGAGACCAACTTTGCGCTTAAGAACCTCGTTGGTTTTGATGATTTTTCAACGGGTCTTAATCATCAGCAGCAAGCATTGGTCAATAAATGTATTGAAGTCTTGAGTACTGAGGGTATTTATAACCCAGGTATGACCGATATTGAAAGCCATGATGCGGTACTGATTTTGGGTGAAGATATCACTCAAACGTCATCACGTGTGGCACTCTCTATCCGTCAAGCGGCGAAAAATGAAGCCATAAAAATGGCGGCTGCTACCAAAACACAGTCATGGTTGGCTGAGCCAGTCAAACGTATTGCTCAAGGTGCACAAAGCCCAGTATATGTCATCGATGTAACTCAAACCAAACTTGAAGATATCAGTAAAGTTAGTGTCGTAGCGACACCTGAAGACATCACTAAACTTGGTTTTAAAGTTGCGGATGAAATTGCTAAATTTGCTAATAATTTAGTAAAAATAGTCGAGCCGCAAAAAGCTGAAAAAGAAGCTAATGCTAATATTGGCGCTGATCCTATGCAAGCGCTGGCACAGCAAATCGCTTATGACTTGATCCAAGCGGACAAGCCATTGGTTGTCTCTGGTAGCAGCTTATCGTCTATTGCCTTGATAGAAGCAGCTGCGCAAATCACGCAAGCATTAAGCCAAAAGCGTGCAGCGATCAAAGCAACTGAGCAGTATGAAGTTGAGACACATAATGCCAAAGTTGCAGCAGCTGAAGCGCAAGCACAAACAACAACGGCGCAGCAAACAGAAGATAAAGATCTGTCTGCCAAGCCAAATAAACCTGAAACGGGCGTTAATACTGAAGCACAAGACGATGTTGAACGTCAGCCAGCAACCAAACTTGAGCTAAAAGAAGTCAATAAAAAGTATCATGCCCAAGCGGGTATCTATTTAGCAGTGACAGATGCTAATAGTATCGGTGTTTGCTTACTCGGTGGTCATTCAGTTGAAGAATTGCTGGCGACTGATTTTGATGTGGTAATAGTCGCTGAAAATCAGCTGACTGATGCTATTGATGCCAATAAATTAACACAGCTATTGACTGATAAAACCGTCATTGCGTTAGATCATCAATTGCTTGATTGGCACAAAGACGTCGATATTGTATTGCCAGCAGCCACCTTTGCTGAAGCAGACGGCACGCTTATTTCTGCCGAAGGTCGTGCGCAGCGCTTCTTCCAAGTTTATGATAATGACTATTATCATCCGCTTAGTAGTATTAAAGAAGGCTGGCGCTGGTTGCATGCTGTGCACAGCAGCTTAGAAGGTCGCGATGTAGATTGGACGCAGCTTGACGATGTCATCAATGCTTTGATAGCGACCCATCCTAAGCTTGCCGGTATCAAAGAAGCTGCACCCGATGCTGATTACCGTATGACGGGTCTGAAAATTGCCCGTCAGCCACGTCGTTACTCAGGTCGTACTTCTATGCGTGCGCCTGTCTCTGTACATGAACCAATGCAGCCAAAAGATTTGGATACCGGTTTAACCTTTTCAATGGAAGGCTATAGCGGCAAACAAACCCCAAGCGCGATGATTCCTTTTGCGCAATCTGCCGGTTGGAACTCACCGCAAGCTTGGAATAAATATCAAGATAAAGTCGGTGGTAGTCTTAGAAATGGTGATCCAGGCGTTCGCTTGTTCGACCAATTAGAGCGTTTAGCTACGCGCCAATATGTTGCGCCAGAAGTTAGCTCAGTAGCTACGACGGATATGCAGCAGGGGCAGGCAAAACTGGTGCCTATTTATAACATTTATGCCAGCTCAATGATGGCATCGCGTAGCCCAGTGGTAGCTGAGCAATTACCAGTAGCTGCATGGCGAGTAGGAATTGATGACGCAAAAGACTGGAATATCGTGGCTGGTGATTATTTGGGGATTGAGATTGATAAACAGCAAATCACCTTGCCAGTACAGCTTGTTGGTTATTTAGCCGAAGGTTGTATTGGTTACCCTGTCGGTCAGGTGAGCATTATTCATCCATCCATGCCAGCGTCAGTACGTAAAGTCGATGCACCTATTACGATGATGGGCGGCTTGGCTAATGACGCTAGTGGCAATTCTGAAAATGGCAGTGCTTTAAACAGCTTTGAAGATAACAATAACCGCGCCGTACCAGTAAGCACAGCGCCGACCACCACACAGGAAGTGTAATATGCAAGTCACTCGTATTATCCCTGATGTGCCAAGTTTTTTGGCAAGTATGATGACCTTTGATACTTGGTCCATACTTTTTATGGTCGTACAATCGCTGGTTATCTTTTTAGTCGTTGTCATTGTCGCGGCAATGATGATTATCTATGAGCGCCGGATGCTAGCACTCTGGCAAGACCGTTATGGTCCAAACCGTGTTGGACCGTTTGGTTCACTACAGCTAGTCGCCGATATGCTCAAAATCTTCTTTAAAGAAGATTGGACGCCAAATTTTACCGATAAGTTTATGTTTACTTTGGCGCCTGCAGTTGCCATGTTTACCGCTCTGGCTTCATTTGCCATTATTCCTATCTCGCCAACGCTTGGCGTTGCTGATTGGGATATTGGTATTTTGTTCTTTTTTGCCATGGCTGGTATTGCAGTCTATGCAGTACTGTTCGGTGGTTGGGCATCAGCCAATAAATTCTCATTACTTGGCGGCTTACGTTCAGCCGCGCAAACCATCAGTTATGAAGTGTTCTTAGGCTTGTCGTTGATGGGCGTTGTTGCCTTGACTGGCTCATTTAACTTACGTGCGATTGTTGAAGCGCAGGCTGATGGTTGGTATATCATCCCGCAGTTCTTTGGCTTCTTAACCTTTGTCGTTGCAGGTGTTGCGGTCACGCATAGACATCCATTTGACCAACCAGAAGCCGAGCAAGAGCTGGCTGAAGGGTATCACGTTGAATATTCCGGCATGAAGTTCGGTATGTTCTTTATTGGCGAATACGTCAATGTTGTATTAATTTCTGCTTTGATGACTTGTTTGTTCTTTGGTGGTTGGCTTGCACCTTTTAATTTAGATATTCCATTTATTCCACCAGCTTTTTGGTTCATGATTAAGACGCTGTTCTTTATGACTATGTTTGTTTTGGCTCGAGGCTCACTCATGCGTCCGCGCTATGATCAGGTGATGAACTTTGGCTGGAAAGTCTGCCTGCCCGTAACCTTGATTAATCTATTGGTTACTGCTGCAGTCATTTTGATTTTTTCCCCAACGTTATAGTCATTACTAGTAGCCATCACTAGCCATCACTGATGAACTAGGGTAAAGCTGAGAAGGATAATAATCCCATGTTTACTACGATAAAAAAGACCGTCATTGGACTATTTACCATTGTCCGCAGCATGTGGATGGTCAATAGTCATGCGCTCAGACCACGCGACACCATTCTTTATCCTGAGGTGCCAGTACCAGTGCCGCCACGTTTTCGTGGACGTATTATCTTGTCGCGTGACCCTGACGGCGATGAGCGCTGCGTTGCTTGTAACTTGTGCGCTGTGGCATGTCCAGTTGGTTGTATCTCCCTGCAAAAAGCGGAACGTGAAGATGGACGCTGGTATCCAGAGTTCTTCCGTATTAACTTTTCACGTTGTATTTTTTGTGGCTTGTGTGAAGAAGCTTGTCCAACGACGGCGATTCAGATGACGCCTGACTTTGAGATGGGCGAGTATGTACGTCAAGACTTGGTTTATGAAAAAGAGCATTTGCTGATTTCAGGACCGGGTAAATATCCTGATTATAACTATTATCGCGTGTCAGGTATGGCGGTAGCAGATAAACCAAAAGGCGCGGCACAAAATGAAGCGGCACCGATTGATCTAAGGAGCTTGCTACCATGATGAATATTTTGAACCATCCTGAATTGGCAGGGTTTTACTCACTGGCAGCGGTGGCAATATTTGCCAGTCTGCGCGTGGTTACCCAAGCCAATCCAGTGCATGCTATTTTATCGATGATTGTGTCGCTATTGGCAATCGCTGGCATATTTTTTATATTGGGTGCGCCGTTTGCTGGGGCGCTCGAAATCGTCGTTTACGCTGGTGCCATTATGGTGCTATTCGTTTTCGTTATCATGATGCTAAATCTTGGCATGCGTAATGATGAGCGTGAAGAGCGCTGGCTTGATGCGGGTACTTGGGCGATACCGACGGGGCTAACGATTATTATCGCGGTCGTGCTATATGCGATGATTGGTCTCAATCATAATGATGCGGCTATGATAGGCGGCACGACAATTTCAGCTAAGGTAGTAGGTACGGTTTTATTTACCAAATATATTATGTTGATAGAAGTGGCAGCATTGCTCCTACTCGCAGCCTTGGTTGCAGCTTATCATTTAGGTAAAGAAGCTATTGATGATGAGATTGTTGGTAACGATAGCTTAGTCGCCAATCCAAATGTCGGCAGTATTGAGCTGTACGAAAACGATAGCCCGCACACCAATAATGATGCAGTAAAGATGGCAAAACCATACGAATATAAAGATGTCGACCCGCATGACTACGTAGGTATGAAAGTAGGTATGCACGTGGGTGCGAAGAAAGTCACGCGCAAGGAGTCAGACTGATGGTACTAGCAGCAAGCGTGGCACAAGAGGTTGCCAATGTGCCGTTTGCCCATGAAGTAGCAGGCTTAGTGCAGCCGGTTGCTGAGGCGCAAAATGTACTGGGTCTGATACCCATGAGCCATGGACTAATCTTGGCAGGTATTTTATTTGCGATTGGTCTGTGCGGTGTTATGGTACGGCGTAATTTCTTATTTATGCTAATGAGCCTTGAGATAATGATGAATGCGGCGGCACTAGCATTTGTGGTAGCAGGTAGTCGTTGGGTCGATCCAGATGGACAGATTATGTTTATCTTTATCTTGACCTTAGCAGCAGCAGAGGCCGCTATTGGTTTAGCAATATTATTGCGTTTTTATCATCAGCGTGGGCATCTTGATGTCGACAGCGCCAATGAGATGAAAGGATGATGTCATGAGTTTATTACCATTAACCTTTATATTCCCGCTCGTTGGCTTTTTGATTTTAGCCTTTATGCGCGACAAGTTAAGCGAGCAGGTAGCAGCGATTGTCGGTGTCGGTAGCATGCTGCTATCAGCGCTATGTACGCTGATCGTCAGCTATACCTTTTTAACAAGCAACCCTGCCGGTACGGTCATCGAGATTCCTCTCTGGACATGGTTCCAAGTCGGAGATTTTGCGCCAAATTTTGGCTTAAGCTTTGATGGATTAGCATTGACGATGACGGGTGTCATTACCGGCATTGGCTTTTTAATCCATCTGTTTGCCGCATGGTATATGAAAGGTGAAACAGGCTTTGCGCGCTTCTTTAGCTATATGAACTTATTCGTCGCCAGTATGTTATTGCTGGTATTAGCGGATAACTTGTTCTTGCTCTATCTTGGCTGGGAAGGCGTCGGTATCTGTTCTTACTTGCTAATTGGTTTTTACTATCATGACCGCGCTAATGGTCGAGCAGCGATAAAAGCCTTTACCGTGACCCGTGTTGGTGATGTGTTCTTAGCATTTGGTTTGTTTTTATTATTCCGCGAATTTGGCACGCTTAATATTCAAGAGATTATTACCCGTGCCCCGGAAGTATTTGATATCAATAATCCAACCATGATTTTAACTACCATGATGTTGGTTGGTGGGGCGATGGGTAAATCAGCCCAGCTACCATTACATACATGGCTGGCTGATGCGATGGCAGGTCCAACGCCAGTATCGGCATTAATTCACGCAGCGACCATGGTTACCGCTGGTGTTTATCTGATTGCCCGTCTACATCCGTTATTTATATTAACACCTGGCGTACTATTGTACTGGGTTGGGGCAGTGGGCGCATTAACGCTGGTTATCGCAGGATTCTGTGCGTTGGCACAAACGGACATCAAGCGTATCCTTGCTTATTCGACCATGAGCCAAATTGGCTATATGTTCTTAGCACTCGGTGTTGGCGCATGGCAAGGTGCTATCTTCCATTTGATGACCCATGCTTTCTTTAAAGCCTTGCTATTCTTATCATCAGGTGCAGTCATCCTTTCGGTACATCATGAGCAAAACATCTTTAAGATGGGCGGCTTACGTAAAAAGATTCCGTTAGTATTCTGGTGCTATATCGTCGGTGGCGGTGCACTTGCCGCGATACCTTGGGTCACCGTTGGTTTTTATTCTAAAGAAGCCATTCTGTGGGAAAGTTATGCAACCGGTCATATGGTTTTATTCTATATGGGCGTATTCGGTGCTTTCTTAACCGCGATTTATACCTTCCGTATGATTTGGATTATCTTCTTTGGTGAAGAGAAAACGCATGCACATAAATTATCTGGTGTGTCATATTGGCTACCACTTAGTGTGTTGCTCGTATTATCTACGGCAGTGGGTGCATTTATTACCCCGCCATTGCAAGGCGTATTGCCAGAAAGTGTTGGGCACTTATTAGAAGTGGCTGGTCAGGCGCATGCTAAGCACACCGCAGAGTATATCGCGATGGGTGCAATGGCAGCAGGCTTGGTATTAGCGGCGCTATTATATGTCGTTAATAAAGGTCGACTGCTGACCAGCTTTAAGCGCACGCGTATCGGTGGGGCGCTGTATCATTGGTGCTATCACGGTATGGGCTTTGACGCGCTATACGATATAGTTTTTGTAAAACCCTTTTTGTTCATCGGCCGCTTATTTAAAGCCGACCCTATCGATAAAACGTGGCTGCTATTACCTAAGTTGGCATCAGCAGGTAATAAGGTATTGTCTGCGACGCAAACAGGGTCACTTCGAGGTTATGCTGCAAGCTTTGGCTTGGGTATGGCTGTGTTACTCGTGCTGGTAATGATGACGGTGGTATAAGATGATTGAGTTACAACAAACGTGGATGCTACCAGCATTAATCGCCATTCCTTTTATTGCAGGATTGCTATGCTGGCTGGTTGAACGCTTTAATAAACGCTTGCCGCGCTGGATTGCCTTAATTGGTATGACGTTGACCTTTGTGTTGTCAATGGTACTATGGCAATACGGTGATTTTTCTGGCATGAGTCAGCAAGTTATTGCGCCAGATGCAAATGTGCCTTGGGTGGCTGAATTCAGTGTGCCTTGGATACCGAGTTTTGGTATCAGCTTTCACTTAGCGTTAGATGGTTTATCGCTAATGATGGTCGCTTTAACGGGGCTGCTTGGTGTTGCCGCAGTTGCTTGTTCGTGGAATGAGATTCAGCGACGTGTTGGTTTCTTCCATTTGAACTTGCTGTGGAGTTTGGGCGGCGTCATCGGTGTTTTCTTAGCCATTGATATGTTCTTATTCTTCTTCTTTTGGGAGATGATGCTGGTTCCAATCTACTTCTTGATCGCGATTTGGGGTCATGACGTCGTTGGTAAAACCAAAGAATACGCAGCAACTAAGTTCTTTATTTATACCCAAGCGTCTGGTCTTATCATGCTGGTCGGTATTTTGATATTGGTCATTATCAGCTACGCCCAAAAAGGCGTGGTCAGCTTTAACTATAATGATTTACTCGGTACGTCACTTGGCGGCTGGGAATATCCGATCATGCTGTGCTTCTTTATTGGCTTTGCCGTTAAGTTGCCGATTATCCCGTTCCACGGCTGGTTGCCAGATGCGCATGCGCAAGCACCAACGGCAGGTTCGGTGGATTTGGCAGGGGTTTTGATTAAGACGGCTGCTTATGGTTTGATTCGTTTTGTCCTGCCATTGTTCCCAGCTGCATCACAAGATTTTGCTCCGATTGCTATGACCTTGGGTACGATTGGTATCTTCTATGGCGCATGGCTTGCCTTTATGCAAACCGATATGAAGCGTCTGCTTGCTTATACCAGTATCTCGCATATGGGCTTTGTAGTTTTGGCAATTTATGCCGGAACATTACTTAGCTTACAAGGTTTAATGATTCAAATGCTGGCACATGGTCTAAGCTCCGCAGCGCTGTTTATTATGGCAGGGCAGTTATATGAGCGCTTACATACGCGCGATTTGACCCTAATGGGCGGTATGTGGGGTCAGTTCCGTTATTACGCGCCGATACTGATGTTCTTCTGTGCGGCCTTACTTGGTATTCCGGGTACGGGTAACTTTATCGGTGAATTCTTGATCTTGTTTGGTGCCTTTGCTCAGTATCCTGTGTTTGTAGTCTTAGCAACCTTTAGCTTAGTATTGGCAGGTTTATACTCACTCATATTAATTCATAAAGCGCTATTTGGTATCAACAACATTAAAGAAGTGGCATTAAAAGAAACCAAATCGCATGGTCTGCCGACGCGTCCGTTAAAAGATTTGGGTAAGCGTGAGCTATCGTTACTATTGATGCTTGCTGCAGGCTTGGTCTGGCTCGGACTGTATCCACAGCCGTTCCTTGATACCTCAAGTCATGCGATGCAATGGATTAATAACGCTTATATATATAGTCAAGTAACCCAAGTAGATGCTTCGCAGCTGCTTGATGCAATGGAGGCACGTTAAGTCATGAACGATTTTACGATGAATGATTTGATGGGGCTATTGCCTTATGCACCAATCATTGCGGTAGTGATTACGGTATTGGCGGTGATGATTGCCATCACTATAAAGCGCTCACATATGGTGACGGGTACAATTTCGGTCATCGGTCTCAATATTGGTCTGTTTATCTTGCTTGGGCAAATGGCAGGTATAGTCGATAGTGGAACGCTTGTGCCAGCGGCTGAGCAGTTGTTTGTAATTGATAATTTTGCTCAGTTTAATATGGTGATTATTTTTATCTGTGCATTGGCTTGTTGTACGTTGTCTTATGCGTATTTAGCAAACCTCAACGATAATAAAGAAGAGCTGTATTTGCTCATGTTGCTATCGACGATTGGTGCATTGCTTATGGTTTGCGCCCAGCATTTGGCATCATTCTTTATGAGCCTTGAGATGCTATCGATACCGCTATATGGCATGCTGTCCTATACCTATATGCGCACCCGCTCGCTTGAGTCAGGGCTGAAATACTTAGTGCTATCAGCGACTGCATCAGCAACGCTGCTGATGGGTATGGCATTTATCTATGCAGAAGTTGGCTCACTGGCATTTAAGCCTATTAGCTTAACATTGACAGATACGTTTGAATCGCCACTGCTAATCTTAGGGGCAGCGATGATGATGTTTGGTATTGCCTTTAAGCTCTCTGCTGCGCCCTTTCATATCTGGACACCTGATGTCTATGAAGGCGCCCCTGCACCTATCGCGACTTATCTGGCCTCGGTATCAAAAGTAGCGATGATGGCATTGGCAGTACGATTTTTAATTGATACCTCATTATTGGCATTGCCATCGGTACAGATGCTGCTGATGGTGATGGCAACCTTGTCGATTTTGCTAGGTAACTTACTTGCGGTACGCCAAACCAGTCTCAAACGTTTACTTGGTTATTCATCGATTGCCCATATGGGCTATGTGCTAATCGTAATCGCTAGCATTGGTTCTGCTGCTGATAGTATCTCTAGTATGTATATGGCTATTTATGCCTTTACCTCTATTGGTGCCTTTGGTGTCGTGACCTTGATGTCCAGCCCTTATCGCTTATCTGGTGAAGCCGATCAATTGATTCATTATCAAGGATTGTTCTGGAGACGTCCGGTACTGACTGGTGTCATGACTATCATGATGCTATCTCTAGCGGGCATTCCATTAACCGCAGGCTTTATCACGAAGCTATTTGCGATTCTTGCTGCAGTACAAGGTACCAACTGGTTCTTGGCAGCGATGATTATCCTCGGCAGTGCGATTGGCTTGTTCTATTACTTGCGCGTCTTGCTCACGCTATTTAAACGTCCAAAACAATTTATTGAATTTGACGTCTCAAAACAGTGGGGTCTACGTACCGGTGGTATTATGGTCATTGCAGTCACGGCGATCATCTTATTCTTTGGCGTATTACCAAACAGTATGATTGAATGGGCAAGCTTGGCTCGTATTTGGTAACACTAAAAAGTCACAAGCTGAAATAAGTAGTGCTATATCCATACTACTTATTGCTTGTTACGGTTGGAAAAACAAGATGCGCCCGCTTTGTGATAAGCTTGGCGCATCTTTTTTTGTGTTGTTTAAATTTTATAAAAATAAATGTTAATAAAATATAAGTGATTTATGACTATGAGCGACAATATTCAAACCGTAACAGTGCTAAGCAAAACCACTTGGACGCCAAATTTATTTAGCTTTACTGTCAGCCGTCCGGATAGCTTTAAATTTACGGCTGGGCAATTTGTACGTTTGGGGGTTAATCCCAGTCATTTAAACTACTATAAGCAGCAAGGCGAAGCAGGCAATGATGTCGCTAATGAAGCGCTAAACGAAGATATTTTTCGCGCTTATTCAATTGTTTCGTCTCCCTTTGATGAGGTATTAGAGTTTTTCTCTATTGTCATTCCTAATGGTGCATTTACCTCGCAGTTGCAACACTTAGAAGTAGGCGATGAGCTACTGCTTAATACGATGCCATTTGGCTTTTTAACATTGGCACGTTATCAAAAGCCATTACCAAAAGATTTATGGTTGCTGGCTACGGGTACTGGTCTTGCGCCTTTCTTATCGATGCTGCAAGATTTAAAGACTTGGGAAGATTACGAGCATATTATCCTCGCATATAGCGCGCGCTCGATAGAAGAGTTGGCGTACGTTGATAAGATAAAAAGTCTGCAAGAAGACTTTGGCTCCTTGGTTGATAATCCTGCAAAATTAATCTTTATACCGATTGTTACTCGTGAGCCTGTCGAAGGTGCACTGACAGAGCGCCTGCCAAAATTGCTACTAGATGGAACGCTACAAGAGCGCGCAGGCATTGCTTTAGATGTCGATAGCACGCACGTTATGCTATGTGGCAACCCAGATATGGTAGAAGATACCAAAGAGACGTTAAAAAGCTTAGGACTGGTGATGAATCGCCGCGGAGAAGGCAATATTGCGGTAGAAAATTACTGGTAACGAATGCCATAAAGTGTAATCGAGTTGCATTCTTTTAAAATTTTTAGCAAAGGAAAAATGCTGTATCTTGAAGACTCTCGTCTGGCAAGATACAGCATTTTTTATAATAGTTGACAGTTATAAGATAGCAAAGTAATAATAGCTGAGAGTTTATGATGTTCTAAACTTGGCTCGCCACATTTGCCACATTTTCTGTATCTAGTGGATAGACAGGACCTTGTACTTGTACTGGCTCGTCTTTTTCGCTGATAATATCTTCATTGCTATTTGAGGATAATAAATCGCGATAATTAATCTGCGCTTTCAAAATCAATTGTTCTTCTTCAAGCTCACCATAGTTAACTTGTGCCTTATGTAACATGCCGATAATTTTCTTATTACTCTTTAGCCAACGATTAATATCAATATAAATAATCTCATTTTTGGCGCGTGCAATATCGATATAAGATAGGATAAAGCCCAACGGGTCTTTTTTCAGGATACGGTGGTAAAACCAAATAAACAGTTTGATACCTTGACGTTTAAGATAGGACTCACAGCGCAGATTTAGGATATCGGTATAGGTCAGTTGACCAAAAACAAAGCGCTGTACATTGCGATCGAGCTGCGCATGTACCAGACGAAAGTTACTCGCGACCTCTGCATAAATACCGCCGGCATCGACCGTGCAGTACAAGCGAAACCAATCTTCATGTATCTCAACACGCAGCTCTAAGATGGCTTTGACATTATCCGTGACATAGGTTTTTAGCGCATCATTGACGTAGGCTTGTGTCAGCGGTAGCGCCAGCTCATCTTCTAGCTTATCGGTTGTACGGTTGTATAAGTCTTTAATAGATTGGGTCAGGCGATCCCAACCATCGCTGAATGATTCATCAAAGCGGTAGCCGAGATTCTCGAAAAAGTCATCAAAGTTGTCTGAATGATTGATGTTATCACTCATGTTATTAAAGCTACTCAAACTTATTATCCTTATCATTATCATTATAAAAGCGTGACCGATACCAAACAGTATATATCAAAAACGAGGCGGGCAAAATGAACGTCTATTACTCATCAGCATACCTTTATTTTCGATATCAAATGCACTGGGCTTATGCGATGAGTACAAGTTAGAGCATACCTCTCACTGTAAGCAATGATAAATTGTTGAGAAGTTACTGTGAATTTACGGTATACGGTTGTGCTAGCGAGACAATTCTATGTCATGTTATGATGGCGCCGGCATGGGCAATAGATATGGATATTAACACGTTTATTGATGACCGCCTTTATATTCATAAGCTGAGACTGACTGCGGTGTATATTAAAGACTCACAAAGCTACCATTTTTCAGCGCAAGCACCAAAACGTGATATCAGCTTGCCGATGGCGATGGTTATTGCCATTAGCGTGCATGCGTTGATTATTTTCGGTATCAGCTTTTCGATGGGGCAAGACCCTGCCGGATTGATGCAAGATGTTGCTAAAGCCCTAACGGATAATATGCAGCCAAATGAAGATGCGCAATTTATTGCCAATGCCTCGCAACAAGGCGGCGGTACGGTAAAAGAGCAATTGCGTCAAGAAACCGACCAAAGCAGCCCGTTATCCGCTGAGCAAATGAGTGAGACGCAAGATGTGATTCGCTTGCAGCGGCAAGTACGCCAGCAGCATTATCAAGAAAGCTACCTGCGTACCACGCTCAGCTGGCGTCATGCAAGCGTAGAGTCTGACAATGATAGTAAGCAAGCGCAAGATGATATGAGAGTGCAAGAAGAGCGCCTGCGTAAGCAGATTGCTACTTTAGAGGCTCAGCTATCCCAGCGTCAGCAGACTTATGCCACCAAATCAAAAGTAGTGACCATGGACAGTAACTCAACGACCCATGGCGCGGCGGCCGATTATATCAATACCTTTCGTGAGCATGTTGAGCGCGTTGGTAATTTGCAATATCCTGCTCAAGCACGAGCGCAAAGTATTACGGGCGAAGTGCGTTTAATGGTAATTATTGCTAACGACGGTAATATCAAAGCCATCCGTTTGCTTGAGAGTTCAAATTCAACTATCTTAGATGAGGCAGCCAAACAATCAGTCAGGCAAGCCGCGCCATTTGGTAAATTTACCGCAGATATGAAAGACATTGTTGAGTTGCGTCTGATACGTACCTATCGTTATAGTGATACGGTAGAGGTGACGTACTAGAAGAGTTAACAGCAGTCCTGCATTTTCAACGTATTAACTAAAACAGTAAATGGATAACACCCAGATATAGAGTAAAGAGTTTATATGGAATTTTTAGGTTTTACCCTTGATGTTGCCACTTTAACCAATAACGCTTTGAGCATTGCTGCCAAAGTGGCATTAGCGCTGCTAATATTTATGATAGGGCGCTGGCTTGCCAAAAAAGCTGTCACATTTGCTCATGGTATGATGTTGCGTAGTCGTTTAGATGAGACGGTCGCTAGCTTTTTAGGTCGCTTAATTTACGGTGTGCTATTGGTTGTGGTCGTTTTGGCTGCCTTGAGTAAAGTTGGCGTGCAGACCACATCGGTCGTGGCTATCTTGGGCGGTGCAGCGGTTGCGATTGGTTTATCACTGAAAGATCAGCTCTCTAATTTTGCAGCGGGCATTATGATTGTCACCTTTCGCCCCTTTGTGCGCGGCGATTATGTGCAGATAAGCAGTTATACGGGCACTGTGACAGAGATTACCTTGGTCAATACGCATCTAACAACGATTAACAATCATGATGTCATCATTCCTAATAGTGATATCACCACTTCAGCGGTTGTTAATTATACCGCACTGCCCAATCGCCGCGTCGATATCACCGTTGGTATTGGTTATGATGCTGATATCAAAACTGCCAAAGATGTTATGCTAAATTTGGCAATCAGTAATCCGAAGGCGTTTACTGATCCTGCACCGGTTATCCGCGTCACTAACTTGGGCGATAACTCCGTTGATTTAACTTTAAACGTTTGGACGACTAATGACGACTGGTGGTCAATGCAGTGCGATCTATTGGAACAGTTTAAATATGCGCTAGACGATAACAAGATTGATATTCCGTTCCCGCAGCGTAATGTCCATGTTAAAGGGCTTGACCAGATGATTAATCAGATGGACCAAGCACAAAAACTACTAACGAAAAAAGATTAGTGATAAGGGTTTAGGATATTGAGCCCTGCCAAAATTTCAATCTCAAAGCGCTCCATCTCATCTTGCTCGGCTTGCCCGAGCTCATGATCGAAACCGAGTAAATGCAGTATGCCATGAATTAATAAGTGGCTAATATGCTGTACAGCCTCTTTGTTTTGCTCTGCTGCTTCACGTGTCATCACCGCATGGCAAATGATTAGCTCTCCAAGCGGTAGCGTTGGCATCAGTCCAATAATTGCTGCTGGCAGGTCGCTTGGATAAGAGAGGATATTGGTTGCATAATCCTTTTGACGGGCTTCTAAATTCAGCTCGCGACCTTCGACTTCATCAGTAATATAAATATCGAGCACCTTAATCTTCTTTTGCCATTGCTCAGCATCGATATCGTCAAAGTATGGCAGTATCAGACCACCTTTTACCTGCTCATCAATATAGTTAAGTGTCGCCGCCATTACAGACAGCATCTGCTCCCGACTGTAAAAACTATCAAGTGTCTGGTCATCGATAAGCTCACTGGCACTGATATCAAGCGCGTCTAAGCTATTGTTCTCATTAGAATTATCATCAATATTGTTGCTAGCATCACTATTGCTGTCTTGGCTCATACCCTAATCCTTCTTTATATCAATTAAAAAATATCTAACAGTAAAAAACCGGATATAAAATCCGGTTTCTTTCCAATATAGGCCTATCAAGATAGATTAGAGTTTGGCTGCTGCATCAGCAACTATCTGTTTGCGCTCTTGCTCTTTCATACGTTCAAACTTACGCTTTTCCTGCAAGGCAAACTGCTCGTCATCATAGACATCATAAGCTTCAACGATTTTCTGTACCAATTGATGGCGTACAACGTCTTTTGAATCAAATTTAGTGATATGAATCTCTTCAATACCACTTAAGATTTCCATCGCTTGTGCCAAGCCTGACTTGCTGCCACGTGGCAAATCTACCTGTGTGATGTCACCGGTAATGACCGCGCGCGAACCAAAACCTAAGCGCGTCAAAAACATCTTCATCTGCTCAGGCGTGGTATTTTGTGCTTCATCCAAAATGACAAACGAGTTATTTAAAGTACGACCACGCATATAGGCAAGCGGGGCAATTTCAATGATTTGCTTTTCAATCATTTTACCGACTTTCTCAAACCCAATCATTTCATATAGCGCATCGTATAAAGGACGCAAGTATGGATCGATTTTTTGCGTTAAATCACCTGGTAAAAAGCCCAGTTTTTCGCCAGCCTCTACCGCAGGACGTACGAGCAAAATACGCTCAATCTCATTGCGCTCAATCATATCAACTGCACAAGCAACCGCGAGATAGGTTTTACCGGTACCGGCAGGTCCAATCCCAAACGACACATCAGACGATAGAATATCTCTGACATAGCGTTGTTGATTGCCGCCACGTGGAATGATTTTGCCATTACGGGTACGCAAGCTGATAGGCGTAAATTCACTTGGGGCGTCTAAGTCTTCATCATTATCCTCTAGCTGTGCTGCATCTTCTTCAATATCTTCATCGCGCGCGAGGCTTGATTGAATGATGAGATGCAATTCTTCGGCACTGATGTCTTTGGTGTTTTGCGCTTCATCGACCATTTTATAAATAATACGTTCGCCGCGCTCAACACCCAATATGTCGCCACTTAGACAGAAGTCGCCTTGGCGTTGGCTGATTTTAATATCGAGGCGTTGTTGAATATATTTCATGTGATTGTTGTATTCGCCAAGCACGGTTTTGAGCTGTGCTGGGGTCAAGGATTCAAATTTTATACGGCGGCTCATGGAGTCAGTCAAGCGATTATCCTTGTGTTGGTTGCCCGCTGCTATGGTTATTGCTTCTATGCTGCATAGTCAGACGAACTTCAGAGATAAAATAGTTAGTCGTGCTTTATGTTCTTTGGTTTATAGCTTTTAGCGTACGGCTTTTAGATAATAGAAAATGACGGCAAAGTAGCTGTTAGTTTAATGAATAGTAAGTTTGATGAATAATAAATAAATTTCCTGCCTTCATTATGGTAGATAGAATTTAAATTTCAAGCTATATAGATGTATGCATGGCTCTGTTTTTGTATGGCGATTGCAACGATCGATAAAAGTATTCAGCAGTCACACTGAAAGAATTTTTTATAGCTGCTACAGATGCCGTCAAGACCACAGAATAATAGGCAATTTGTGGTAATCTATTGTTTAGGCGATAACGCTATAGTCAGTTTTAAATGAAAGAAATACAAACATTATAACGTGCTACTGGTATTAATTTTTCTTGCTTGCTGTACCTAGGCAGACAGAGGCTGCGAATAATTAATTCCAGTAGCACTGTATTCTTTTAAAGGTGCATCTACTATATTAGAAATTTTTTAATATGTTCAAAGAACAATAGATTTTTCAATAAAATAAAATTTTGAGTGAATAATAATCACGTATAAATGCGTGCTAAATCGGCAATGATAGGAATAATAATGATGCAAACTACTGAAGAAAATCTGTCAAAATCTAACAATATTAAACACACTGCTATGACTGAGCAGCAGGTACTTATCGCTGGTGGCGGTCATGTCGGTTTGTCGTTTGCGTTGCTACTAGCAAACCATGGTATCGCCAGTACATTGCTCGAGAAGAACAGCTATCCAACCATCAGCCCAAATGATGATAGCAATCGCAGCCACTATTTAGACAGCCGTAATACGGCATTGTCACGACGTACGGTACAGATTTATCAAGAGATCGGGCTGTGGGATGAACTACAAAGCCATGCCTGCCGTATCGATGCTGTACAGATTAGTGAACAAGGTAGCTTTGGACGCGCGCAACTCAATAAAAAGGATGAACAAGTTGAGTCGTTTGGACAAGTGATGGAAAATGCGTGGCTTGGGCGTAAGTTGCTCCTTGCTGCTCAGCAAGAGCCACTGATTACGCTCATTGATAATGCAAATGTAATAGCCGTTGACCAGAAAAGTGACAGCGTAACCCTAAGTTTTAGCTACTATGGTGAAGAAGAGCATGAGCAGCAATTGCAGGGTAGTGTGTTGGTCGCCTGTGATGGGCGCGACTCTACCGTGCGTCAGTTATTAGATATCGGTACGACTACTTATGATTATAAGCAAACGGCTATCGTCGGCGTGGTAGAAACGGACAAACCACATGAGCATAATGCGATTGAGCGTTTTAGCCCAGCAGGACCACTAGCGGTATTGCCATTGACTGATCCAGAAGGCGACGGTAATAACGAATATCAGACTGGCTATAGACGTTCAGTCGTTTGGGTTTGCCGAACCGGAGAAGAGACGCAATACTTAGAGGATGACGCGCATTTCTTAGCGACTTTGCAGCAAGCTTTTGGTCAGCGTGCAGGCACGTTTAAAACTGCTGGTCGCCGTGGTGCATATCCATTGACACGGGTGCTGGCAGATAAACAAGTGGATGGTCGCTGCGTTATCATGGGTAATGCAGCGCACACCCTGCATCCAGTAGCAGGACAAGGTTTCAACCTATGTATGCGTGACGCTCATGTACTGGCACAAATGATGAGTGCGCAAGTACTAAAAGGCGAAGACATCGGTAATCCTACATTACTAAAGCGTTATGAGAAAGCCCGTCAAACTGACCAAAAACGTGTCATTCGTTTTTGTGATGCGGTAGTGCATGGTTTTACGCATCCAAATCCGGCGGTGAAATTGGCACGTAATGTTGCCTTGGTTGCCTTTGATAAATTGCCCAATATTAAACCTTTAATTGCCAATTATGCGATGGGTCTAAAGTCTTAGTATTGATAAGCCATTAAAAAAATTCAAAATCCAAAAATCTAACTGCTGCTAATTATTAAAATATCAGCGGATAATTCAAGTAGCGACACAAAGGATATTTTATGAAAAATAACCATACGCTGATTATCGGCGGCGGTATCGTCGGTGCAACGCTTGCACTAAAACTGGCACAAGACAATAAGCTGGTGACACTCATTGATGCGCGCCCAAAGCGTGACAAGGAAGATTGGCAGCAAATACTGGGTCAACGTGATGCACGTGTTTATGCGCTGAGTCTTGCCAGTATTGAATTATTGAAAGAGGTTGGCGCTTGGCAAAAGATAGCAGCGTCAAGTCGCACAGCCGATTACTCACAAATGCAAGTCTGGCAACTAAACGGTAGAGGCGAGCTACTGTTCGGCGATAGTACTAATAATAGTAATGACACTAATCAAAATTCCGAGCCGAAAATGCTTGGTAGTATGGTTGAGCCCGCAGTTATCGAATATGCATTATGGCAGCGTTTATCTGCTACCGATTTAAAGCAATATCTAACGGTTATCGATGGGCAGAAGGTCGTTGATATGGACTGGCTAGGTGCAACGCAAGGCTACCGCGTGACTTTGGATAACGATACCGTGATTGACGCGAATTTATTGGTTGGTGCTGATGGTCGCGGTTCATTCGTGCGCAAGCAAGCAGGTATTGCGCTTGATATTCTTGATTATAATCAAACCGCGATCTGTTGTGCGATTCAAACTGAAAAGCCACATCAAGCAACCGCCCGCCAAGCCATGCTGCCGACTGGTACATTGGCATTATTGCCGCTCGCTGATATCACTGATGAAGACAAAGCCAATCCACAGCATTGGCAGTCGATTGTATGGACATTACCACGTAATCAAGCATTGGCATTGATAGAAGAACACCCGCGCTATATCGCTGATAAATTGGCTGCTGCCAGTCATTATGAACTTGGTGCTATCCATAAAATTGAATCAATCGCCAGCTTTCCATTAGCGGCGCAGCAAGCAAAGACTTATGTTGCGGATAATTTAGTATTGATCGGTGATGCGGCGCATGGTGTGCATCCGCTTGCTGGGCAAGGGCTCAATCTGGGGATGCTCGATGTAAAAGCATTAAGCAAACAATTGGCGCATGATTATAACCGTAGTGGCGGGACGCTTTGGGGTACCAATCAAACCTTGCGTAGCTATGAGCGCTTGCGTCGTCCGCATAACAGTCTGATGATGCACAGCTTTTCGGCGCTTAACTGGCTGTTCGCTGGCTCGCTGGCTCAATTGCGTCCTATCCAACAACTTCGTAATGAAGGTATGTATCGGGTTAGTAAAATCAAGCCATTGATGCGGCTATTTGCTAAGCAGGCGAGTGGAGTTTAGGGTTTTAGACTTAAGGAAGAGTAGAGTATGAACGTTAAATTATGGACAATAGCGCCGATGATGATAGGCGCTTTAGCACTGACAGGTTGTCAAACGGCTGATTTGCCTAAGCAAACAAGCCAAACTATCAATATGCCAACGGTTGCGGTTAATTTGGATAGTGACGGCGATGGCGTTCCTAATAAGTTAGATCAGTGCCCGAATACGCCAGAAAACGTAGTAGTAGATGACAAAGGCTGTCCGCATTCCTTACTTTTTGGTGAAAACGAATTTATGATGGAAGCTAGAGCCTACTATGACGAAAATAGTAGTGAGATAAAAAGTGAGTATTATGAACAGCTAGATAACGCAGGCAAAAAAATGCAAGATCATTTGGACGCTGTCATGCATATCGAAGGGCATATATCCAAGCGTGAAGACAATAATGCCAATCAAACACTATCAAGATACCGGGTGGAAGGGATTAAAAATTATATGACCATGACATATAATATTGATCCTGATCGTATTAATACCTTTTACTATGGATCAGAGCGTCCAATTGCGACAAATAATGCCGAAAATAATTGGCTCAACCAGCGTATTTATGCGCTTATTAGCAATGTTGAGTAATATATTGAGCGTTTCAAAAAATCGAAAATGATGGCAAATAAAGCTGTAAGTGATTCTTAATGAAGAGAATAACAATGACAAATAGAAACTACAGAAATTTATTGCTATTAGCATTATCTATAACGCTAGCTGGCTGTCAGACTACCGAAATTGTACCGTCAAAAACCACACATCAATATGAAAATATCAGGACGATGCAAGCAGAGATTGATTCAGATGGCGACGGTGTTTCGGACAAATTGGATTATTGCCCAAATACACCTCCAAACGTTATGATAGATGAAAACGGCTGCCCACCTTCATTAGAAATTACTGACAAGAATTTCATAAAAGGAGAAGTTAGAGCCTATTATGATGAAAATAGCAGTGAGATAAAAAGTGAGTATTTTGAAGAGTTAGATAGAGTAGGTGCGCTAATGCAAAAGCGCTTAGATATAGTGATAGTTATTGAGGCTCATATAAGTGCACGTGAAGAAAAGAGAGGTTATCAAACCCTTGCCAGCAATCGTGCCGAAAGATTTAAAAACTTTTTGATTTCTAAATATCGAGTCAATTGTAATCGCATTAAAACTTATGGTTATGGGGCAGAGCAACCTGTTGCTTCTTCTGATATTGAAGAAACTGACCGATACAACCGTCGCCTATATGCAGTGTTCATTGACACCAAAAATAATGTTGAAAACTTCAATAATAGTAATGGAGAAAGCTGTCAGTTATTTTGAATGTAGTGACTTATGAAAGTTGTAAGCAATCACCTCAAAGACGAAAACAATACCATTAGCACGGGCGCGACAATATTAATAATAAAACCAAAGC
The DNA here is from genome assembly GCF_008369225.1 of Psychrobacter sp. ANT_H59. Lineage (NCBI taxonomy): Bacteria > Pseudomonadati > Pseudomonadota > Gammaproteobacteria > Moraxellales > Moraxellaceae > Psychrobacter > Psychrobacter sp. ANT_H59. The sequence goes on from NZ_VOBE01000006.1 coordinate 52,872, forward strand.
TAATCGCCAATGGCACCACTTTTAGACCGCCCGATTGCTGAATGATTGGCAAAGTAAAGTCTAAACTGGTCGCACCGCCAAGTCCAACCGATGCAGACGGATATTTACGCATAAAAACGGGGATAAATATCAACGCAAAGAACTCACGTATCAAGTCATTAAATAACGCTACACTGCCCCAAATCGCCCCATAAGCATCAGTCATCACAATCGCAGATAGCGAATACCAGCCAAATCCTGACGCTAGTGCCAAGCCCTTCGTCCAAGAGACATCGCTAAACATCAGCGCAAAGATAAGCCCGCCAACCAATACCGATATCGTAAAGATAATACTCATCTCGACACCGCGTTTATTAAGCAGCACTTCTTTTAGAGTAATACCCGAGCCTTTTAGTCCAATACCAACCAGCAAGATTAGTATCATTAGCATGACCGTCATAGTGTTTTCAGGCGGTATATAGTTGGCTGGCAAGAAATAACCGATCACAAAACCTATTACTACACAAATGACTTGGGTAAGGCTACCGCGAATACTGACGCGATGCTCTTTAGATTTAACACTGGGTTTTTTGGCATGCCACGGGCGCAAACGGTCAAACAGCATTAGCCCAAATAATCCAGTTCCGATTGTCAGTATCGATAATATCGTGACATACAGTGCGATTTCACCTACCTGACTGCCAAGTCCTTCGACTTGCGCCAGCTCAATACCAATCAAGCCTAAAATAATAAAGACCAAATAAGACAAGCCTTTATCGGCAACTTTGGTCAGGGCTGCATTGGAGGGAATGGCAAAGCCAATAAACATTGGCATTAAAACCAAGACAAGGGTAACTAAGCTTTGCATGGTAAAGGGCTCGCGGCATTTTTAAAAGGCGTTTTAACAAATTGTTTTTAGGAAGGATTTTTTAAGAAGTTGAGGATTGTAACATATCAGAGTAATAATACTGACATGAGCAGACAAAATTCATTGAATTGCTGCTGGTCAAAGCTTTTTTTATGAGCTTCTCTATATGCTAGACCAGCAGTGCCGCATTGATTGAATATAAAGCCACTATACTGCTTGTTCGGATTGGACAGATTTATGATGTTTCTGAATTTCTGAAATGGGATTATTGATACCAATTATTGGGCGAATAGCTTGATTTGATAATGGCTCAATCACACTAATGCGCGCAGTGGCTGCTAGGTTGGGATAGTCTTTACGATAGTGTCCGCCACGACTTTCAAGGCGCTGCCAAGCAGACTGAACGATTAAAGTCGCTAATTGTAACTGTCTTGCTAATTGAAAGTGTGCAAGTTTATCAGTGGTCATAGCGTCGTCTGAAGCATTTATATTGGGCTGACTTAACTCAGATTTTTCAAGCCACTGTTGCCATTGCTGTATCTGTATCAATATTTGCTCTAATGATTCGGCAGTGCGAGTAATACCCATATATGAGGTCATTAAAAATTTTAATTCTGTAATGATTTTGCTAGCCTGATTATTAGTATCTATATTGCTATCAGTGTCCTTGTAATCAGCTGAAGTCAATGGACGTGTAATAAAAGAAGAGAGCGTAATGGCTTGAATATCTTTGAGTGTTGGTGGTGTCCAAATGGTAGATGTTGGTAAATATGAGCGCTCATAAATGGCAGCAGTATCTAAATTCTCTAATGTTTTTAAATAGCGAGGCAAGTTAGCGGCGATATTACGCCCAACCACCACGCATTCCAATAATGAATTACTTGCCAAGCGATTTGCCCCATGTAAGCCTGTATAAGCGACTTCACCAGCGGCATAAAGACCTTCTACATCGGTTACGCCATTAGCATCAGTGATCACGCCGCCACAGCTATAATGGGCGGTTGGGGCAACCGGAATTGGCTCTTTAGTTATATCAATATCAAGTGCTAATAGTGTCTGATAAATCTGAGGGAAATGCTCTTGCAAAAATTCCGCTGGTAAGTGACTGACGTCAAGATGAACGTAGCCAAGTCCATTCTTATTAATCTGCTCAGCGATGGCACGGGCGACGATATCTCGCGGTGCTAACTCTGCACGTGCGTCAATCTCTAGCATAAAGCGTGTGCCAGTTTTTGGACAATATAAGCGTCCACCTTCACCGCGTAAAGCTTCAGAAATCAAAAAACTGCTATCTCCTAGTGCTAGACCAGTCGGATGAAATTGGATGAATTCTAAATTTGCCAAACGGCAGCCTGCTTGCCATGCCATCATAACGCCATCACCGACACAGACGTTGGGCGCGCTGGCTCGTTGAAATAATTGCCCTAAACCGCCGCTGGCCAGTACAACTGCGCGACTATGAAAGGTAAGTTTGCACTGATTAACATGATCAAAAGCTTGTGCACCTTGGCATCGGTTATCACTGTTGTCAGTTAATAAATACAGTGCTTCATGGTAGGGCAAGATAGTGATATTGGACGCGGCTTGCACTTTTATAGTCAAGGCCTCCATGATATGTCGACCCGTTGCATCATCAGCATGAGCAACACGTCTACAACCATGACCGCCTTCTTTGGTCAGATGTAAGTGAGAGAGGTCAAAACTCGCCTTTATATAATTTTTTGATTCTGGCTGGGGAATCTGAGTAAAAGGTACGCCTTGTTCGCATAGCCATTGAACCGCTTGTTGTCCAGCGTTTAGGATACTGGCAGTATTATCCGCTGCACATAATCCTGCACCAGCGATTAGTGTATCAGCGATATGGTCAGCAACCGAATCATTTTTGTCCAAGCTTGCGGCGATACCGCCTTGGGCATAATGGCTTGAGCAAACTTCCAGTGCAGCTTTACTTAATATGGTAATGCTTAGCGACTCTGGTAAAGCAAGCGCGGTGCTTAATCCTGCAAGCCCAGCACCAACGATAAGCACATCTGTTTTTACAACACCATCGTATTTCTGATGCGCATTACAGTTATCTTTGCCATTTAACCAGTTCGCGCTCATATTATGCTGCTCCAACATTCGCAAACAATGCACGGTCTTGGACGATATCGCCGCTTGCTGCTACCCGCTGTTTTTGTGACTCAGCAAAATCAAGCATGCGTTGTAGTGGTTTTCTAGCTGCGGCTGCCAGCTCAGCCGTCATTAATACTTCACCGCTATTATTAATCAAGCATTGCTCGATACCTTGTAGACCATTCATCGCCATCCATGGACAAAAAGCACAGCTTTTACAACTGGCGCTTTCGCCCGCAGTCGGTGCAGCCAAAAAGCGCTTGTTTGGCGAGCGCTTTTGCATCTCATGCAAGATACCCAAGTCAGTTGCGACGATAAAAGTATCAGCATCCATCTCATAGGTGGATTGCAATAGCTTACTAGTGGAACCAACTACATCGGCAAGCGCCACGACACTATCTGGAGATTCAGGATGTACCAAGACTTTTGCTGTCGGATGTTCAGCTTTTAATTGTTCAAGCTCAGTGGCTTTAAATTCGTTATGTACCATACAAGAGCCTTGCCAGAGCAGCATATCTGCCCCAGTCTCACGGGCAATGTATTTACCTAAGTGTCTATCCGGACCCCAAATGATAGGCTCGCCTTGTTCTTGCAAATGTCGAATGATATCGATACCAACTGACGAAGTTACTACCCAATCAGCCCGTGCTTTTACTGCCGCACTGGTATTGGCGTAGACCACTACGGTACGCTCAGGATACGCATCACAAAAGGCAGAAAATTCATCGGCAGGGCAGCCCAAATCAAGCGAGCATTCTGCTTCTAAGTCTGGCATCAGTACTGTTTTTTCCATACTGAGTATCTTTGCCGACTCACCCATAAAGCGTACACCTGCAACTACCAGTGTTTGTGCACTATGCGCCTGACCAAAACGCGCCATTTCAAGTGAATCACCAACACAACCGCCGGTTGCCAATGCCAAATCCTGAATAAAAGGGTCGACATAATAATGCGCCACTAAGACGGCGTTATGCGCTTTTAATAACTGCTTAATATTTTCTTCAACTTGCAGTCGCTCACTACGCGGCAAGTCTGCGGGCATTTTTGCTTTGGCATATTCGATATTCATTTGCGTGGCAATGCGATTATCGGCACTCATAATCGGTGCGTCATACGGATACGTTTTCATAAGTGCAAACCTTTCATGCAATAACGACACGTCAATTGCCGTTAAAAGTGGGTCAAGTAAATAGCGCTAAAAAATATACTGGTTTAATTATGCTCATTTTGAGCATAAACACAAGAAATTTTTTATACGTTTATTATTTATGCAGGACTCATTTTGTATAATTACAACCACAAGCTATGATAAGCATCGATTCAAGCTATACTTAGCATGTGGTCAATGGCTTATCATTTGAGCTGTATTTTATAATTAAAATAAAAGGTAATCATTAACGTCATGACGTTGTCTTATTCACATGCTCATCAACAAGGTAGCGGCACGACCGAAGTCGTCGCAGTGCTGGTTGCGATTACCGAGCACACGGCGCGCGTTTTAACCGTTGATCAAGGCAAGCTATTGCCCAATGGTCCCCTCATGCCATTACATCGCTCGTTGCAAGCAGGTGTGCGCCAATGGGTTGAAGAGCAAACGCAGCAGCCACTTGGTTATTTGGAACAGCTATATACCTTTGTCGATACCAATAGACGCAATGATGATGGTCATGCGCTGGTTTACGTCAGCTATTTGGGTTTGGTGCAAGAGACGCAAACACAGCTACAAAGCCAAGCATTATGGCGTGATTGGTATGATTATTTCCCATGGGAAAATCACTTAGATGGTATGCCAGCTATCATTATGGACTATATCGTACCGGCATTATTACGTTGGGCAGATGCTGCAAAAAAGGTGGAGATTCAGCAGCGCCGGCATCAGCGTATTGGTCTGTGTTGGGGCGTCAGTGAGACGATTCTAAATAATTGCTCTAAAAATAAAAGCGCGCATTCAAATGCAGAGAGCAACGATCAGCTGATAAATGACAAAGAATACGAGAATAGGGAATGGATTGCAGAACATGTCCTTCTGCGTTATGAGATGTTGTATGAAGCAGGTCTTATTGCAGAAGCACCAACTTATCCACCAAGCTATTTAGCTAATGTTCAACCTGACAGTGCTGAATCTAACAAGACGTTTAAATTGCCTAGCAACTGGTCACAGCTTATAGGGTCACCGATGTACTATGACCATCGCAGGGTGATTGCGACGGCTATTTCAAGACTACGCGCAAAAATTGAATATCGACCGCTCATTTTTGGCTTAATGCCAGATAAATTCACCTTGTCGCAGTTGCAGCAGAGTGTAGAAGCACTATCGGGTGTACGCTTACATAAGCAAAACTTCCGCCGGCTGCTAGAATCGCAAAATCTTGTGCTAGAAACAGGGCAGAGTAGTAGCGCCCAGCGTGGTCGTCCCGCTAAACTTTATCGTTTTCGCCATGATATTGAATTGCAAAGTTTGCTGATGGATAGCAAATTGCCAAAACGTAAATAGTCGCCCAATCGTTATCAGCCTCTATCATTGCCAAACCCAATAAATTTATCGAAAATTTTAATTTAGGATATTTTCTTGCGAGACAATAAACTTTACGTTATATTTATGCTCATTTTGAGTTTAAATAAGATTTTCTAGACGATACGCATAATAAGGGCTAATAATGACAATCAGACGAGAGCCAGCATTGGCTGAGGTATTACTTAAACCCTTGGTCGAAGCAGCACTAACAGAAGATTTGGGCAGACGTGGTGATGTCACTTCACAAGCGACTATTCCAGCCGACATGCAAGCGCAATTACAGATTAAGGCAAGGCAAGCAGGCGTGATATGTGGTATGGATTTAGCACGCTTATCTTTTGCTTTGATTGATGAGCAGATAGAATTCGTTGCTCAAGTCCATGATGGTGAAACAGTCGAAGCTGGCGCGGTATTAGCAACTGTGCGCGGCAATGCGCGTAATTTGCTGACAGCAGAGCGTACGGCACTTAACTTTATGACTCATCTTAGCGGTATTGCGACAGATACTAAGAAGATTGTTGATAGCGTGGCAGCATATCCAGCGCAAATTACCTGTACCCGTAAAACCATTCCAGGCTTACGTATCGTCCAAAAATACGCCGTACGCTGCGGAGGCGGGCGCAATCATCGTTTAGGATTGGACGATGCGATTTTAATTAAAGACAACCATATTGCCATCGCAGGTGATATTAAAACAGCGATTGAGCAAGCGCAAGAATTTGCTGGGCATCTGATTCCAATCGAAGTGGAAGTCGATACATTAGCACAGTTAGAGCAAGCACTAGATGCTGGTGTGAGCTTAGTGCTATTAGATAATATGACGCCTGAGATATTGTCGCAGGCAGTCGCTATGTGTAAAGGTCGCGCTAAAACCGAAGCATCAGGTGGTATCACTCCTAAAACAGTGCAAGCCGTCGCAGAAACAGGCGTTGATTTTATCGCGATGGGTTATTTGACCCACAGCACGACTGCATTAGATATTGGTTTGGATTTTAGCGCTTAGCTTTAACGCTTGGTCTAAGTATAGTGAGTCCCAAATAGAAGAAGTACAAATATTATAAAGCACTGCTGGGGTTACTTTTTCTTGCTTACTATGCCTGCGCAGATAGAGGCTGCGAATAATTAACCCTAGCAGTGCTGTACTCTTTTAAAAATGGATCAACTATATAGACTTGTTTTAATGAAGTTTAATAAAGGATTAACCCTCTATTGAAAGGGCAGATTTGTATCGATATCCTATGGATTTGGTAAGGTGTAGGAATTAAGCGAAGTTAATGATTTAATAGGCTTATCTGCCTATGCTACAATGCCGCTGCTACCGACTATTAGGTCATTGATGCACTTGCCCAATGGCCTTGTTTTTTTGCCCGATTTGACTAATAGACAAGCGAGCGCTCAGTGAATACTGAAATTATTAAGATAATCCTAGCCTTTATGGTATTGATTAACCCCTTTAGCGCATTGACATTGTTTTTAGATTCAACGCGTGGTTATTCAATGAATAATCGACGTAAAGTAGCGCGCGTTGCTTGTCTGACCATTTTTATTACTATTAGTTTTTTCACCTTAGCAGGCGAAACGCTCCTCAAAGTCTTGGGTATTTCAATCGGCTCGTTTCAGTTAGCAGGTGGTATCTTAGTGTTTTTAATCGCTCTCAATATGATGAATGGCGATGGTAATCCGGTTAAGCCTGATCAAGAAAACTTCGATGTTGACCATCTCCAAGGTGCGCCGCCAACGATGGCAGCCGCGGTTGTGCCGATTGCTATTCCTATGATGATTGGACCGGGTGGTATTTCAACCGTTATTATCTACTCATCACAAGTTTCTGGCATCTTGCAAATATCTGCCATTTTGATTGCAGGTTTGTTTATCAGTTTATTTTGTTATTTGGCATTGATGGCAGCCGGTCGTATCAGTCGCTTATTGGGTGATACAGGGCTTAATATTATGAGTCGAATCATGGGGATGCTATTGGCGGCAGTTGCTATCGAAATTATCGTTAACGGGCTACGTACGCTGTTTCCTGATTTGATTTAGTTTTTTAGTCTATAAAAGTGATTTAATCCCTCAAAAAACCAACTACTTTCAAAAAAGTATTTGGTTTTTCTGCTTTTTAAGCGGTGTATTTGTTTTTAGTTAAAGGATGTTGAGTAGAAAGCTCTGTTTTAGCTTTGGTACAAATGCCAAGCCAAATAAAGCATCAATATACCGACCAAGGCATCAAGGATATTCCACGCTTTTGGTTTGGCAAATAATGGTTTGAGTAATCGCGCCCCATAGCCAAGCGCAAAAAAGAAAAAGAATGAAGCGCTGACTGCTCCTACTGCAAAGGCAAGCTTACTACTGGCACCTGTTGAAACCATACCGACCAGCACCAAGGTATCTAAATAGACGTGTGGATTGAGCCATGTAAAACCAAAGCATAGTAATAATGCCTTTTTTAGGCTGGTGACGACTTGTCCATCGACGGTAAGTGCGTGTGATAAGCGCATACTGGCATACAAGCTCTGCAGTCCGTAACCTAATAAGAATATGATGCCCGCGACCTTGGCAATATTGACCACTTGCGGGTAGCGTGCCGTTACCGCGCCAAAGCCACCAACGCCAGCTGAAATCAACAACGCATCACTGACGGCGCAGAACAGACAGACAAAAAATATGTGCTCGCGTTTCAGTCCTTGTTTTAGAACAAAGGCATTTTGTGAACCAATAGCGATAATCAGGGATAAGCCAAGCAAAAAACCAGAACTGTAATCGGTGATATTCATGATGGCTGTCTTATCCTTTAAAAATGCTGACGTTTGCTTACTGGTAGTATGGCAAAAAGCTGTTAAGATAAGGGATTGAATGGTCAAATGCAATCAGTAAATGGGCGAGGAGCAGGGTAATTTATGGTCATAAGTTTGACAAGAATGCTACAGTCATTTGGGCAAGCACACGATGACCTGCCAACCGCCGCTGCTAAAAATGCTCAGCAAGCGGCTGCCAATAAATTTACTAATAATAAAAATGATACTGCCTATCGTGATAGTGGTGATAAGCAAGAAGATGGCAATACTTCATCGCCTAATGCTTCACCGCTTACTGAGCCGCAGCGTATCGAACGTATTTGCGATGCTTTAGCGCAAGTGTCTGATATTCGCGCGCCGACGCCATTGACCGATCGTTATTTGTCCAATCGTGCTCAAATGCGACCGAGTAATAGACCACCTTTTGACCCAGATACCTTATGGTTTCTTAAACATGGACGCTGTCCGATTATGACTGAGCTTGTGAATGTGGTCGATGCAGCCACGCTAAATGCTATGCCAATTGAAGCAGTTGCTATTTTAGATAGAATCAATGGCAAATTAAAACGCTATCGTGAATGGAGTAGCGAGCTTAATGATGAGCAGAAGCAGCAACATAATGAGCGGCAGTTTGTCATTGATAAGCTGATATCTGAAAGTATTCCAGAAGCCTTGCATCATTACGAGCAGCTGCAACGTTTTAGTCCACATCGTACGAAGAATAATGTAGTACAGGGTAAAATGACTGCAGGCGATATGCTGACGGATTTGTTTTTAGAGATTGATTATGAGCTTGATGAATTGTTAGAGGAGCTGCATCAAACGGTGATGAATCGTCTGGCTTCAACCCATCGTTATGTTAAAAGCCGTACGCAAAATTAGGCGCCATTTTTCTATTCTGCTAAAAAATAAGCATCAGCAAACACAAACAACTCAATGCATAACAATATAGGGCTTTAATAGAGCCTTATTTTTTTGTTTAATAAAATCATTAAATACTATATTCAGTCTTAAATAAGAGAAATATGAATATTATAAAGTGCTACTAGGATTAATTTTCGCAGCCTCTGTCTGCGTAGGCACAGTAAGCAAGAAAATTGATCCTAGTAGCGCTGTGTTCTTGCAAAAGTGGAGCAACCATATCAAGAATAATAATAAATTTGCCAAATAATACTATTAAATAATAAGGATACTTTTATGACGCAAATCACTGCCATGCTCGTCATGCTTGTTTTATATGGAGTGCTACCCGCAGCAGGTCTGTATTTAGGCTATCGTGGTATCAAAAAGGTGACAGCACCCAAAATGCTAGAGTACAAAGCGATGCCGCAATTGGGTTATATTCCTGAGAAAAGCTTACCAGTTGATGTTAAAGCTGCATTGACCCAAATTAATGAAAAAGGTGAAAAGCTGAGACTTATTTATGGTGATACCAATAATGATGGCAAGATAGATGATAGCGATGCAGTTAACGAAACTTATATTACCATTCAAAATCTGATGGATAAACATGTACCACAAGCAGTAGCAGATTATCGCCGTTTGCATGACTTAGATGTCGGGGATGGCGCACTTGCTGATAATACTAAAATTAAGCATTCTGATGTCACTGGCAAAGAAGCACTTTTGGATATATTAGGAACTATTAACACCCAGTTTAATGAACTGCTTAATGCATCCTACCATCAAGATGGACAAAAACTACTGGCAACCAATCGATATCTACAACAGCGTTTTGACAATCCTAATGTAGATACAGATACACAATTGCTTAATACTACTAAAATAGAGCAGATCGAAAAGCTATAAGATGACACTGTTAATAAAGATATTAGAGAGTAATAAATAGCTAAGATGATCAATGACGGTTGAACGATTACGAGTAAATTGCTATGAGTGTATTAATAGGCGTTGGTGTCATAACGACAATGAGCGTCTTCTATCTAGGTAGAAAAGGCTGGCATGCTTTTCATAAAGCGGTCGGCATTACGCCAGGTGTACTTATTTATCAAAATGGTAATGCACCATTATCGTTATCTAATATAAGCTGGCAACAATTAAATCTTAATAAAAAGCATCTTAAAGCTTTAGCAGATAATCAGCTACGCCAGCTACAACATATTGATGAAAAGGTAGACAGTTATTATGACTATCAGATAGAGCTAAAATCACAAGAAAAGATGCCTGAAATCACCGAAGCACAGTTCGTATTGCATAAGATGCTGCATACACGTTTACCTGAACTACTCAGTAGTTATTATCAACTGACGATTATCAAATCAAATGCTAAAAGCGTTAATAATCAATCACGAGATGAAGCCGGCAAGTTGCTGCAAGACGTATTAGATAATATAGAACAACGCTTAGATAGCTTATTAGAACAAATGGAGCAGCAGCAATTACAGGATTTACGAATCATGAAAAGCTATATTGATAGTCATAATCCCTAATATGTCAGTGGCTAGAGAATACTCATTAATGCCACATACAAAAAAGCTGCCAATGATTATGTATCATTGGCAGCTTTTTATTGAGTATGCTAGATCTAAAAAATATTAGCGTTTATCGTTGCGGTCACGGGTATTACGGGTGCCGCGACTGGCAGGACTTGCACTGCTTTTTGGTTTGGCACTACTAGTGCTATTACGATTATCGCCACGAGTGTCAGTACGACGTGCTTTAAGCGGCTTGTTTCTGATACGCTCTTGCTTTTCTTTAGCAGCACCATGAAGACCTGTACCATAACGCGGGCGTAAGCTCACTAGGTCTGTTAACGTATTAATGTCTTTTCTATCAAGCTCTAAGAAGCGCCCTGTACGTAGCTCTTTTGGCAATGCAATATTACCGTAGCTCGTACGTAATAGACGACTGACTTTAAGACCTTGGGATTCAAATAAACGGCGTACTTCACGGTTACGACCTTCCTTAAGCTGCACATGATGCCATTTATTAACGCCTTCACCACCGCCTTCTTTGATATCTTCAAATTTAGCCAAGCCATCTTCTAACATGACACCTGTTGTCATCGCTCGTGCCATATCTGGGGTAACGTCGCCCAATACACGTACGGCATATTCACGGGTCACTTCGCTAGAAGGATGCATCAAACGATGCGCCATTTCACCATCGTTAGTAAATAATAATAGGCCTGTCGAGTTGATATCCAAGCGACCTACCATAACCCAACGGTCATGAGTTAGCTTTGGTAAGCGCTCAAATACGGTAGGACGACCTTCTGGATCATTGGCTGAGCATACTTCGCCTTCAGGCTTGTAGTAAGCTAAAACGCGGCGACGTTTCTCATTTTCGGCAGTATATTTAATCTGACGACCATCAACGCGAATCTCATCACCTTGTTCAACACGATCACCAATGGTTGCTGGCCCATTATTGACAGTTACACGACCTGCTTTAATGACTTCTTCCATCTGACGACGTGAACCAAGTCCCATACGGGCAAGTGCTTTCTGTAATTTTTCATCTTTCATAGCGATTTCCTTGAATCGGTGGGTTTACATTTCTCAATGTATAAATTTGGACTGCATATTATACGCTATTTCTAAGGGTTATAGATATTATGTTTAAATAATTTTCCACTTTAATATCTGAATAAGGTAAATAATTTTCATATCATTTGTCGGTTTAAATTGGTTAGTTAAATAAATAAGAGAAGATTTTTTATAATTTATATGAGCAATAACTATATGCTAAATATTAGGATTTTTCCATATAAGCCATTTTCTGATAAATCGTAATTTCCATCAAAAATACATGATTATGGTTCAAAATTTAACCACCTATGTTATTATGGTTTTGTTTTTTTGCACATAATGCAACGCTTTGATATGGCTGTCTGATGTTTTAATGCTAGACGCTACTTATATCTATGATTTACAAAGGTCTTTTTATGTTTTTTAATTCATCAAAGTTACTAGGTATAACGTGTCTGTTGATAGTGGGTATGGTTTCAGGTTGCTCTAGTATCAATGCAGGTCTTCAAGCAGGTGAGCTGCCACCAAGTGGTGCATTCATCGCTGAAAACGGCCTTCATTTTAATATTCAACCGCTAAACCTAGCGACATTACCACCAAAACAAGCAGCCCTTCCAAACAGCAACTTAAGTCAGTTAATAAGAAACTCCGGTCGAGCAGAATATCGTATTTCTGAAGGAGATATCTTAAGTATTGTACTTACAGGCTATCCTAATATAACTCCTTTACCAGCTGGAGATGTTACTAATCCTTATGCAGCAGGTTTTCCTGTTGATCAGCAGGGGTTTGTTCAGTTTCCACTTATTGGGCGTATCAAGGCCAGTAATATGAGTGTGACGCAGTTCACCGCTAATTTACAGAAACAGCTACAGCGTTATCTTAAATATTCAGACCCGCAGGTTAAAATTGTTAACTACCGTGGTAATAAGTTTTTTATTGATGGTGAAGTTAAACAGCCTGGCGAATTTGCGATTAATGATTCACCAGTCTCGCTATACACTGCGATTTCTATGGCCGGTGGTGCAACGCCTGCAGGTGATTCAAACAATATCGTGTTCAATCGTAAAGGCGTCAACTACAATATTGGACTTCAATCCTTACGCCATCTAGGGGCTTCTGCCAATCAAATCTATCTTCAAGATGGCGATTCTATCCACGTTAATAGTCAAGACCGTAATAAAGTATATGTTCTAGGAGAATTTGGACGTGTAGAACCTGTACCTATCAGAGAACAAGGCATCAGTTTGGCACAAGTATTAGGTGAATCAAAGGGTCTTGATTCTAATACTGCTAATGCTGCTAAGATATATGTCGTCCGCGACAACCTTAATACAAAAACGACAGATATTTATTATGTTGATATGCAGACAATTACCAGTTTTGCGCTTGCCAATCGTTTTGAGATGCGTGCCAATGATATCGTATACGTCGATCCTACTGGTTTGACGCGTTGGAATCGTGTCATTAGTGCACTACTACCATCTACCTCAGCAATCAGCGTTCTTTCTGGTCTATAAATAATAGGTAATAGTTATCATGGCATTTGATCATATTCTAGTTGTGTGTGTGGGTAATATTTGTCGTAGTCCAATGGCAGAAGCACTGCTAAAGCAGCGTTTTCCTAATAAAATTATTGACTCTGCAGGTGTGGGTGCTTTGGTTGGTCATCCTGCTGACCCTGCTGCCCTAGAGATTATGTCAAAACAGCAGATTGATATTACCAGTCATATTGCTAAGCAAATTGATGAGCAGTTAGCAAAAAAAGTGGATCTTATTTTCACTATGTCAGACGGTCAAACTAAGTGGATTGAAGAACGCTGGCCTTTTTGCCGTGGTAAAACCTTTAAACTAGGTCATTGGATAAATAAAGACATTGCTGATCCTTACAAGCATGAGATAAGTGCATTCGAGACTGCACATCAAGACATTGTTGAAGGTATAAAGCAATGGGCCGATAAAGTTAGCTAAGTGACTGTTGTGAATAAATAATTATTATAAAAGACTAATACTAAACGATTACCTCAAGTGATGAACCTACCGTTATGAATACAGATTCGAAGAATGTATCAAACTCTGCCTCTAAAGAAGACAATGACGAAATCGACTTAATGGCGCTACTTTTTGCCATTTTACGTGGCTGGAAAACCATTGTCTTTTTTGCTGTTTTGGGTTTGATAGTCGGTATCTTGTATAGTCGGTATGTTAATCCGACTTTTAGATCAGATGCGCTTATTCAAATTGAAGAAAACTCCAAAGGAGTGGCTGCTCTAGGCGCTGATATCTCTGAGCTAATTGGTTCGCAAGCCAGTAAAGCTGAGGCGGAGGCGGAGCTGATAAGATCTCGTATGATCTTAGAGCCTGTGGTCAATTTATTGCATTTACGTATTCGACTTTCTGACCCTAATATTAGTACTATCGATAAAATTAAAAATAATAGTACTGATACACAGATCAATAAACCTGAAGGTGTATCTCTTGAAACTGAGGATGGCAAAGTCGAGGTCAGTCAGTTTAATGTTTCGCAAGATTATTTAAATCAGCCTTTTATCTTAACACGCTCTGCGACAGGGTTTGTGTTAAGCAACGGGTTTGATGACTTTAAAGGTCAGATTGGCAAGGTTCATCAGTTCAGAGGTACAGATGGTCAGATTCAAATCACAGTTAACGACCTGCCAGCTGATGGATATCCGATTAATATCACTAAACAGTCTCTCCAAACAACTACAGAGCAGATAAATACGGAATTGTCTGTGGTTGAAAAAGGTAAGCAGACTGGTATTATTCAGCTATCTATGACTGGCGCTAATCAGCAGCAGACTAGTTTGATATTAAAACAAATCGTCTTGTCTTATATTGATCAAAATGAGTCGCGTGGCTCTGAAGAGACCACAAAAACGATTAGCTTTATGGAAACTCAGATTCCAACCTTAAAGAAAAAACTGGAAGATTCTGAAGCGATATTCAATGAGTTCCGTAAAAAATACGGCACCATTGATGTAAGTAAAGAAGCGGAGTTACTGTTAACAGAAAGTTCTCAAATTGATGTTCAACTCAACGAGCTTAAATTAAAGAAAGCAGATCTCACGACTTATTATACAGAAGAGCACCCATTGGTGACCCAGATCAATGAGCAGTTAGAGGTGCTGAATACTAGAAAGCAAGATATAGATGATACTATCGTAGGTTTGCCTGAGATTCAAAGAGAGTTTTTACAATTATCAGCTGATAGCACTATTAATAGAGAGATTTACTTAACTCTAGTCAAAAACTATGAGCAGCTGAAAATCGTTAAAGCTGGCCAGATTGGTTTTGCCCGTATTATTGATCTTCCTATCAACAACTTTAAAGCGATTGCGCCTAAAAAATTATTGATAATAATCTTGGCTATGCTTTTAGGGTCGATGCTTGGAACGATGCTCGTACTGCTTAAGAACATGCTAAGAAATGTGGTAAAAGACCCTGAGCGTTTAGAGGCTAAGACAGGTGTGCCTGTGGTAGCGACGGTTCCACGCTCTCCACTATTAACAAGATTACGTAGGAGTAATAAGAAAGCGCCTAACAGACTACTGGCTTACGTAGATAATAATAGTTTGAGCTATGAGGCCATTAAGAGCTTAAGAACAAATCTAATGTTTGGAATGCCAGCCCAAGGTCGAGCGGGTCAAAGAGCAAAAGTGATACTAATTACTGGTGAAAGCCCTGGTGTTGGTAAATCATTTATTTCTTCTAACTTAACTGAGGTATTTGCCCAGTTAGATAAAAAAGTCCTGATTATGGATGCTGATATGCGCTTGGGGGAGCTGCATAAGATGTTTAGTATGAGTCAAGATAATGGTCTAGGGGATTATTTATCACAAGATAAGACTCATTTATCTAAAGATAACGCTCACGTATCAAAAATTGTTGCTAATCAAGAGGATTATTTGGCAAGCTTTATTCATCCTACTGGTATAGATAATATTGATTTTATGCCACGAGGTCAGCACCCACGTAATCCGGCATCATTATTAGCTAATGGCAGTTTCGATCATTTAATGAAAGAACTGAATTTGCATTATGATTATATTATCATTGATTCGCCACCTATATTGGCTGCTTCTGATGCTATGATTTTATCCCAGTATGCAGATAAAGTATTAATGGTGGCTCGCTATGATAAGTCTATAGAAGGTCAGGTTGTTTATGCAGTTAATCAGATGAATAAAGCCAATATCAAAGTAGACGGTATTATCTTAAACGATGTACAGCAGGGATTACTAAGTAAGTATAGCTATCATTATAGTTATGCTTACGGCAATAATAACTAATCGTTAGCGGATAGATATAGAATTTTTTAAATATTAATGCTTGAATAAAACAGTTGTTTGTCATGTCAATAGATCCATCAGCCTCATCCAAATCACATAATGTTAACTCTATGATATCTACTGGTCTTGCTGAGCGTAGCGCTAAGTTTTTGCTTAGCCTACCTAGAAGCATTAAGCGTAGTATTTTAATGTTGACTGACTTTATTATGTCAGCCGTTTGTTTATTCTTCGCTATTGCAGCGAGATATGGATATATAGACCATCATGTAAGCTTATTGGTAATAAGTCTGAGTGCATTGATTCCAGTCTTATGCTTATACGCTATTGGGTTTTATAATGGCGTGGCTAGAGGTTTTTTTGATGCGATGATGGGTAGCGTATTGCAGCTATTCTTTGTCCTTATTATCATCGCCCAGACCATTCTTTATTTTAAACTCCTTCCTGATGTGCCACGTGCCGTACCCATTTTATATTTGTTTTTGTTTTTTATTTGGTTATGGAATAGCAGGCTAACCATTCGTGAGCTTTTAACGCGGCTACAAGGTAAAAGCCAGCGCCGTATTAAGAATGAAGATGATTATGATAATGTTGTCATTTATGGGGCGGGAGAAGCCGGTCGAGACTTATTAGAAGGCTTAAGAAACTCACATAAATATAATGTTGTGGCTTATGTTGATGATGATCCACAGCTTACGGGTGCTTATTTACTCGGCAAAAAGATTTATGCTGCTGATGAGTTAGTAAGCTTAGTGGAGGAGCTAGACATTGCACAGGTGTTTTTAGCTATACCTTCTATTAGTCGCGCGCAAAAACGCCAGATTATAGATAAACTCTCGGGTATTGCTATAAAAATCAAGGAGTTACCAAGCCTAGAGGAAATCGCTGACGAAAAAGTGACCGTCAGTAGCATGCGCAAAGTAGACATCTTGGATGTGTTAGACAGACAGACTGTTGAACCTGACGCCAAATTACTACAGATGAATATTAAAGATAAGTGCGTGTTGGTCACTGGCGCTGGTGGCTCTATTGGTAGCGAGTTATGTCGTCAAGTGATTAAAAATAAACCTAAATGTATTGTACTCTATGAGCTATCTGAATTCGCACTGTATAGCATTCATCAGGAACTAATAGCGAAACAAGCTAATGATTCTATTTATCAAGATATTGAAATCGTCGCTGTCATCGGTAGTGTAACAAATGAAGACAATTTGCTGAGAATATTTAAGCTATACAGCATACAGACAGTCTATCATGCGGCTGCTTATAAACATGTACCTATGGTTGAACACAATCCGTTTGAAGGCGTTATTAATAATACGAAAGGCACTTATCACTGCGCCCGCGCTGCGATTGCAGCAAATGTAGAGACCTTTGTACTTATATCGACCGATAAAGCAGTAAGACCGACCAATGTGATGGGCGCTTCTAAGCGCTTAGCAGAGCTGGTTTGCCAAGCGCTTAGCCAAACAAATAGCCGAACCTGTATCAGTATGGTGCGTTTTGGCAATGTCCTAGGGTCATCAGGCTCTGTAGTACCGTTATTTACCAAGCAGATTGAGCAAGGTAAACCGATTACGGTCACCCATCCTGATGTGACTCGTTATTTTATGACGATTCCAGAGGCGGCAAATTTAGTTATCCAAGCGGGTGCGATGGCATCAGGTGGTGAGGTGTTTGTGCTTGATATGGGCGAGCCGGTTAAGATTGTCGATTTGGCACAGCGAATGATTCATTTAAGTGGTTTTGATATTAAAGATACCGCAAATCCTGAAGGTGATATCGAAGTAATTTTCACTGGACTTAGAGATGGGGAAAAGCTTTATGAAGAGCTCATCATCGGTGAAGACAATGTCGAATCCACTGATCACCCTCTTATCATGCAAGCGATGGAACATAGCTTTCCACTAGATGAGCTTGAATCGGTACTGTTTGAGCTGACTGAAAAGCAAAAAGAATTTGACGTCATTTGGCTGAAGCAGCAATTCAAGCAATTTGTAGCAGGCTATAAAGATAATATAGAGCAACAAACGTAAAGATTTTTAAATAAGGTTTAATAAATAATATCTTGTATATCATTGATGAACTTTAGCTATATATATAAATAAATTATTTTTATAAAAATGCCTTTTTAAAATCAATTATGAGAGTTAGGGATTATATGTCCTTGTTAAGAAAAAATGTAATTTACTTAATATTCGTACAGGGTTTAAACTACCTAATACCTTTAATTATCTTTCCTTATTTAGCAAGAGTATTAGGAACCGAAAACTATGGTTCATTATCTTTTGCTAACTCTGTAATCCTTTATTTCTGCATAGTAATAGACTTTGGTTTCACACTTAGTGGAACTAAAAAGATCTCTATTTTAAAGAAGCAAGGATTAAGTATTGATCAAGTATTTTGGAATATTATATTCGCTAAGCTCATGCTTTTAAGTTTCAGTATAATGCTTATGCTAGGCCTAGCAATATTTAATTCTAAGCTTAATAATGTTCTATATATACTATTAGCATTTACGCCACAGTTAGTCGCAACCGCTATTTTTCCACTTTGGTACTTTCAGGGTATCGAGAATATCAAAGTAATACTAATCTCTCAAGTGATAGCCAAGCTAAGTATACTGCCTTCTACCTTTTATTTAGTAAAAGATGAAGGAGATATTGTTATAGCTGCTCTCATACAGTCTTGTACTTTATTAGTTGCTGCCTTATTATCATGGATAAGTATAATAAAACATAAAAGTATTGGAAAGCCAGACTTTAGGCTATTCAAAAATACGTTTAGGGAGATATCAGACTCTACTTCTTATTTCATTGGGAGTCTTGCTATTAGTGTCTATACTATTAGCACTCCTTTACTGCTAGGCTTCTTATCTTCAGAACATGAAATGGGTATCTATAGTGCTGCTAATAAATTTACTGGAGCCCTAGCTGGATTATTTATAGTTGCAGGTGGCGCTATTTTTCCTAGAGTGAACGCCTTGTTAGTTACAGACGAGACAAAAGCTTTTTCACTATTGAAAGCAATAATTTTATCGCAGACTGTCTTACTATTAATAATTACCTTTCTATACATATTCTTTAATATAACAATTATCAATGTTTTGCTTGGTGATGCTTATCTAGATGCTGTACCTCTCAGGATTCCTTTATCTATAGCTATGTTTTTCTCAGTAATTTCAGTTATTCTATGTAATTATATACTCGTTCCTATGGGACACACAAAGCTGTATTATCTAGTCCCTATAGCTGTTTCTATATTACATATTATTTATACTCCTATTTTGATTAAATCTCTCGGTGCCGTAGGAGCAGCCTATGGACTTGCTTTCAGTGAGGTTATAACTTTTACTATTTTAACTGGCTGCTGCGTTAAGTTTAATTACATTAATAAAATATTCAAATAATCACAAATGTATTAAAAAGTGCGGATAAGTATATATAGGAAATTTCTATGAACAAAGTTGCATACTGTATTATGGCTCACAATGACAAAGAACATCTATCAAAGCTTATAACTGCTTTGGGGAATAACTGTGAAATATTTATTCATATTGATGGGTTTGTAGATGATACGAGCTTTTTAAACTTATCTAGGAAAGGAAATGTACATTTCCTTACACCGAGAATTAAAGTTTCTTGGGCTGGATTCTCTATGGTTACAGTAATGATGGAACTGCTAAAACTAGCGGTTGAGCACAAAGACGAATTTTCTCACTATATCTTTTTATCAGGTAGTTGCTACCCTATCAAATCTATCGACTATATAGATAGCTTTTTTGTAAACAATAAAGATAAGAGCTTTATTAAGTACGTTAAAATGACAGATCACCGTCTGCTTTATCGTCAAATACAATATAAATTCTTAATGGATAATCCCTTCCCTATTAGAAATAAAATTATTGACAATTTACACCGTATTATAAGAAGAGTTAGTTTCCATGCACATATTCCAAATACTTGGAAAGATAATATAATAGCCTACGGAGGTAGTAATTGGACTGCATTAAATGCGCCATGTGCTAGATATGCAGTAGACTTCCATGAAAATAACCGATGGTTTCAAAATATGTTCAGATATACCTACGCGGCAGATGAGCATTACATCCATACTATTTTGGGCAATTCCCAATTGGTCTCTCAATGCACGGGGCTACAAGATTTTAAATATTTTGGATTAGACTATTTAGCGAATCTTCATCTCATCGATAACTCTTTAACTAAGTGGTTTACTATTAATGATTGGGATGAACTCAAACAGTCTGAGAAGCTCTTTGTTAGAAAAGTAAGAAGTGTTGATGGATCAACCTTAGTTGACAAGATTAATCACAAAATTCTCTAACTGGTAAGCTCAATGAATGGTATCTTTGTAATATTCCTCATATTAGTTTTGTTTTCGTTGTTAGAATCAACCAACTTAAGCAATAATATTAAGAGTTTTTTATGGTTTATAGCTTCTGTGTTAGTGCTTTTCACTTTAGGATTAGGTTATAAAGTAGGAGTCGACTGGGTTGCTTATCAAGAAAATTATTACCATAATAATTTTGAAAGTTTTGAGGCTTTGTATAGTGCATTATCAGTCTTTTCTGCTTCCTTGGGCATGAATTTTTGGTTTTTTGCAATTGCCATTAAATCTATTAATACTCTTCTATTATTGGTAATATTTAAAAGATATACGAAACTTCCTTTACTTGCAGTAACTATATTTTTTGCATTGACATACCCCTATATCAATGATGTATTAAGACAAGTTTTAGCTTCAATAGTTTTGTTATCAAGCTTTCTGATAATCAAGAGATATCCTAGTATATTTTCTATTGTAATTGCTAGTAGCTTTCATATTTCAAGCTTAGTACTACTATTAGGTAAATTAAGTTTTTTTAAGCGTAGTACAAAAAAGTTTACTCTAATACTAGTATTGGGAAGCTTAGCTACTGGCTCTTTATTCATAGGGTTTTTGACATCAGGAGTGTTTAGCTCATTTAATTACCTAGCTATTAGTAAGTTACAAATGTACGCTGAAGATTCAAAAGTGGCTAACCTATATTCTTCTTTAGTGCGTATTAGTATTTTCGCTTTAGCATTATATTCTCAATTTAAGATTAAAATTATTCACTCGAAAGTAGATGATTGGGTGTATCGTGCAACACTGTTAATGCTGCTTATTGAAATCCTAACAATAAGTATTCCTCTCATTTCTCAAAGAGTTAGGATTTACTTTTTACCGTTCGTGTGTATCGCTCTTGCTAATGGTATTTATAAATTGCCTAAAGGCGTTAAAACTATAACTATAGGGTATATATTAAGTTACTGTTCTATTTTTTTATATTTATTCACTACTGGAGTTTTCGGCAATTTCTATCAGCTTGATATGAATATTATAATTCAGTTTATCAAGGGATTCCCCTCTAATAACTGGGAATCAGCAGCTTTCAATTTTTGGAATTATAGATAAGTTATCAATCCATTGAAATTGAACTTAATTATTGTTTTATATAATAGTATAGTCAGTCTTTTATAAATAAGATACAATACTTTTAAAACTGATAGAAAGATATTAATAACTATGACTTATTCTGCAGACTTCCGAGCGCAAGTGATTAAAAGTGTTAAAAACAAAGACATGAGTATCCGTCAGGCTTGTACTTTCTATAACGTTAGCAAAACTGCTTTACAACGCTGGCTGAAAAACCCAAGTATCAAACAAACTCGAGATAAAGCACCCAGTAAAATACCGAATGAAACACTTCTTCAAGACGTTGCGCAATATCCAGACGATTACATGTACGAGCGAGCGCAACGTTTAGGCTGTAGTAAATCAGGCATTGAGATTGCTTTAAAACGTTTGGGTATCAGTCAAAAAAAAGACCTTAGAACATCCAAAAGCGTGTCCGATCAAAAAAGCGGCGTACCAGAGTAAACTCGATGGTTTTATACTTCAAGGCTATCCCATTGTTTATATGGACGAGAGTGGCTTTGAAGCTGAAACCATTCGTCCTTATGGCTATGCACTGATAGGTAAACCCTGTATCGACAGCTACAATTGGCAAGCAAAAAAGCGAACTAACGTCATTGGTGCTCTTTATGAAAAGATGCTGTTTGCGCTGGACTATTTTGAACAGAACATTAACAGCAATATATTCTATCAGTGGTGCAAACAGACATTAATCCCAAGTCTTAAAACCAAATGCGTGATTGTGATGGATAATGCTCGGTTTCATAAAAATAAATGCATTCAAAAACTACTGAACAGACATGGCCATCGTATTTTATGGTTGCCACCGTATAGTCCTGATCTAAATCCCATTGAAAAGAAGTGGGCACAAGCTAAGTTTCTACGCCAAGGGTGGATGCAGAATAATCTACCTAAACTATTTCATGATATGGGTTGTATCTCTTTTATTGTGGATTGACTATATGTTAGATTTAAGTTTATTAACTTATTAGCAAGAACTATTATCGTTATGCAATAAATACTAATAGAAGTTCTGGCTTTTAGAGTCATATTTACTTAATCTTCGAGCTATACATAAAAAATCATTGTTTGAGAACTAAGGAATTATATGAAGATACTGCAAGTAAATAATATTGTGAGCCATCATCAATTGCCTTTTTCTAAAGAATTGGTGTAACTAGTCGGCGAGGAGAACTTTCTATTTGCTGCATTAGGAAGACCAGATTCTGAAAGACTAAATAATGGCTGGAAAAAAGATTATACTGAAAACTGGATTATTCACCCTAATGACTCAGTAGAAAGTCAGATAAAGTTTGATAAGTTTTGGGATGAAGCTGATGTGGTTATATGTGGCGAAAGGCTAATTAGTAAAATGCAAGAATGTGTTGATGATAATAAAATATGTTTTTATATGTCTGAACGATGGTGGAAGCCACCAGTAGGTATACTAAGGTTATGTCATCCACTATATTTA
Organism: Psychrobacter sp. ANT_H59; assembly: GCF_008369225.1. Taxonomy (NCBI): domain Bacteria; kingdom Pseudomonadati; phylum Pseudomonadota; class Gammaproteobacteria; order Moraxellales; family Moraxellaceae; genus Psychrobacter; species Psychrobacter sp. ANT_H59. Next base: position 75,867 of record NZ_VOBE01000006.1, read on the forward strand.
AAAATGTTTATAGAGTTTAAGCAGTTAAGTAAAAGTAAGTATTTTCATTATTTACCCATTGGTCCATTTGCTGCAAGAGACATGGCTTTAGTGACATCTATGCCCTCACGTGTATGGGCATGGGGGTACTTCACAGCGTTTCCTATAATAATACCTAGTATGAGTGAGAGCAGAGGTTCAGATGTCACTAGTATTCTATGGGTTGGGCGTATGATTAAATTGAAGCGTGTTGACTTACTTATTAAAGCTTTAGCAAAAATACAGAATGAGGGTAAAAAATTTAAACTTACATTAGTTGGTAATGGCTCTGAACGAAAAAAATTAGAGAAGCTTGCAAAAAAAATGTTAGGTGCTTCTTTTTATGAGTTCAAAGAATTCATACCGGCAGATGAAGTCCTTTCTCTTATGGCGCAATACGATATATACGTGTTGCCAAGTAATGCGTATGAAGGCTGGGGTGCAGTAGTAAATGAGGCGATGTCTGTTGGATGTGCAGTGATTGCTTCAGATAAGACAGGAGCTGGCGCTTCATTGATTGAACATAGCGTAAATGGATTCTTATTCAAGTCTGGCTCAGAAGATTCTTTATACGACTGTCTAAGTGAGTTGGTCTATAGTAAAAAGTTAATAAACGACTTCAGTGTAAAATCAAGATTAAGTATAAAAGAAAACTGGACTCCTGCTATAGTAGCAGAAAGATTTGTTCAGTTATCCTTGTCGTTAATTAATAATGAACCATCAGCTAGCTTTAAAGGACTGCTTGAAGCAGTTTAGTAAAAATACTATAGATTGAGTTTAATGATCTAATTTTATTAATAATAAAATTATTAAAGGAGTAAAAGGTCTTTTGAATATTTTAACTTTTACGGGACACTATCTTCCTGGATATAAGGGTGGTGGACCTATAAAGACCATCAAAAACTTATTCGACCAAACTGGAAACTCTATGTTTTACAAGTTAATAACTAGTGATCGAGACCTTGGTGACACTTTACCTTACAATTCGATAGATCATAATACTTGGAATAAAGTTGGTAACGCAGAAGTGTTTTATATACAGTCAGGCAATATAGGCTACAAGCAAATTATTAAAATCTTGTTCGAGAGGGATTATGAGCTAATATACTTAAATAGCTTTTTTTCGCCTACATTTTCAGTATTACCGTTAATAATAGCAAAAACTCTACGTCAAAAAGTTATCGTTGGTCCTAGGGGTGAGTTTTCAGAAGGTGCATTGAGTTTAAAATCACGAAAAAAAAATACTTTTATAAAACTATATAAGCTTTTGAATTTACATCGTGGAACTATATATCAGGCTTCAAGTATCTATGAAGCTGAAGATATAAAAAGAGTATTAGGACCCAAAGTAGATATTGTTATAGCGGAAGATATTGGCGCTCAGGAGTTTGCTAAAAATATTGCTATACGAGAACAAATAATCAAAGCTGTTTTTATCTCTCGTATTTCCCCTATGAAGAACTTAGGTTTTGCTCTAGAAACCTTCAAAAGCGTTCAAAATCCTTTGGTTTATGATATATATGGGCCAATTGAAGACCAGAGTTATTGGCAGCATTGTCAAAGTATTATATCTGATTTACCTTCACATATTGATGTACATTATAAAGGCGAGTTAACGCCTGAACAGGTAGTTCCGATATTATCGTCATATGATTTCTTCTTTATGCCTACAAAAGGAGAGAATTATGGCCATGTTATTGCAGAGGCATTGTGCGCAGGATTGCCGTTATTAATTTCTGATGCTACTCCTTGGCGTAATCTGTCTGAACAAGGTCTTGGTTGGGATTTGCCATTAGACAATCCAAGTGCATTTAGTAGTGCTATTAATAAGCTGGCATTGATGAGTAAAGATGATCATCATGAAATACGAAAAAACGTACTTAAATGGGCAAGAAATAAATTTTCTCAAAGAGATGCCATTGATGCCAATATTGCTATGTTTGAGTATGCAGCTAATAAATAAATTAATAAAAAGGTATGTACATGTTTAAAGACAAAACCCTTCTCATCACCGGTGGTACAGGTTCATTCGGCAATGCGGTACTTAAACGCTTTCTCGATACGGACATTGCAGAAATTCGTATCTTTAGCCGTGATGAAAAAAAACAAGAAGATATGCGTATAGCTTACGCTAATTCTAAGCTCAAGTTTTACATTGGCGATGTAAGAGATTATTACAGTTTGCTTAGTGCTACACGCGGTGTGGATTATATTTACCATGCTGCTGCACTTAAACAAGTGCCATCATGTGAATTCCATCCTATGCAAGCGGTAAAGACCAATGTGCTTGGTACTGAAAACGTATTAGAAGCAGCTATTCAAAATAAAGTGAAGCGTGTGGTTTGCTTAAGTACGGATAAAGCCGTTTATCCTATCAATGCGATGGGTATTTCCAAAGCCATGATGGAAAAAGTCATGGTGGCTAAATCGCGCAATTTAGAGGGTTTAGACACAGTTATTTGTGGTACGCGCTATGGCAATGTAATGGCGTCTCGTGGTTCAGTAATCCCACTATTTGTCGATCAGATATTGAAGGGTAAGCCTTTGACTATTACTGATCCTAATATGACGCGTTTTATGATGACGTTAGAAGATGCGGTAGACTTGGTGTTATATGCTTTTGAGCACGGTAAGAATGGCGATATTTTTGTACAAAAAGCACCTGCTGCCACTATCGAAGTGCTAGCCAAAGCTTTAAAAGGGCTGCTGAATCTTGACGAGCATCCTATTGTCATTATGGGGACACGTCATGGTGAAAAGGCTTATGAAGCCCTTTTAAGCCGCGAAGAAATGGCAGTGGCTATTGACCAAGGCTATTACTATAGAGTACCCGCAGATCAGCGTGACCTTAACTATGGCAAATATGTCGAAGAAGGTGATTTGCATATAACTGAGATTGAGGATTACAATTCCCATAATACAGAGCGATTAGATGTGGAAGGTATGAAGCAACTGCTCCTTAAGCTTGAGTTTGTCCGTGCTTTAACTGAAGGCAGACATGTTGATCCGGAGGCTTAATTGTGAATATTTTAGTGACTGGCTCTAATGGATTTATTGCCAAAAACCTTATTCTGTTTTTATCCGAACAAAACGATATTAATATCTTGTGTCTTAACCGTAACTCTAGTGAAGATGAGTTAAAAGATGCGGTTATCAAGGCGGATTGGATCATACATTTAGCGGGGGTGAATCGTCCATTAAATGAGCAAGAGTTTGTAGAGGGCAATATTACATTAACGCAAAAAATTGCTGATTTGCTAATAGAGCATAATAAAAAGACTCCGATCATTTTATCTTCATCCATTCAAGCCGACCAAGACAACGCTTATGGTCAAAGTAAACTCGGTGGTGAACAGGTATTAATTGATTTAAACAACAATCAAGGTAATCCAGTATATATCTGTCGTTTAGCTAATGTATTTGGTAAATGGTCGCGCCCTAATTATAACTCCGCTGTAGCAACTTTTTGCCATAATATCGCTAACGATTTACCCATTCAAATTAATAATCCTGATGCGGTTATTCGCTTAGTTTATATAGATGATGTGGTAGAGATATTTTGGCAGATGATTCAAGGTCATTATGCACCAGAGCAGTACTTTGTCATTGAGCCAGAGTATCAAATTACCGTTGGTAATTTAGCGGACACTCTGCGAGAGTTTAAACAGTCGCGTGAAACCATGATAACGCTGCCAGTAGGTACTGGTCTAACCCGCGCTCTATATTCTACTTATTTAAGTTTTTTACAGCCCAGTCAATTTGACTATACGGTAGCTAAGCATGGTGATGAGCGTGGTGTCTTTGTAGAGATGCTTAAGACACCTGATGCTGGTCAATTCTCCTATTTTACTGCTCATCCAGGCATTACTCGAGGTGGACATTATCATCATAGTAAGACTGAAAAGTTTTTAGTCATTAAAGGTAATGCGTTATTTAAATTTAAGCATATCGTTACTGGCGAATACTATGATTTAACAACGAATGGCGATGAAGCAAGAATTGTCGAAACTGTACCAGGTTGGACTCACGATATTACTAATATCGGTGAGGGTGAAATGATCGTTATGCTGTGGGCGAACGAGATTTTTGACCGAGAAAAACCTGATACTTATGCTATGCCAATAACAGAATAAGAGTTTTATTATGAATAAGTTAAAGCTAATGACTGTCGTAGGGACACGTCCAGAGATTATTAGACTGTCTCGAGTCATGCAGGCATGTGATAAATATTTCGATCACATAATTGTCCATACGGGTCAAAACTATGACTATGAACTCAATGAAATATTTTTTACTGATTTAGGAATTCGTAAGCCTGATCACTTTTTAAATGCAGCAGGCTCAACGGGTGCTGAAACTATCGGTAACGTCATTATAGGCGTCGATAAAGTTTTAGAGGAAGTACAGCCGGAAGCTTTACTGGTGCTCGGCGATACCAATAGCTGTATGGCAGTCATTCCTGCTAAACGCCGTAAAATTCCTACTTTCCATATGGAAGCGGGCAATCGCTGTTTTGACATGCGTGTACCAGAGGAGATTAACCGCCGTATTGTAGATCATACTGCAGATATTAATTTAACCTATAGTACTATTGCGCGTGACTATTTGCTTGCCGAGGGTTTACCTGCTGATCTAGTCATTAAAACTGGCAGCCCTATGTTTGAAGTTTTAAACCATTATAAAGCTAAAATTGAAGCGTCTGATATTTTAGAAACGTTAGGGCTTAAAGAGCGGCAATATTTTATCGTCAGTGCTCATCGCGAAGAAAATATCAATTCTGATCAGAATTTTTTAGATTTGGTCGATATGCTCAATGCAGTGGCAGAGAAATATCAGTTTCCAGTAATTGTTTCTACGCATCCCCGTACTCGTAACCGTATTGAAGAGTTAAATATAGAGTTTCATCCACTTGTGCAGTTATTAAAGCCACTTGGATTTAGTGATTATAATAAGCTTCAACTTTCTGCTAAAGCTGCATTGTCAGACAGCGGTACGATTAACGAAGAATCTTCTATCCTAAACTTTCCGGCGCTGAATCTACGCCAAGCCCATGAGCGTCCTGAGGGTATGGAGGAAGCTGCTGTGATGATGGTAGGGTTGACTGCTAAACGTATTTTACAGGGGTTAGATATTTTAGAGTCGCAGGCACGGGGTGAAGAGCGTTCATTACGCTTGGTAGATGATTATAGTATGCCAAATGTCAGTGAGAAGGTGGTCAGAATTATTTTGAGTTATACTGATTATGTTAATCGTGTTGTTTGGAAAAAATATTAGGAATGACTGTGTCTAAAAAATTATTTTTAATTACAGAGTTTTACGATTCCTCTCAAAATACAACGGGTTATCTATTTGGTAAGCTACATGAGTTTCTTAGTAAACAAAAAGATATAGATCTAACCTTATTGACTAAAAAGGACGAGAAAGTACTTAATCAGCCTGAAGCTTTGTATGTAAAAGGAGTTACGTTCGATAAGAAAAGCCTAGTCAGTAGATCTTCTTATGAGCTATTTATTGGATTTAGTTTTTTTAAAAATTGCGCTCAGTATATTAAAAAAGATGACATAGTATTCACTGGTACTACTCCCATTTTACTCCTGATTATCATTCATATTTTAAAAAAGATAATAGGTTTTAAATGGGTGCTTCTGGTTCATGATGTTTTTCCAGAAAACTTAGTTGCAGCAAAGATAATCAAACAAGATAATGTTGGATATAAATTATTAAAGCGTGTTTTTGATTCTGTTTACGCTAGTGCAAATGATATTATTGTTATTGGTAGAGATATGAAAGATCTGGTTTATAATAAAACCAATCATAATAAGATCACTGTCATACCTAGCTGGATTGATGAAAAGGATATTACGTTACAAGCTAAGAATAATAACTCTATTTTAACTGAGCTAGGTTGGCAAGATGAACAAAAAGTAGTATTCCAGTTTTTTGGTAATCTTGGAAGAGTGCAAGGTATATCAAGTTTGATGAAAGCGATTAAGTTAATGAAAAGGGCAGAGGATGCTCAATTTATTTTTATCGGAGATGGTGTGTATGTCGATGAGCTTAAGTCGTTGATTAGTGAGTCAAACAATAAAAATATTATATATTATGGTTCTGTTTCTCAGGAGAACAAGTCTATAGGCTTGAATGCTTGTGATATTTCTATTGTTACTCTAGCAGATGGTATGCTTGGTTTAGGTGTACCTAGTAAAGCTTACTATTCTATGGCAGCAGACAAACTAATATTTACAATCATGGATAAAAATTCTGAAACTTATCAGATGGTAGAAGAAAATAATATAGGGTGGGTAGTAGAAACTAGTAATATTGAAGAAATAGCTGAAATGTTAGATAAAGCAGTCAGCGATATTCAAACCCAAAAGTATAACTCTCCAAGAAAAACTTTAATAAATAAGTTTTCGTCTGAGGTTGCTATGAATAAAATTCTAAATATCATTCGCACACTTTAAAGTTGTTTTAATGAAACGATGGTATATAAATATAGTTAAGGGTAATCCATGAATATCTTAGTAACAGGTGCTAACGGTTTTGTAGGTCACTCATTAGTTAATAGCTTGATGGATACTAAGCACAGCGTCATAGCTGGTGTTCGTAAAACTCCTTTAAAGAAGCTTAACTGTGAATACAGGATCATAAACAATCTTGAGGATAAGCCACTATCGACTGATATTTTTAAAGATATCGATGTTGTCATTCACACAGCTGCTCGTGTGCATGTAATGGATGATAAGTCTGCTGACCCTCTTACTGAATTTCGTAAGCTGAATGTAGAAGGCACTTTGAATCTAGCTCGCCAAGCGGTTGAGGTAGGTGTAAAGCGTTTTATATTTATCAGCTCGATTAAGGTAAATGGCGAAGGAACAGAGCTTGGTAAACCCTATACCGAAGATTCTAAACCTAATCCTACTGATCCTTATGGTATTTCTAAATATGAAGCTGAGCAAGGTCTGCTCAAATTAGCAGAAACCACACCGTTAGAGGTAGTGATTATTCGTCCTACCTTAGTCTACGGCGAAAATGTTAAAGGTAACTTTCAATCGCTGATAAAATGGACTTATAAAGGTATTCCTCTACCAATAGGTGGAATTAAGCATAACTTGCGTAGCTTAGTATCTGTGGATAACCTAACAGATTTTATTATCACCTGTATCGAGCATAAAGATGCTAAAAACCAAGTATTTTTAATATCAGACGATGATGATATTTCAACTGCTGATCTCTTGGATGGAATAGCGAAGGGATTGGGACTGACGAACAGAGCACTACCTATACCTGCAAGCATGATAAACAAAGCAGCTGCGGTAGTAGGCAAGTCGGGCGTTGCGCAAAGGTTATCCGGCTCCTTACAAGTAGATATCAGTAAAGCTAAAACCTTGTTAGGCTGGAAGCCTAAATACTCAACTAGTGAGTCAATTCGAAAAACAGCCGAATTTTATAAGTTAAACTTAACAGCTCTACAGTCTATGCCTTTACAAAGACCTCTGGATATTATATTTTCAGCGACAGGCTTAATAGCTGCTTCACCGCTATTAATTGGGGTAACCGTTATTGGTTATTTAGATACAGGTTCACCGTTGTTCATTCAAGAACGGGTAGGTAAAGATCAAAAACCATTTAAACTGGTTAAATTTCGTACTATGAAGGTAGATACAGCTTCTGTGGCTAGTCACTTAGCTGATAACAGTTCAATCACTAAACTGGGCAAAGTATTACGTAAAACCAAACTCGATGAATTGCCACAATTGATTAATGTGTTAAAAGGTGAGATGAGCTTGGTAGGTCCAAGACCTAATCTTTTTAATCAAAATGACCTTATCGAAGCAAGAGAAGATATGGGTGTTTATAATGTTTTACCTGGCATCACTGGTTTAGCCCAGTTAAGCGGTATTGATATGTCCACACCTGAACGCTTGGCAAAAAAAGATAAAGAAATGATTGATAATATGAGCCTTAAAAATTACTTTTCTTATATTGTTGGAACTGCTTTAGGTAAAGGTAGTGGTGATGCAGTTAAATGAAATTCAATAAGTGTCAGTCATTGGAAGTAATCTATTATGTATAAAAAGCTAAGCATTTTATTGGGTTTGAGTGTCTTATCCTCAGTGTCGGTGTTGGCATCTGCACAAAACCTATATATGAACGATCTAAAACTCAAGGCGGATCTTGATTGGTTAAATACTCAAGGGGTCGCGCAGATTAGCACCAGTACTTGGCCACTGACAGCCAATGAAATCAAACGTGCTTTAAATACAGCTCATGCCCAGACGGCAGCGCAGCAGCAGATCCTGCAGTCGGTACAAGCGCGATTGAATCAGAACCGCAACTCAGTGGTAAAAGGGTCGGCAGCACTGCATATACAAACCGATAGAGATCAGCTACCACAAAAATTTGCTGACGATCAACTTGCGGGTCAACAAGCAAGCGTTGGCGTGTCGCTTAGCGAAGCGGAGTGGGAATTTAATTTACAAGCCAATTTAAAAAATGACAAACTTATCGATGACAGCTCAGATGTTAGCTTTGAGGGCTCATACCTTGCTGGTACTGCTGCCAATCAGTGGTTAATCGCGGGTAAAATTCCAACGTGGTGGGGACCTGGTCATGATGGTAGCCTTATTCGAGGCGATGCAAGCTTGCCGGTCGCAGGTTTTACCATGCAGCGCGATCAGCAAACTGCTCCGACATTCCCATATTTATCGTGGGTCGGGCCTTGGCAGTATCAGCTATTTGCCGGTCAGCTAGAGGATTATGAAGCCATTCCTGATGCTAAGCTATTTGGTGCGAGGCTGACTGCTAGTCCACGGGAATGGTTAGAAGTCGGTGCTTCTCGTACCTTTATGTGGGGCGGTGAAGGTCGTCCACAGAGTTTTAGTTCCTTTACTGATGCTCTCTTAGGAACCAAAGATAACGAAGCAACTAATAGTATTGAGGCAGCCAATGATCCAGCCAATCAGCTTGGTGGTTTCGATGCTCGCTTAAAATTGGCACCATTGGTGAATATGCCTGCTAGCGTTTATGCACAGTATGTCGGTGAAGATGAAGCAGGCGGTTTACCAGCTAAAAGTATGTATTTAGCTGGTGTTGATTATGCATCTGCCGCTTATGGCAAACCTTACCAGCTTTATGCGGAGTATACAGATACTCGCTCTAGTGGTGAAGTTCGAGGTATTTCCTATGACCACTTTGTTTATACGGATGGCTATTATCAGCAAGGCTTCCCATTAGGTTATGCATTAGGTGGCGATGCAGAAAGTATCGCACTTGGTGGTCGTTTATGGATCGATAACCGTAACTTTATTAATGCAAAATTACAGCATGCTAAAGTGAATCAAGCCGATGAAGCCATTAATCAAGCATTCCCAACGACTGATAAGTTAACTGGTATTGATGTGGCTTGGGAACATCAATACAACCCTCAAACGCTTATCTCTAGCCGAATTTGGGCAGTAGATTCAGATATCCAGTCGACTGATATCGGCGTAGGTGTAGGCATTGAGCTGCAGACTTATTAAATGCTTGCTTAATCAATGCACTACAGTGCTTGAAAACAAAAAGTCGGTCTACTAATATTTAATAGATCGACTTTTTTATGGTCACGTTCTTGTTTTTTAATTATGGCTTTTTAATATAGTGAGTTCAATATAAAAGAGTTACGCTTAGAATAGCATTATGCTGGGATAAATTTCTCTCGCTTGCCGTGCGCTTCGCACTCCAGAGGCTTCGTAAAATTTATCCCAGCAATACAGTGTTCTTTTTAAATTGAATCGAATATAGGGTGCTAGGATTTTTTGGCTCAGGCAGGTACAATATGAGTATCAATCATACCTTGATCAAGGATAAGACAGGCATGCAAGCAATTGCGGCGCTGTCTTTACTTTTTTTATCGCACCCTTTATTGGAGTTACTATGTCAATTGCGTCTATTACGTCAACTGCCCAAGGATCTGCTACCGTTTTGGACGGTAAAGCACTTGCTAAACAAATAGAGCAGCAACTGAGTACGCGTGTAGACGCTATTAAAGCTAAGACAGGACGTACCCCAAGCTTAGCGACGATATTGGTCGGCGATGATCCGGCTTCTGCGACTTATGTACGTATGAAAGGCAATGCTTGTAAACGTGTTGGCATGGATTCTATTCGGGTTGAGATGCCAAGTGCGACGACGACTGAAGAGCTGATGGCAAAAATAGACGAGCTGAATAGCAATCCAGACGTCCATGGTATTTTGCTGCAGCACCCAGTACCTGCGCATATCGATGAGCGTGCTTGCTTTGAGCAGATTGACTTGGCAAAAGACGTCGATGGTGTGACCTGTCTTGGCTTTGGTCGTATGGCGATGCAGCAGTCCGCTTATGGCTCATGTACCCCGCAAGGTATCATGCATTTACTAGAGTATCATAGTATTGAGCTGACTGGTTTGGAGGCCGTAGTTGTAGGTCGTAGTGCAATTTTAGGTAAACCAATGGCGATGATGCTATTAAATGCCAACTGTACGGTAACGATTTGCCATTCAAGAACGCAAGATTTAGAGTCTCATATTAAACGTGCTGATATCATAGTTGGAGCAGTAGGTGTACCTGAGCTGATCAAAGCTGATTGGATTAAAGCAGGTGCTGTGGTTATCGATGCAGGTTTCCATCCGACTGATAATGGCGGTGTTGGCGATATTGAATTGCAAGGCGTCGAAAATATCGCTAGTGCTTATACACCAGTTCCAGGTGGCGTTGGGCCTATGACGATTAATACGCTTATTCGCCAGACCGTTGATGCTGCTGAAAAAGCTGCCGGTTTAGACAATAGTTAATGAGTTAATCATAAGAGCACGGATTGCCGATAGATAAGGAGCCTGAGACTTCACAGTAGACAGCACAAAAACTCAGGCTAAATCAACCCCTTTACCGTTGATAGGATCTAACATGGCTAAAAATAACGTGGGTATTCATGAGCGATTACAAGGTATTGGTAGAGAGTTCGTCGATGTCTCTCATTACATAATCTTATTTTTAATCAGTGTAGTGGTAGTTTGGACAGCGGGCAAAGAATTCTTTGTGATCTTTCAAAAAGGTTCAGCGGATTTGAAAGACATCTTATTACTCTTTATTTATCTAGAGCTGTTAGCGATGATTGGGATCTATTTTAAGACTCATCGTTTGCCAGTGCAGTTCTTGATATTTATTGCGATTACGGCTTTATCGCGACATTTAGTCGTCGATGTACAGGCGGTATCAGATAACTTTCACTTATGGCTGTTAGCAACGATTTCCTTTGCCGTTATGGCGCTGAGTGCATCAATTGTTATATTAACTTGGACGGCTAAGATGTTTGGGCGACCAGAAGATTATTCGAAAGACCATCAAGTGACCAGTACTGAGCATCACTTGCCTTGTGTTGATAATGAGCAGTCTCTTAAATAATTATTTTCGATAAATATCATGAATAAAGGGATGATAGGTGTCGATGAGTTACTAACGATAGTTAATATCTGTTAATGAAAAAAGGGCTTCCATATATATGGAAGCTCTTTTTTTATCTAGAAAGTGGGTTTATAACCAGCCCAAGCGCTTAAAGTTAAGGTATAAAAAACTACATAGTGAAATGATAATCGCCATAATGATAAAGTAAGAATATTGCCAATGTAGCTCAGGCATAAAGTCGAAGTTCATCCCATAGATACCCGCAATCGCTGTCGGTACTGCCAAAATACCTGCCCAAGCAGCAAGCTTGCGAACCACCTCATTCTGTCCCATATTTACCATGGCAAGATAGGTGTTCATCACCACGCTGAGCATCTCATTTAAACCATTGATGGCATCTAAAGAATGCAGTAAATGGTCATTCACATCTCGAAAGTAGGGTTTTGCAGCGTGCGAAAATGGTGAGACCAAATCGCTTTTTTGATGGTTTATAAAAAAGCTACAGATATCCTGCACTGGTAAAATAACTGCACGCATATGCACTAATTGTGATTTTAATTCATACAGATTTCTAAGCGTTTCTTTATTAAATTCATAAGTAAAGATATTGCGCTCTTGCTCACGTAAATAGCTACCTAAGCGGTCGGTCACTGGCATATAGTTATCGACGATAAAATCAATTACAGCGTGCAAGACAAAAATAGGTCCCATACGCAGTTTTTCAGGGCGGCGATTACAGTGCTCACGTACCGGCGCATAGGAGTTAGAAGGACCATTACGAATCGTAATCAGATAGTTTTTACCCATAAATATCGCCGTAGTACCATAGCGGATGACATTGCCTTCAAGCTTAGCAGTACGTAATACCACAAATATCGTATCATTATCATAACTTTCAACTTTAGCACGCTGATGATCGGCAAAAGCATCTTCGATTGAAAGCTCATGTAGATCAAAAGCTTCTTTTACCTCGGATATTGTCTGCAAGCTAGGCTCATAAAGACCTAACCAGATAAACTGACCACTATTGCTTAAGGCTCGACTGACATCCCTGAGTGCTATTTTGTTCAGCTGTTCACCGGTTTTACGGGAATAAGCATAACAATTAACCACTTCATTAGCACTAAGTGGCTCAATATCCTCATAGCGCTCAGAGTCTGGATCATAGACGGTCATGGTCTCAATAGTGTCCTCAACCGTCGCATCAGAATCGCCATAGATATAGCTGTCATAATTGTCTAGATAGGAGTGCTCGTCTATGATAGTGGCGTCAATAAGACTGACATTAGACTCAGGTGTGATACGCGTTGCCGTTTTGACAATCAGGTCATCATCTTGGTTCATACCTACTCCTTCTGTCTAAGTATAAAAATAAATATAAAACAACTTCTGCAACTGATGCAGATTACAAGGCAAAGCGTTTGAGCGTCTCAATATCAATCAACTTTAATAAGCTTTCATGACATGCTTCAAGCTTGATTTGTGGCGCCATGCCTAAATCGAGTGCTTCAACCCAACGTAACGCACAAATACACCAGTAGTCACCTGGTTGCAGACCGGCGAAACCATACTCAGGCAATGGCGTAATCAAATCGTTACCGCGACTGGCTGAAAAGTTTAAAAACTCGCTGGTCATTTTGGCGCAAACGGTATGTTGACCAACATCATGGTTGCCCGTATGACAAAAACCATTGCGATAATAACCGGTAAGCGGATCAAAACAACAGCTGGCTAAGGCGGTGCCAAGCACATTTGCTTGGTTGGTAGCAGGATTTGGATGATAATCAGATGACATAAGGCTTCCAAAATAAAAATATAGGCTAGTGTAACATGAGTGTACATCTAAGACGTTATTCAACGATAGATGCAACAGATAGTTAGACAAAATATTGCTCCGTCAACGCTATATTTTGTCTATAGAAATACGGTATTAACGATGATAAATCTGTCATAAAAAAGACAGTTTTTAAGGTTATTAGAATAAATTAGATGGCGATTGCCATTAATTGTCACTAGGCGAAGCTTAGCTGCTATGCTAAACTAAAGCATAAAGTGCCTTGATTATTTATCATAATTTTTTAGCGCATAAAGATACTCGTCTTATCATCCCAACTTATACTATTACTCACCCTTTTGCGGTTACCTAGTTTGCTTATTAATAATTGGGTCAGTGATGTTGCGCGTGAAAAATAAAAAACGCCTGATATCTATGCAATTGGAAATATAACCTTTAAGTACCGCATCTTTACCGCGCTTTTGGTAAGCGATACGCCAAACAAGGATTTATTGTGTCTGCCAGTTCTGATTCTGCAAAACCTGCCCTGCAAAATACCCTCAAGCAAGCGGCTACTCTGCCCGCTGATAATACTGCCGCACCTAACCGTTTACCTTATTTAAGCAATCTTGCCAGCGATGTTGCTAATAGCTGGTTGCTGCCTGATGGGGTGGTTGATGTGTTGTTTGAAGACGCCCATAAGCAAGAAGTGCTTAGACATCAATTGATCCAGCAACTTATCAGCCATGGCTATCAGTTGGTCAATCCGCCAATGATTGAGTTTACCGAATCGCTACTGAGCGGAGCCTCAGAGGATTTAAAACGTCAAACCTTTAAGATTATCGATCAGCTAACGGGTCGTTTGATGGGCATACGCGCCGATATCACGCCGCAGATTCTACGTATTGATGCACACCATGGCGGCGATGGAATCGCGCGTTATTGCTATGCAGGTGATGTGATTCATACTTTGCCATCGGGGCTTTTTGGCTCACGTACACCGTTACAGCTCGGTGCTGAGATATTTGGTTGTGAGTCCATTGCAGCAGATATTGAGCTGATTGATGTTTTATTTAGCATGCTCAATAGCCTAGAAATGAGCGCAGCATTACATATTGATTTGGGTCATGTAGCGATATTTAAGCGCTTGGCAGAATTGGCAGTATTATCAGAAAGTGATACTGAGCAATTGATGCAGCTTTATGCCAATAAGAATTTGCCAGAGCTGAAGCAGGTTTGCCAAGCGCTACCGCTCGGTAACGATTTTTATACCTTGGCGCGCTTCGGTCATGACATTGCAAATCTGCTTGGCAGATTGTCAGGGAATGCGCAACAAGACACTCAAATTGTCACAGCTATTGATGAGCTGCAACGTCTAAAAGCGCACTTGCAAGTACAGTGGCAGTGTGCGGTCAGTATCGATGTGACCGAGCTATCAGGCTATCATTATCATACGGGCATTGTGTTCAATGGTTATATCAATAGTGAAACTCAGCCGCTGGTACGTGGCGGTCGCTTTGATGGTATGAAAAGCAATCAATTAGCCACGAATCAGCCACGTCAAGCGACCGGCTTTAGTATGGACGTCAGCCGTTTGCTCGCGCATACTCAGCTTGATGCACCTGTTATTGTGCTGGTCGATTATGACGCTTTCAAGGATTTGGATAGTGAGCAGCTGCAGCTATTATTACAGCAAGTGGCAAGCTTACGTCAGCAGGGCTATCGCGTGACCATGCCATTAACGGCAAAAGATATGCCAGTGGGTATGACTCATCGTTTAAGCCTTGTCGATAACCAATGGCAGCTACAAGCGGTTTAACTTTAAAAATATTTATAAATGCTATAAAAAAAGCGTTTGCTATAAAAAGATATTTAGTGATTAAGTCGTTAAAAACATACTTTGTTTAAAGTATCGTTTTTAGCATTACTTTCGTTTTGATAGGTAGTTTTAAACACTTATTGCACACACCTCAATATATTAAGGTAAGGATTTATCATGGGTAAGAATGTCGTAGTTTTAGGTAGCCAATGGGGCGATGAAGGTAAAGGTAAAATCGTCGATTTACTAACCGAAAAAGCCTCAGCAGTTGCACGCTTCCAAGGCGGACATAATGCTGGACATACGTTAGTTGTAGATGGTAAAACCACCGTCTTACACCTAATCCCATCTGGTATTTTGCGTGAAGGCGTTACCTGCTTTATCGGTAATGGCGTGGTATTAGCACCTGATGCACTACTTAAAGAGATGAAAGGTTTAGAAGAGAATGGCGTACCAGTACGTGAGCGTCTGCGTATCTCTCCTAACTGCCCATTAATCATGCCATATCATGTTGCCCTTGATCAAGCGCGTGAAGCCAAGCGCGGTAGTGGTAAAATCGGTACGACTGGTCGTGGTATTGGACCAGCTTATGAAGATAAAGTTGCGCGCCGTGCCATCAAGCTTGCTGATTTGTTCCGTGATGACTTAGAAGAAAAACTACGTAACTTAATCGAATATCATAACTTCCAACTGACTCAGTACTATAAAGTTGAAGCGATTGATTTTGATGAAACGCTTAAGCTTTGTAAAGAGTGGAAAGAAGAAATCAGAGGCATGGTGACTGATGTCACTGAAGATTTGAACCAATTGCGTCTTGCTGGCAAGAACCTAATGTTTGAAGGTGCGCAAGGCACATTACTTGATATCGACCACGGTACGTATCCGTTTGTAACCAGCTCAAGTGTAACCGCTGGTGGTGTATCTACAGGTACGGGTATCGGTCCATTATATTTAGATTATGTCCTTGGTATCACGAAAGCCTATACCACCCGTGTTGGTAGTGGTCCATTCCCAACTGAATTGTTTGATGATGTTGGTGCACATTTAGCCAAAGTCGGTCATGAATTTGGTGCCACGACTGGTCGCGCGCGTCGCTGTGGTTGGTTCGATGCTGAAGCATTACGCCGTGCTGTTGTACTTAACTCTATGTCAGGTATCTGCCTAACCAAGCTTGACGTATTAGATGGTCTAGAAGAATTGCTAATAGGTGTGGGTTATAACTTACCTGAGACTGAGTGTGCAGGCGCGCATGATGCAGAGTTCTACGAAGCGGTAACGCCAAAGTACGAAACACTACAAGGCTGGAGCGAATCAACGGTTGGTATCACTAACTACGATGAGCTGCCTGAAAACGCCAAAATATACATCAAACGTATCGAAGCATTGATTGGTTGCCCAGTTGATATCATCTCAACCGGTCCTGATCGTGAAGAGACTATCGTATTACGCGATCCGTATGACGCTTAATTGGTTATAATGCTATTGTATGTTTAATTCACAAAACCCTAATGCTAAACATTGGGGTTTTGTTTTTGATAAATCAGAAGATTGATGAGTAGTAAAAGCCTACCCAATTTACTTTTGTGCAAGTTACAACCGTAAATTAATCCTATCATTTACAGTCTTAATCATTATAATAGGCAGCAATCATTCGCTGAGCATCGTATTGCGTATCCGCATTGGATATTCATAAATGAATTCGCTCAGCGCAGTGATCACAGACAACGTAAATTATTTAACTTCTCACTTATTTATTAGGAGCTTTTCATGGCTAACGAACGTACTTTATCTATCATCAAACCTGACGCAGTCGCTGGCAATAACATCGGCGCTATCTATGACCGTTTTGAGCAAGCTGGTCTAAAAATTGTTGCTGCTAAAATGATGCAGCTTGATGATAAAAAAGCGGGTGGTTTTTACGCTGAGCACGCTGAGCGTCCATTCTACAACGACCTAGTATCATTTATGACTTCAGGTCCAGTATTGGTATCAGTACTAGAAGGCGAAAATGCGATCGCTAAGCATCGCGACATCATGGGCACGACTAACCCAAAAGACGCCGCTGAAGGTACTATCCGTGCTGATTTCGCTAGCAGCATCGATGAAAACGCGGTTCATGGTTCAGATTCAGCAGAATCAGCAGCACGTGAAATCAGCTACTTCTTCAATGAAGAAGAATTGTGTGCACGTACGCGTTAATAGCAGTTTTTATTAATAGCCACTTTTGTGCATAATGGTTGTTATGCATAATAATAGTGCTAATTAATAATTAGTGTAGCGAAACGGCTTATATCTTTTGGTATAAGCCGTTTTAGCTATTATAATAGTCTGACTATGTATTGAAATTTTAACTTTTCTCCCTCATTATTAGTTTTATATAGCGTTATCAATCCTTTATCAGCATATTGCTTTGAGTTTTTGGTAAAAAATGCGCTCATAACGGATTGCTCATGCACTCATATATTGAGTACGTCTAGCAACACCCATCTCAATAATTGCATCGCTCATACTAGTAGATGCAAAAAGGTTATTTATTATGTCAACTGCTCAAAGCCCTATTCAAACTGACGTCCAACATGTACCTGCTAAAACTACTAAGAGTATAAAACTGGTAGATGAGGCGCAGGCGAAAACCAATCTACTAGGTATGACACAAGCGCAACTGGCGGATTACTTTAAGAGTATTGGCGAAAAGCCGTTTCGCTCGACGCAAGTCATCAAGTGGATATATCAGCAGGGTGTCACTGATTTTGAGCAAATGACCAATCTGAGTAAATCTTTGCGTGATAAATTATCAGCCAATGCCTGCGTCATTCCGCCAAAAGTGATTCATCGTCAATATAGTGATGATGGCACGCGTAAATGGGTATTTGAAGTCACGGGTGGCTCGTTGGTCGAGACCGTACTGATTCCCGCAGATGATAGTAAATTAAACGGTCGCAAAACCTTGTGTGTCTCCTCGCAAGTCGGCTGTGCACTTGACTGTAGTTTTTGTAGTACGGGTAAGCAGGGCTTTGAGCGCGATTTGACGGCGGCTGAGATTCTTGGACAATTATGGGTGGCAAATGCCTCTTATATGACTGATGAAAACGATAGTTTAGAAAATGTTGACCATAGCTTGTGGGAAAACAACGTCACCAACGTCGTTATGATGGGTATGGGTGAGCCGTTATTAAACTATCGTCCTGTTGTCAGCTCGATGGAATTGATGCTTAGTGACCATGCTTATGGTTTATCAAAGCGCCGTGTTACTTTGTCGACTTCAGGTGTGGTGCCAAAAATGTATGAGTTGGCACAGGAGCTTGACGTGGCTTTAGCGATTTCATTACATGCGCCAAATGACGAGCTACGTAATGAATTAGTGCCGATTAATAAAAAATACCCATTAGAGCAGTTAATGGCAGCGGCGAGAAATTACGTTTTTGATGTGAACCCACGCCACAAGAAACACGTGACTATTGAATATGTGATGCTAGATGGTGTCAATGATAGTAATGAGCATGCTGAGCAATTGGTCACATTGTTGGGTGATTTACCAAGTAAGATTAACCTGATACCGTTTAACCCGTTCCCTCATGCAAATTACGATAAGTCGAGTAATAATCGTATTCATGCCTTTAGTAATATATTAAGTGAAGCAGGTTTTGTTTGTACGATTCGTCAAACGCGTGGCGATGATATCGATGCCGCTTGTGGGCAATTGGTTGGGCAAGTTGCTGACAGAACGCGTCGGTCAGCCGCATGGCAGCAAAGCATCAAGGATCGCGAGAATAGTTAATTAGGTTAATAAAAATGACTGCTATAGCTATCTAACGTAGCTATAGACGAATTGATGTATTAAAGAGAATCCTACTATAGTATTTTTTGTAGCCTCTACTATGCAGGCAGTACTAATCAATAATTTATTGTGGTAGCGTGTCGTGTTACTATCAGTCTATCTAAGCACTAAAGAGGGCTCCACCCGAGCTAGGTCGTAGGTAAATTTCACATAGTTTTTAGTCTTTTTCACACAGCTCACTCATTAAAAGTATACCAAAATAAATGACGTATCTGTATAGTGTTAAACATTAGAATATTCGTTTATTGGTAAAGAGTATTTGATGAAAATCAACAAGGCGTACAAATTTAGGCTTAGCCCTAATGCAGAACAAGTGGTCATATTAACCAGTCTTGTTGACTCTGCGCGTTTTGTTTGGAATGAAATGTTGGCACTTTCGCTTGAGATGTTTGCTAAAAACGAATTTATTAATGCCATCAATTTGGTTAACAAGATTGTTGGACTGAAGAACAATCCTGAGTTTGCCTTTTTGAAATCCCGATCTAACGCCGTATCTCTACAACAAAAAGTTCGTGATCTCGCGTCAGCTTGGTCACGATTCTTTGACCCCAAAGTACATGCCAGATTTAAAGAAAGTAAAAAGAAGCCTAGAAAGCCTAAGTTTGTTAAATTGCTTGATGGAACAGAAATTCAGCACCGACCTTTAATGCCGCAGTTTAAGCGTAAAGCAGATCGCTGCGACTCAATGCGCTTGGTGCAATTTGATAAATACTGCCGTGTTGAGGGCAATCGAGTAAAGCTGCCTAACGGGGTTGGGTTTGTGAAATTTAGAAAATCCCAAGAGATTGTCGGTATCATTAAAAACGTTACCATCAGCAAGAAATCAGGGCAATGGTATGTGTCATTTGGTACTGAGCGAGAATTACTACAAAACCCAATTCACCCCTCTAAAAGCTCACTAGGCGTTGATTTAGGCATTACTAAACTTATTACCACCTCAGAAAATAAAACCATCAAGCCCAAAAACAGCTTTAAGGCCAATCAAGTCAAATTGGCAAAATTACAGCGTCAATTAAGTAGAAAAATTCTATTTAGTCAAAACTGGAAAAAGCACAACCACAAAATCCAAAAGCTCCACAGCCATATTGCCAATATTCGCCATGACTACTTACATAAAGTAACCACCACGATCAGCAAAAACCACGCCATGATTGTCGTTGAGGACTTAAAAATAGCCAATATGTCAAGGTCGGCAAGCGGTACGATGGAGAATAAAGGTCGTAATGTCAGAGCTAAATCAGGATTAAATAAATCAATCCTAGATCAAGGTTGGGGCATGATGATTGATATGCTTGGATATAAGCAACATTGGCGCGGTGGATTAGTGATTAAGGTTAATCCAAACTACACCAGTCAAACCTGTTTTAACTGCAAACATGTTGCCAAAGAAAATAGACGGACTCAGGCAAAATTTGAGTGTGTTAAATGCATGTATGTTGCAAATGCCGACTTCAATGCGGCATGTAACATATTATCGGCAGGACATGCCGTTTTGTCTGCGGAGGGAGGATGCGGTAAAGGTCGCCCGATGATACAGAAAACTTGTGACAGCCGTGAGGAAGTCGCCTAAGAGCTTTTGCTCTTAGAATCCTCCACTTGAGCAATGCGAAAGTGGGGTGAGTATGTCAATAAACTGATGCCTCGATGATCGAACGCATTGAATTATAGTTTTATGATGGTAGCCATGATGACTTCTAAAAACTCTTATCAGTTCAACTATAAAAGACCCTTTTATCCTGTGATAAAACGATTAGGCTCTACAGTCTTTCATGCTAATAAAAAGCGTGCTTACGTTGTAGGCATCTTTAGTATGTTGTTGTCTGGATTCTTGGTTGGCTGTCAAAGTACGCCAACCAACGATCTAATAACGGGCACGCCTTATCAAACCTCAACGCAACCCAATGACAACCGTAAATTGGATCAGCAAGAAATTGCTCGCGTTCGAACGACACTTGCTGCACAATATATCCGCAAAAACGAGCTTGATGCTGCCCAAAGACAGCTCGAAAAAGCCTTTGCTGCCGATAGCCGTCATGCGCCCGCCTATGATATGATGGGTGTTTTGTTGCAGCAAGAAGGCAGCCGCCTTAATCTTGAAAAAGCGGATCAATATTTCAAAAAAGCCATTGCGCTTGATAAAGATTTTGACCAAGCTCACAATAATTATGGCGTGTATTTATCGCAGATGAAGCGTTATAAAGAGGCAGCTGAGCAGTTTGAAATCGCTGGTGCTGCCCTTGGTTACGAAGGTCGTATTGGGGCGTTAGAGAACTTAGGTCGTACCTACCTTCAGCTCAATGACCATCCTGCCGCAGCAAAGGCTTTTTTACGGGCTCTAGATGGCAATCGAAATAGTATTATTGCCCATATTGAACTGGTTGATTTATTACTTGAGCAGCAGCGTATTGAGCAGGCACAAAGGCTCTATGATGAGACCTTGATATTGGTACAAGGGCAGGGCGCTAGTCCGCGCTTGCTCCTACAAGGCATCAAATTGGCGGCAGCGCAAAAAAACATCAAGACACGCCAACAATTGGCACAGCAACTTTTATCTGCTTATCCATTAAGTGATGAAGCAAAACAACTAAAGACTTGGCTTAACAATCCAGAGGCACCATGGAAATGACCACCCCATCATCAAACACAAACTTTAACGCTCAGGGATCATTTGGTGCCATGTTGCAGCAAGCTCGCAAAGCTAAGCAAGTAAGCTTGGACGACGCGGCAAATGAATTGTTTATTTTAAAACGTCACCTGCAAGCGTTAGAAAATGAAGATTTCGCAGATTTACCGCAAGTGGCGTTCGCGCGCGGTTTTGCGATCAACTATGCCAAATATTTGGGTCTCGACCCAGTCAGAATAGCCAGTAGCTTTGATGCCGCTTACCCAAATGAGCTGAAATCGCGTTCGGCTAATAATACTCAGTCGCCATTGCAGCCTATGGGTACGCTACAGCGCGATACACATAATCGTATTCGCTTTAATCCGCTACTAATTATCGCAGTGATCGGTGTCATTATTTTAGCGATTTTCCTATTCCGTATGGTTAGTAATGCCAGCAAGGAAAATACCGAGCAGCCTATATCTAGCTCTGAAGATATCTCAGCAGTAGAACAAGCACAAGGCGCAGCTATTAATACCGATGTTACAGGTGTTAGCGCTTCAGGTTCAGCACTAAACTTAGGCGGTGGCGACGTTGCTCCTGCCACTTTGGATGTTAAGCTGACGGATGCTGCTGTCGTCACTATTACAGATGCTACTGGTAGCAGCTTGATCGCGGGCTCGCAGAATGCGGGTGATTATCAGTTATCAGGTATGCCACCTTTTAATGTACAGATTGATAATATTAATAACGTGCGCTTGATGCTCAATCAGCAATCTGTCGCTTTAAACAGCTATGCAAATGGTAGCCAAGCCAGTTTTGAATTGGCACCTTAATTTATCAATTGGTTCAGTTTTTAAAGTAAATAGTATTACCTTGTTTTTATTGTTATTCTCGTTTTTACTGCTTTCATGAAAGGGTTTGTCTATGTCAACGTCAGCACCTATTAACCGTCGTCTTACGAAGAAAATATATGTCGGTGATGTCGCGATTGGTGGTGATGCGCCGATTAGTGTGCAAAGTATGACCAATACCGATACCTGTGATGTGGCAGCGACTGTTGCCCAAATTGAGCGCTGTGTTGAAGCAGGCGCTGATTTGATGCGAGTTTCTACTCCGACGATGGATACCGTTAAAGCGTTTGGTGAAATTCGCAAGTTGGTCAGCGTACCCTTGATAGCAGATGTGCATTTTGACCACAAAATTGCTTTAGCCGTTGCGGCAGCGGGCGCAGATTGTTTACGTATTAACCCGGGCAATATCGGTAGTGACGCTAAAGTACGCGAAGTAGTTGCCTGTGCCAAGCACTACAATATCCCTATTCGTATCGGCGTCAATGCTGGCTCTTTAGAAAAAGACATTCAGCGTAAGTATAAAGAGCCAAATGGCGCAGCGATGCTCGAATCGGCAATGCGTCATATTGATATATTAGAACGTCTTAATTTTGATCAATATAAAGTATCGGTTAAAGCCAGCAACGTATTTTTGACCATGGATGCCTATCGTCTGATTTCAGCACAAATTGATAATCCTCTGCATTTAGGGGTGACTGAAGCTGGTGTTTATCGTACCGGTTCAGTCAAATCTGCTATCGCGCTGGGTGGTTTATTATTAGACGGTATTGGTGATACGATTCGTATCTCCTTAGCTGCAGAGCCAGAAGAAGAAATTAAGATTGGCTTTGATATCTTAAAATCGCTCAATATTCGCTCTAATGGTGTCAATTTCATTGCTTGTCCAAGCTGCTCACGTCAAGAGTTCGACGTGATTAGAGTGATGACCGCGTTAGAGTCGCGCTTAGAAGATATTCGTGAGCCAATGAACTTATCAGTGATTGGCTGTAAGGTAAATGGTCCAGGTGAAGCGAAGGAAGCCGATATCGGTATTGTTGGCGCCGCACCAAAATCATTGGTTTATCGTATGGGCGAAAAAAGTCATCTGATTGATACAGATAATCTGGTTGATGAGATAGAAGGTATGGTACGCGCCCATGCAGAAGAATTAGCAAAAAAACGCGAAAACGAGATTATACGTGTTAGATAATAAAGCGTTTTATTAATAAAAATTATAGAGCTGTTTGTTAAAACTTAAAGGACATAACCGTACCATGATTAAAGCGATTAAAGGGTTTAATGATATTTTGCCTGCACAGTCTGCAAAATGGCTGTATCTAGAGTCTATATTGGCTAATGTGCTAGGCAGATACGGTTATGAGCATATTCGCTTGCCTATCGTTGAGCAAACCGATTTGTTTGCTCGCGCGATCGGCGGTGCTACGGATATCGTTGAAAAAGAGATGTATAGCTTTACCGATAAATCTGATCCACCAACGCCGCTTACCTTGCGTCCTGAAGGCACGGCAGGGGCAGTACGAGCAGTAAATGAGCATAATCTACTACGCGGTGATACGCCTAAGCTTTGGTATATCGGTCCAATGTTTCGCTATGAGCGTCCACAAAAAGGTCGTTATCGTCAGTTTCATCAAATAGGTGTTGAAAGCTTTGGTAGTGCCTTACCAGACGCTGACGCTGAGCTGATCGCCATGACCCATCTGATGTGGCAAGAGCTGGGTCTAAAAGATGAGATGCGTTTAGAGCTAAACAGTCTGGGCGAAATTGATGAGCGTCATGCTTATCGCGAAGCATTGGTTGCTTATTTAACCGATAAAAAAGATCAGCTGGATGAAGACAGCAAGCGCCGCTTGACCACCAATCCGCTACGTATTTTAGACAGTAAAGAAGCCAGTACACAAGCCGTGTTGGTAGATGCGCCTAAGCTTGCTGACTTTTTAGGTGAAGAGAGCGTGGCACACTTTGAACAAGTGCAAACGTATCTGACTGAGCTTGGTATTAATTTTGAGATCAATCCGCACTTAGTACGCGGTCTTGATTATTATAACAAAACGGTTTTTGAGTGGGTGACCGACAAGCTTGGTAGCCAAGCGACTGTCTGTGCCGGCGGTCGCTATGATGGTTTGGTTGGACAGCTAAAATCTGCTGATAACCGTGATGGTAAAGGCGATAATAAACCGGTTAAATCTGAACCTGCAGTTGGTTTTGCCATGGGACTTGAACGTTTATTACTTCTTATCGAAGTTGTCGCGCCTATTGCTGATATGCCTGCTTGTGATGTCTTTGTGGTCGCCCATCCTGAGGTTTATAGTGCGGGTATTAGTTATGCTCAAAACCTGCGTTATAGCCGTCCAGATTTGCGCGTGAAAATGGCAAGTGCCACCAGCTTAAAAGCACAAATGAAAAAGGCTGATAAGTCAGGTGCTGCATTGACCGTTATTATCGCCCAGCAAGAGCTGGATGATAAAACCATTAGCATCAAAGATATGCAAACTGGCGAACAAAAACCAGCAGCGCAAGATTGGCTGTCGGAGAAAGATAACTTTTCTCGCCATAAATAGTAGTGAGCGTAGCATTAGCACTTTAATATAAATTGATCAGGTAAAAGTATATGGCTCTGACCCCTAATTCGCCGAATGCAGACAACTCAATGCAAGCGTTAAAGCAGTATGGCAGCTATATTGTCACCGCGATTTTA
The DNA here is from genome assembly GCF_008369225.1 of Psychrobacter sp. ANT_H59. Classification (NCBI taxonomy): domain Bacteria; kingdom Pseudomonadati; phylum Pseudomonadota; class Gammaproteobacteria; order Moraxellales; family Moraxellaceae; genus Psychrobacter; species Psychrobacter sp. ANT_H59. The sequence continues at coordinate 100,892 of NZ_VOBE01000006.1, forward strand.
TTGGCGTTAGCCGCTTATTTTGGCTGGACTTATTGGCAGGATAATCATGCACGTGTCGATACCGTTGCAGCCGATCAATATGCGGATATTCAACGTCTTAATGAAGAAGTTAGCTTGGCATCGCAAAATCCTGATCTAGAAGCGGAAGCAAAAGCATCGTTAGAGAAGAGTCGTACTCAGCTAGATAAGAATATCGATACTTTAGTTGGCACTCATGGAGAATCGGTCTATGCTTGGCAGGCTTTAATGATTAAAGCGCGTCAGCAAGTTGACAATGATGATTTTAAGGCAGCAGGCGATACCTTTAAAAAAGCATTGGCGATTGATTTGGGTGATGCAGGTCTAGAGGCAATTACCCGTTTGCGCTATGCGACCACGCTTTTGGCAGCAGGCGATGCAAAAGCAGCATTGACAGAAGCCAGTCGTGATATGCCAAGCTCATTTGAAGCCAGTCAGCAAGAATTATTGGGTGATATTTATTTGGCACAAGACAATTCAGATTCAGCGATTAAATCCTATAATAATGCTTGGAGCTTATTACGTGAGCGTCAAGAAACTCGCGCAGTATTGGCATTGAAAATGGAAAGTTTGGGTATCGTCCCTGAGCCTATCGCTGAACAAACTGGCCTTATTCAAGAGTCTACGGCAACATCGCAAGCACCAGCGAGCGAAGATTTAGTAGCAGCCAATGCTGGTGCTGGTGCTGGTGCATAAAATAGTAGTGCTAAATATTCGGCAATAAAGACTTAGTATCAAAAATTTGAGTACTAATTTCGATAGAATAGAGATGGTAATACCTCAAACCGTTCTACAAAGGAAGTAGCCTAATCAGTCGGAAGTAATATGGTGGTAACTAATACTTATTTGTACTAAGTTATTATCGTTTTTTATCACTGATTAAATGCTAATTTATTAATGATTAATTTATTTGTAGTGAGACCTATAATGACTCAAGCTATTCGCTTTAACAAAACCATCAAAGCCAAGACCATGCGCTCAACGGCCATGCATGTAGCCGTAATTGCAGTGATGGCAACTGCGGTCATTGGGTGTAATCGAGGTATCAAGCCAGTCGTCAACGACCCTGTAAAATTGGTACAAATCGTGCAACCTGTTAGCGTATTGCAGCCGGTTTTTAGTACCGACCTTGGTAATAAAAACGTCAGTAAAAAAGATCCGCTTACTTTGCAAGTCGGTTATGCCAATTCGCAAATCGTTACTGCCTCGCGCGGTGGTGACCTGGTTGGTTTTGACAAAGCTGGTCAGCGTTTATGGTCGGTAAATGTTGGCGACCAGATTACAGGTGGTGTTGCGATAGATGAGCTAAGTCAAACTGCTATTATTAGTACTCGTGGCGGTCTGGTTATGGCATTTGATAGCGTAACAGGTGCAAAACGCTGGCAGCAACAGCTTACTGGTTCAGTGCTAACGCCAGCGCTCATTAGCAATAACCGCGTTATCTTGTCAGCCAATGATGGTTTTCTACATGGCTTATCGCTGCAGACTGGTCAGTCAGTTTGGCAGTTTGCTACTCAAGTTCCAGCGATTAGTGTACGCGGTAGCGCTGCACCAACGTTATTAGATGCTAAGACAGCGTTGCTAGCGACTGCCGATGGACGCTTGCATGCTGTCACGGTAGATAATGGTTTGCCGCTATGGTCAAGACGCGTTGGTGTGGGTACAGGCAGCAGCGAAGTTGAACGCATGAGCGATGTTGATGGTATGTCAATTGTAGATAACAATCAGTTATTTGCCATTAGCTATAGTGGTCAGTTACTCGGTATTGATTTGGCATCGCGCCAAGTGATGTTTGTTAATGAGCTTGCCAGTTTAAAAGCGCTTGCAGTCAACAATCAGCAAGTGGTTGCGACAAGCTTAGACGGTAAAGTGGTTGCTTATAATCGTAGTAATGGTGCTGTTCTATGGGAAAGTGAAGAATTGGCCTATCGCCATTTGACCAACCCTGTGATGATTGGCAACTATATTGCAGTAGGTGATTTTGATGGGGTTGTGCATTTATTTGACCCAGCCACGGGTAAGATTGTCAGCCGTGTACAGACCAAAGGCGCATTGACCAATTTGCAAGTACAAGGCAGCCGCTTAATGACCCAAAGCACCTCAGGTCAAGTAGCGATTTGGCAGTTGGCACGCTAATCTTAGTCACTTGCAGTCCTATTTAATGAGCATTTTTCTATATTGCTCATTAAATAGGTGGCCTAGTAGTAAAATGAACAGAAAACGCTGCATAGTCAGCGTTTAATGCCTTGTAAAATTGCTTGTTTACATATCGGCTTTCGCGTACGCTATGCGACCGGTGCATTATTGGCGTTATCTATATATAATAGCGACAGATAATATCCATATATGATGCATTCCTCTGAATATCATTTATTCATTGTAAGATAGCCAAGAACTATTTTCTGACTATCGTTTTATCTTATCATTCATTTAAATTTGCGGTCAACGGCTGCTACTTTTTGCTTTTTTATAACGGTAAATTTACGTTGTAAAAGAGATTGTATCTAAGTAGTTGCACTGTCCGTCATTGTGCCTTTCACTGAGAGTAACCCATGAGTATCAAGCCTGTGGTCGCCTTAATTGGTCGTCCAAACGTCGGTAAATCCACCTTATTTAATCAGTTCACTAAAAGTCGGCAGGCATTGGTTGCTGATTTGTCAGGATTGACTCGTGACCGTCAATACGGTGATGCGACCTACGAAGACAAAGCTTTTATTGTCGTTGATACCGGTGGTATTGGTGAAGCGGACGATGGCAGAGGCGATATTGATGATTATATGTCTGAGCAGTCGTATACTGCCATTCATGAAGCCGATATCATTGTATTTGTGGTTGATGCACGCGCAGGGATGATTGGTGCCGATGCTGAGATTGGTAAGTTTTTACACACCCTTGGCAAGCCTGTATATGTCGTTGCCAACAAAGTCGATGGTGTGCATGATTCAGCGCCTGCTGAATTTTATGCATTAGGTCTAGGCGAACCATATCCAATGGCGGCAAGTCACGGTCGCGGGGTCGGCAATCTGCTCGAAGTATTAACCGCTGATATGCCTAGTCAAGAAAATGTGGTTGAGCCAAGAGGGTTGAAACTTGCTATTATCGGTCGTCCAAACGTTGGTAAATCGACGCTAGTCAACCGTTTGCTTGGTGAAGACCGCGTTGTCGTCTTTGATATGCCTGGTACCACTCGTGATAGTATCTATATCCCATATACGCGTGAAGGTAAAGATTACGTATTGATTGATACGGCTGGTGTTCGTCGCCGCGGTAAAATCGATGAAAAAGTTGAGAAATTCTCAGTTATCAAAACTTTGCAAGCGATTGAAGACTCTAACGTAACCGTTATTGTTATTGATGCCCATGAAGGTATTGTTGATCAAGATTTGCATATGATTGGCTATGCGCTGGACGCAGGTCGTGCGCTAGTGGTTGCGATTAATAAGTGGGACGGTTTGACTGCCGATCAAAAGAACTATATCAAAATTGAGATGGATCGCCGTTTTAACTTTATCCCTTATGTAAAAGTCCATCAAATCTCAGCATTACATGGTACAGGCGTGGGTAATTTATATCCGTCTATTTTGCGTGCTTATCAATCGTCAATGTTTGAGGTATCGACCAACCGTTTGACGCAGATTTTGCAAGATGCTGTTACTGCCAATCCACCGCCAACGGTCGCTGGTCGCCGTATTAAGTTGCGTTATGCGCATATCGGTGGACACAATCCGCCCGTTATCGTCATTCATGGTAATCAAACTGGTTCGTTACCTAAGAGCTATCAGCGCTATCTTGAAAATCAATTCCGTCAGGTATTCAAGTTAGAAGGCACGCCACTAAACGTCGTCTTTAAACTGAATGAAAACCCGTATGCTAATAAAAGCGATACGCCGACCAAAGCCAAAACCCAACAGTTACGTCAACGTGAACGTAATCGTGCGCAGAAATTTACCACCAAAGATAAGCCGAGATTTACCAACAAAGATAAAAAGCGTTAATGTAATCATATTTGCGCTTTTGGGTGGTAGTAGCTAGCCGATAAAAACCCTTTGATACTATCTAGCAGGTTTTTTAAATGTGCTTTGTCATGACGGCTGTATCAGTTGTCATGACATTTTGCAATTTAGGGCACTATTCATTAATTGCCTTAAAATATCAATTTTCACTTATAACCGCTATAAAATACCTGTACTATAATCAAAAGTTGTCTAACTCAGTTGAGTGATATGAACAACCGCCCGCATCAAACACTTCCTACGCTTATCTGGCACTCTATCATGCAGACCATGGTTTTGGCTGTTTTGGCAGGTCTATTAGTGTCCTTTATTTATGGCTTTGTTCACTATTACAAAGACACGCGCCAGCATATTCAGGATTTAGCGACATTACTGACTATCAGCGCATCGATAGCAGATTCCACCGATATTGTCGATGAACAAATACATTTTTTATTAGAAAAAGAGCAAGGCATTGAGAGTATTTTATTTTATACCACCTCTCAGCCTATTGTTGAAGCCAATAACTTAAGAGATGATTGGAAAAATGCATTATTTGCTAATACAGTCAGCTTTAACTATCCAGTCGTTGGCGATCCTACTAATAAAATTATTTCACCTAAAGAAGATGCTTTGGTTGGTTATCTGAATATCACTTTAGATGTGGCGACGCTGCGTGAGAATTGGATTAAAAAGAACCTACTGCTATGGCTCATGACAACGCTATTGGCGATTATTTGGGCGTTGTTTATCCTGCGTAAGCTGAATTGGCCGTCAAAAGATATCGCCAATCTGACGGCAGCTTGCGATATAGTTATAAAAAATCCAGATATTGAGCAGTTACCTCTGATTCAACAGCGTTTTGAGTTTCAGGAGTTGGTACAGATTAAACAGGCTTTTATTACCCTATTTGATCGCCTGCAAATCGCAAAGCAAGATTATCAGGCACTTGCGGCTTTCGAGCAACAACTGCATCATAAAGATGTGTCGCTTGATGTGCAGCTACATAATTTTCAAAGTATGATTACCCATGAGCTAAAAACTTCACTAAATGCGATCGTTGGCGGCTTACAGCTACTAGATGATGAAAAGTTAAATCACGAGCAAAGAGACGCGGTTGATATTATTCGAGAGGGTAGTGAAAAGCTGGTCTTAACCTTGGATCAAATTATTCAGTTAAATCAAATCCAGAAAGGTCAAATCAGCCTACATGTGCACGAATTTGATCCATTGCAACTAATCGCTGACTTATTGGCAGAGTTTGAGCCAGCTATTAAGAAAAAGGGCTTAACGTTAATCAGTCATATCCATCATAACGATTATATCCTCGAAGGAGATGCTGAAAGAATAGAGCAAATTTTAGCGATACTGGTCAGTAACGCCATGAAGTTCACACCAGCAGGTCAAATCACCATTACGTCGCAACTGACCCATTTTGATAACAGCAATCGCTGGCAGATTAGCGTAAAGGACACTGGGATCGGGATTGATAGCAGTTTTATTGAAGATATTTTTAATCCATTTTTTCAGGTAGATTCATCGCAAACTCGCCAGTACGAAGGGTCGGGAATTGGTCTGCCAGTGGTTAAGCAAATGGCTCAGCTGATGGGGGCTAGCATTGAAGTGGATAGCACTTTAGGTATTGGTACGAATTTTACAGTTACTATTCCTATGTCTAATCAACACCATTCTCAACAACAGCAACATCTGCGTGGCTTAAAAATTATTTATTACTACTATCATGAAAAAGGGTTGTTGGTAGATCAATTACAGCATTTGGGTGCTGATGTGGCCTGCTATCAGCATGAGCAACTGGTTATCGATGAGGTACATGCAAAGCAATTTGACATGCTGATGTTTGCAGAAGATGTGTTCCCCAGAAAAGCAGCCTCATTAGCGAGTCATATTCGTGCGGCTGAGACAGAATATCGAACGTTACTGGTGTTTTGGTATCCACAGCAGCAAGCAAAACATTTAGCCGATTTTGAGTTTGGTCTAAAGGCTGCAGGTATAGACTACTGCGAAGTTGCCAGATACGAAGACAAAGCGTTAAGTGATTTACTAAAAAGCTGGCTGACATGGTCATAAAAATAGCTAGAAATATAAAATTTTAGACACAAAAAAGACGCCTCGATATAAGACGTCTTTTTTATGTTGAACTTCATAATAAAAGCATTATTTCAAAACGATATCATTGTGCTTAAAATAAGTTCTGGGTCCAACGAGAAAAGCGTTGCCAGATACGGCTCATAAAGCCTGATTGCTCAATATCGCTTGTCGCAATGACAGGCACAGAAGCTACTGCTTTGCCATCTATCACAGCCATCATTTTACCGATTTCTTGACCCTTTTTGATAGGCGCTTCTAAGCTTTCAGGAATATCGACCACAGTAGTGATTTTATTCTTTTGAGTCTTAGTAGTCAAAATCTGCAAATTATCACCAGTCGCTACTTCTATCTCTTTTGCTTCACCAAACCAGACAGGAACTTTGCTGACAAACTGCCCAGCAGGTGCTTGAGTAACCGTTGTGAAGTGACCAAAACCCCAATTGAGCAATTCACGCGACTGATCAGCACGTGCTTGCTGACTTTCAGTGCCCATAATGACAGAGATTAGGCGCATACCTTCACGGTTGCTCGAGGCTGCTAAGCAATACCCAGCTGCATCCGTATGTCCTGTTTTTAGACCATCAACAGTAGGGTCGGTAGCCAGTAGGGCATTACGATTACCTTGAGTAATACCGTTATAGGTAAACTCTTTTTCTGAATAAATGCTGTAGTAATCGCCGCTGTTTTTGATAATGGCGCGTGATAGCTTGGCCAAATCTAGAGCAGATGCTTGGTGACCCTCATCAGGCATACCAGTAGAGTTGACGAAATGGGTATTCTTCATACCAATCTTTTGCGCTTGCTCATTCATCAAGATAGCAAACGATACTTCGCTACCAGCAATATGCTCAGCCATTGCTTTTGAGGCGTCATTACCTGATTGGATAATAATACCGCGTAGCATATCGATGACACTTGCGCTCTTATTTACCGGTACATACATGCACGACTGGCTACTACTGCCGCGGCACCAAGCACTTGGACTCATCAATACCTGATCGGTTTCTTTGAGGTCGCCTGAAGCTAAGCGCTGTTCAATGATGTAACTGGTCATCATTTTGGTCAAAGATGCTGGCGGCAAGGCTTGATTGGCATTTTTCTGTGCCAAAATTTCACCCGTGTTATAGTCCATTAATACATACGCAGTATTTGCCATCTCAGGCGGCTGTATGGCTGCACTTGCCATCACTGCACCCATAGAAATACTGACACCCACTACCAGCTGCACCAGCTGTTTTTTCACACGCTTTACTGTCATAGATTGTTACACCGCATCATAAAACCAAATGTATCTGTCGCTTGTCCCCAACGCCACTACCTTTACACAATCTTTGACAGACTATGTCAAATCTCAGGTTAAACCATGGATTTTTTGAGAGTAGAGGAGACTAAAGCAACGGACATAAAATTAACGCCTTATCTTAGCAAAATGCCGCCCGATGGGGAAACGATAAATACAATAAAATAAGACGTTATTAAAAATAGAGTGAATAATTTTATAAACTTCACTCATAAAAAAGCTTGCTGCTATCCTTATTAAATAATAGGGATGGCAGCAAGCTTTTTGTAGCGAGTCATCTAAATAAACACTCAGCACTGGCTTATATAATACTTATTTGACCACTTTATACAGATATTAAAGAGATAAGAAAGTAGATTGTTATCGTTAATTATGACGATCTTTACCTCTTTAACCTCTTAATATGGCTTAAAAACGTATTTCGATAACATAGCGTATCAATAAAGGGCTACTACTGATATTCAGCATTCGCTAAATCTTCACACAATGCTTTATTGTCTTGCTTAGAAAATCCCATCGTCCAGCTACGAATACCTTGCAGAATTTGACGATAATCTTGCTGAGTAGATAAGTACTGGATAGCTGCTTTTGGGTCTTCTAATGATGGCATCAACTCGTGAAGCTGCACATTATAAGACTTATAAAAACGTTGCTTTTGCTTACCATTTAGCATCGGCGGGCATATCTCTGACAGCACTTGCATAACCGCAATTTCATGTTTTGTGATATTGATACCAGATAAATCTAAAGGTATGGTCGTCGCAGAGTTGGGTGCAGCATTTGTGGCTTGAGACAGCATCGCAATAGATGTTATCAATGCTGCTAGCCCGACTTTTGAGGCACTTCTTGCCAATACAGAAGTCATAGATAATATCGATTGATTTTTCATTCAGTATCACACTCGCTTATCTTTATTTAATGGTGCTATGTTAATGGGTAAAAAAACAAATGTCACATAAAATATTGGTTTATGTGTAGAGATATTGTGAGCTAAATTAGTTCTCCAGCAACATAGCCGTATTATAAACCGGTAAGTTACCTCAACATAAAAGTATAAGTTGTAAATGTTGTGGGTTGTAGCCTACTGTAACCTCAGCGCAGGTTTCTAATGATGAAAAATAAGAGTCTTGCTCTGGGCAAATCATTCAATAAACTAAGTTATTATGCAAATTATGTATAAAGAGTGGGTTCGTCTCAATAGTCTATTAGGGTATAATCGCCCGAAATAATCATAGCTATTTACTATGCAAACAGACATAGATGAGCAGTATAAACAACTGATATAGCTTTGATTGTTATGCTTTTAAGTAGAATGACCTTAGTGCCAATAGCGATGATTATAGCAACTTTACGTGAATAACATAGATAAGTGGATGAACGGTCATCCATAAATAGATTGAGTAAATATGAAGATTTTAATGAGCAATGACGATGGGGCTTATGCACCAGGTTTGCTGGCACTATATGAGGCATTATCTACTATTGCCGAGGTCATGGTGGTTGCGCCAAATAGTGAGCAAAGTGGCTGCGCCAGTGCCTTAAGTATCACCACACCCTTATATACGCATCAATTGCCTTCTGGTTTTATTGCTGTCAATGGCACACCAGCTGACTGTATCTATCTGGCATTAAACGAAATATATTCTGACACAGATTTTGATTGTGTGATTACGGGGATCAATTCAGGTGCCAATCTTGGTCAAGACGTTTTGTTTTCAGGCACTTTTGGGGCGGCATTAACCGCTCAGTTATTTGGCATACCCGCTATTGCGACCTCATTGGTAGGCGGTGGGGCAAAAAGCAGTGAGCAGGAATGTGAGCGTCATTATCAAATGGCAGCAAGTGAGATTGTGAAATTATTGAGAGATACGCCAATATTGGATATTTGCAAAAATTTGCCCTATCACGTATTAAACGTTAATATTCCTGATGTGAGTAATGCTGATGAGATTAACGGTCGCAAAATGACAGCTTTGGGGCATAAGAAGATAGCGCGTCCTGTCCACCATGTGGTAGATCCACGTGGGCGAGATGCATATTGGTTATCACTACGCAAGCGTCAGGATATATTGGCAGATAATACGGATCATGATTCGTCAGGTACTACTATGACTGATGATCAAGCGGTTGCCGCAGGTTACATCAGTCTATCGCCTGTACGTTTGCACCATACGCCAGTCGCCACACTCGATATGCTATCAGCGTTAATGCTGTAAGATGAATCGAATATTGATGATGGCAGCTAAGATAGCTAAACACTTAAACGGTATAACAGTTAGCAAAATGCTTGTGAGTCACACAAGGAGTTTGTAAGTAACATAAAGAATAGGAAATCTTGTATGAAAAAGCTTATTGCTGGATCGCGATTTATCACAGTGGCATTGCTGGGCACTATGGCTGCTGCCACGGTAACGATGGTAGGTTGCGCTACGAAACCCACTTACCAATCAGCCAACCAAGCAGGACCGAAGATTATTACCAATAATCAAGGGGTTCCTAGCTATCATCGTGTGCAGCGCGGCGATACGGTCAGTCAAGTGGCGGCGCGCTATAATCTCAATTACCGTCAAATTGGTTCACTGAATGGCTTAGACAGTAAATACACCATTTATAGTGGTCAGTGGCTCAAACTATGGCAAGGTGAGCCGGCAAGTGCCAATAATAGTAATCGCTACAATGCTTCGAACAATAACTCTGCCCCTACACAGCCAACCTATACACCGCATGTAACCAGCACGCCCAACTATTCACAACCTCCCGTCTATGAAGTGACTGCCAATGCAACGTCAGGCTATGAGTATCCGACTCGCAACCAAATAACCCGTAACTTCGATGCAGCATCTAGTACGATGGGCATGTGGTTTGCTGGTAACGTAGGTGATCCAGTGCAAGCAAGTCAATCAGGTACGGTTCTTTATTCGGGTAACGGTCTGCCAGAGTATGGCAACTTGATTATGATTCGTCATAGTGACAACTATATCACTGCTTATGCACATAATAGTCAGCTGTTAGTGAAAGAGGGCGATAGCGTTCAGCGTGGTCAACGTATCGCAAATATGGGTAATAGTGGTCAGACCAATCAAGTGGGTTTGGAATTTCAAGTACGCTTAAATGGCAACCCTATCGATCCACGAGCGGTACTAGGGCGTTAAATTTCTTATTGTTTGGCGATTAAATGGAATTATCTAAGCCACATTGCACTTTACTTACGGATACTTGAGACCTCTTATGCGATTAAATAAACACTACCTTGCCTTTTTCCCTGCCTTAGTAATGGTTGGTTGTACCAGTCAGCAGGCAATGCAGCAACCTAATAAGCCAGTTCGTCAAGGTAATGTGCAAATTACCCAGACTCAAACCATTCAAGTGAAGCCGACTCCAGCACCGGTCATTAAACCAACACCCGCAAAGCCAAGCTACAATAGTTTTTCTGATTGGAAGTCTGATTTTTCTATGCGTGCCATTTCATCAGGTCATGATGCTGCTACGGTTCGTCGTCTGCTCGATTCTGCTTATTTAAATCAACAAGTCATCTCGCTTGATTCAGGACAGCCAGAGTTTTCAAAAATGCCATGGGAGTATGTCGATTCTGCGGTATCAGATGGTCGCGTCAGTACTGGTAAGCGTAAGTTCGCTGAGCAACGCACGTATTTATCGCAGTTACAGTCGCAATATGGCGTCAATGCAGAAATCATTGCAGCGATTTGGGGCATGGAGTCGTCATACGGCGTAGTAACGGGTAATAGTAGTATTCCAAGCTCGCTAGCCAGCCTTGCTTATGATGGGCGCCGTCAAGAATTTGCCGAAACTCAGCTATTATCATTAGCGACACTATTACAGCGCGGCGATGTGTCTTGGTCACAGCTCGATGGCTCTTGGGCAGGCGGTATGGGGCAGACGCAGTTTATCCCTGATACGTGGCTTAAACATGGCGTTGACGGTGATGGTAATGGACATCGCAATCCATGGTCGACGGGCGACGCCTTGGCGTCTACTGCTAATTATCTGAGCAATTCAGGTTGGGTACGTGGTTTAGCGCCGTTTTATGAAGCAACAATTCCATCGTCATTTGATTACACACTGGTTGGTACTAAGCAGCCTGCTGCTAGATGGGCGTCAATGGGCGTCGATACCATAGCCGATGTGTCCTTGGATGGTAACACTCAAATGGAATTGTGGCTGCCAGCGGGTAAAGATGGTCCAGTACTGCTTCTCAGTCCAAATTTTGATGTCATAAAAGTCTATAACAATTCATCAAGCTATGCCCTTGGTGTCAGCTTACTGGGTAAAGCGCTGATTGGACAAGGCGGTTTACAAAAGTCATGGCCACGTTATGAGCGTCCGTTATCAACGTCGCAAGTACGCAATTTACAACAGCGTTTGACAAGCTCAGGCTACGATACAAAAGGCTCTGATGGTATCGTAGGTACCAATACTCGCAATGCGTTCCAGCGCTGGCAAGCAGCCAACGGTCAAACGCCAGATGGTTTTATTACTCAGCGTAGCGCGTCTTCGTTGGCGGGGTGGTGAGATAGGTTGAAATCACTATTTTTGGATAATCGTTGTTTTCAAAGGTTGTTTAAAAATAATGATGTTAATAAATAAAAAAACTCCGTTTTATAACGGAGTTTTTCATTGTATAAGAATAACAGCAGCAGTTTTGATGTTCAGGTATTTAAATAGTAATGGTAAATTCAAATAAGTTAAACTCTGCACTATCAGCCATAATACCTTCATCTACGCTTGTTGTAATCGCACCAATCACGGCACTCACTTTTTGCTGGCGCTTGTCCTTATTTAACAGTCGCCAATCACCAAGGACATAGCGAGTTTTACCCTCATTACTTTGGTGGATTTCAGGACGATGGGTATGACCATGTAGTAGGGCGTCAAAGCGATAAATAGCTTTATTCACTGCTGCTTCATTAACATCCATGATATGCGCCGCTTTATTGGCGTTATTCTGCTGACTTTTTTGCCGCATTTTATCGGCGATTGCCAAGCGTTTCTCTAACGATTTATTAAGCAAATACCACTGCGTCAAACGATTACGCATTACTTTACGAAAAAATTGATACTTTTTATCATGAACGCACAATGCGTCGCCATGCTCTAAGCGATAGTTTTGCTGTCCAACCGTTAAGGTATATGGCTCACAAATCAGCTCACCACCGAATAGATTGCAAAATGGCTGACCTAACAAAAAGTCACGGTTGCCATGCATGACCAAAATCTCGCAGCCAGCGACACGCAGTCTTTTTAACTTAACGATAAGAGGGGTTAACCAATGAGTTTGACGTTCATCTTCCGCTAGTGATAAATAAGCATCATCACCAATCCATATCTCAAACCAATCGCCCAAAATAAATAAGCACTTAAGGTCTGGCAAGGCTAAACAATCATCAAGCAGCGCCAAAAAAGCCTGCACTAAGGCAGGCTCTTCAGGCGATAAATGCAAATCGCTAATCAATACTTGTCGCACCTCATGAGGGCGGGTGGTAATTAGGTGGCTGAAACTTTGCATTTATCCTTATCCTCATAACTTTAAACAGTAACGACTCATAAGCTTTCACTGATTCATCGCTACTAAGTATATAACTATTGAAGAATGATTACTGAGTGATGATGGTGGCTGAATTGATAACCACTGGCTCTTTTGGTACATCAGCATGCATACCGAAACGACCAGTTGGGACGCCACGCATTTTTTCGATGACGTCCATACCGCTTGTTACTTTACCAAATACGGTATAACCCCAACCTTGCATGTTTTTGCCAGAATGGTTTAAGAAATCGTTGTCTTTTACGTTGACAAAAAATTGGCTAGTCGCTGAATGTGGATCTTGCGTACGCGCCATAGCAATCGTGCCAGCGTCGTTCTTTAGACCGTTGTCTGCTTCGTTTTCTACTGGCTTGTTGGTGGCTTTTTCATTCATGTCAGCGTCCATTCCACCGCCTTGAATCATAAAGCCGTCAATGATGCGATGGAAAATCGTGCCATCATAATGACCAGATTTTACGTAGTTTAAAAAGTTTTCAACGGTTTTTGGTGCTTTTTCTTCATTGAGTTCGATAACGATCGCACCCATACTGGTGTCAAGTTCTACTACTGGTGGCATGTCTACCATGGGATATTCCTCTTTATTGCAGCGCCTAAAATGACGCTGTTAAGTGGTGGATAAAAAGTTGGTGGATAAAAATTTATGGCTAGTCTAACGGCTTTTTTATCCCGTGTCATGTATCAGGCTGTTAATGCGTTTGCAAAAGCTGATAGAATAACGCAACTTTACCCATTTCTAAACGATTTTGACAAAAAGTCATCATAGCTTGGTGTTTATAACACACTGTTTTTATAACCCAAATTTTTGTAAATTGGCTTAAATTTAATGGCTGAGGCTTGTTTTACGATATCGTTTTACTTTATCAAATATTTTGAATTTTCCATGAGGCGTGATGGCACGTCGCATGAATTGACCATTTGCGTTAGGAGCAATGCCCGATGAGTGAGCACTCAAGCAATAATGCACAAAAAGACGAACACAAAAACGACTTTATTCGTAATATTATTCGTGATGATGTTAATGCGCAAAGATACCAACAGATTGTCACTCGTTTCCCACCTGAGCCCAATGGTTACTTGCATTTAGGTCATGTTAAATCCATCTGTCTAAACTTTGGTGTGGCTGAGGAGTTTGGCGGTATCTGCAACCTGCGCTTTGATGACACCAACCCAACCGCAGAAAAGCAAGACTTCATCGATAACATTGAGAATGATGTGAAATGGTTGGGGTTTGAGTGGGCAGGAGAGGCGTACCATGCCTCAGGATATTTCGACCAACTTCATGCTTGGGCGATTCAGCTGATCAAGCAAGGCGATGCTTATGTAGATTTGCAATTGCCTGAGCAAATTAAAGAAAATCGTGGCTCATTTAATGAAGCAGGGACAGCGTCGCCACATCGTAATGCCAGTGTTGAAGAAAATTTGCAACTCTTTGATGATATGAAAAAGGGCAAATATGCTGAAGGTAAAGCAGTGCTACGTGCCAAGATTGATATGGCAAGCCCTAATATGAACCTACGTGATCCTGTTATCTATCGCATTATGCATCAAGCACATCACCAAACGGGGGATAAATGGTGCATTTATCCGATGTATGACTTTGCTCATCCATTATCTGATGCGCTCGAAGGCATTACCCATTCATTATGTACGTTAGAGTTTGAAGACCATCGTCCATTTTATGACTGGGCAATAGAAAAAGTTGGCTTTGAGCAACCGCCGCATCAGTATGAGTTCTCTCGTCTAAATGTCGACCATACATTGACCAGTAAGCGCAAATTAAAGCAGTTGGTTGATGAAAATATCGTTAGCGGTTGGGACGATCCACGTATGCCGACGATTGCTGGCATGCGTCGCCGTGGCTATACACCAGAAGGCTTACGTGATTTCTGTGAGCGTGTTGGCGTGACCAAAGTAGACAGCGTCGTTGACTTTCGCTTATTAGAATTTAGTATTCGTCAGTCACTAGAGACAACGACTGCACGTGGCATGGCAGTACTCAAACCATTAAAAGTGACCATTACCAACTTTAGCGATGCGGTTAGCAGTTGGGAGTCGCAAAAGGCTGACACCGTTCAAGCTCGTTTTGACGATGCCTCGCAGACTTTATGGTTAACTCAGCCCAATCATCCCAATGTCGATATGGGTGAACGTGAAATTCCATTTACTGAGAGCATTTATATTGACCAAGGCGATTATGAAATTGAGCCGCCAGCAGGTTATAAGCGTTTATCACCAGAGAAGAATGAGATTCGTCTGCGTAATACCTATGTATTGGCCGTGACGGAGCATATTTTAGATGATAGCGGTAACGTGATTGAGCTTAAAGCAACGATTGATCCGGCGACTTTGGGCAACAATCCTGAAGGTCGTAAGGTTAAAGGCGTGATTCATTGGGTATCGGCTAGCCAAGGCGTTCCAGCAACGGTGCGCATGTATGAGCAGCTATTTAGTGTTGAAGACCCAAGTGGCGTCGCTGACGTCCATCAAGCCTTGAACCCTAACTCATTGACTGAGCTAAATGCTGTGGTTGAGCCATCATTGGTCAATGCAGACGCTGGCACGCGCTTCCAGTTTGAGCGTGAAGGTTACTTTATCTCTGATAGCGAAGATCATAGGAGTGATAAGCCTGTCTTTAACCAAATCGTCAGCTTACGTGATAGTTATAAACCCGCTTAATTTATCATTAGCGCAGTTCATATTTATTGTAAGAAAATACTGAACAATAGTAGTTTGCAATGTTGCCCATTTCTAGTACGCTAGGGATGGGATTTTTTGTGAATAAGTATAAATTTTAATCATAGATGGTGAGGGTATTGAAATGGCAAAATTTTTAAACAGCAGTGGTACAACTTATCATTTAGAAGAGTTGATTAAAAATGCGTCTGATAGATTGATTATTATTAGCCCCTATCTAAAGCTGAATGAGCGTATTAAAGAGCTGTTAGAAGATCGTAATCGTCTCAAAATTGATATCCGTATCGTTTATGGTAAAAATGATTTGCACCCTGAAGAAATAAACTGGCTCAAAAATCTGACTTTTATTCGCACCAGCTTTTGTAAAAACTTGCATGCAAAGTGTTACCTGAACGAAAATGAGTGCATTATTACGAGCTTAAACCTTTATGAATTTAGCCAAGTAAATAATAATGAAATGGGCGTGCTGATTTACCGTAATGAAGATGCCAAACTCTATGCCGATACTTATGAAGAAGCCCAGCGCATCATTCGTATCAGTGATGAAGTCAGAATGTCACTTGAAAAAATAATTGAGCCTAGTAATAGTGTTGATAAAAACCTTAGTTCTGAGAGTGCTTCTCAAGTCCCTACTGAAACTAATTCTGCTAAACCTACAGAAATAGCAACACCTAATTATTCTAAGTTAACGACGGCAAAGCTTGCCAAAGAGCTGGGCTTTAAAACCCAAGAATTAAACGATAAATTACTGACAGCGGGATATTTGCAAGAGCAAGAAGGTGAGTTGTTATTAACAGATGCTGGGCGTGCCGCAGGTGGTACGAGTAAGCGTGGAAAGTTTGGTGAGTTTTGTCTGTGGGATTCAGGGATGGTGATATAAAAGTCTACTTAACTTCTCACTTTTTAGCTCATTACTTTGTTTTCAAAGAATAATTTTGCTACATTCGTGTTAGTAATAAAAGGAATAACCGCATTACAATCCGTCACAAGACATTCATAACCAGTTTGTTAAGATAAAGTCAGTTTTTTTGTTGAGATGCTTGGTAGATATTTTAACCGCTGAGTATGTCGTTGATAATAAGAGAGCGCGTAGATAGCATTCGATAATAGCGCTCGTCACAATCATAAATAAGGAATCAAGCATGGCACATTTACGTTTAGGCGATACCGCACCAAATTTTGATGCAACCACCACCGATGGTGAAATCAATTTTCATGAATGGGCGGGTGATAATTGGGTCGTTTTCTTCTCACATCCAGCCGATTTTACCCCAGTATGTACCACTGAGCTTGGTCGTGCTGCTGCGCTAAATGGCGAATTTCAAAAGCGCGGCGTGAAGCCAATTTGTATCTCTGTTGACGGTATCGATGACCATCATGCCTGGGCAAAAGATATTGGTGAAACTCAAGGTACTGAACTGAACTTCCCAATCATCGCTGATCCTAATAAAGAAGTGGCTGAGCTGTATGACATGATGCATCCAAATGCAGACAGCACGCATACCGTACGTAGCGTCTTTATTATTGACCCAAGCAAAAAGATTCGACTAACGCTGACCTATCCTGCTAGCTGTGGTCGTAACTTTGACGAGATCCTTCGCGTGATTGACGCACTGCAATTGTCTGATGAATACAACATCGCAACGCCAGTAGACTGGAAGGATGGTGATGACGTTATTATTCCGCCAAGTGTTAAAAACGAAGATATCGCTGCCAAATATCCAAAAGGTCACACAGAAATTAAGCCGTATTTACGTACCACTCCTGCACCTAATAAATAATAAGTTGGAGCATGTGAGCTTGATGAAGAGATGATTTAAAAAGCCCCATAATGCAAAATTGTGGGGCTTTCTGTTATTCAGCTTAACATCAGAAGCATCATCTAAATAAGGCTTTGCTATGATGAACAGAGTACGCTATAACTAGTAAATCAAGTATGCATGATTTAGAGATGAATCGTTATCGTTAATACTTGAGTTAATAGAGCATTTGATACTTGATGACACAACAATCATAATAAAGTATAGCAGCGCTAAGTCGCTTTTAAGCCCACCTTACAAGGAGTTTTTATGAAAAAATTATATGTCACCCGTACAGCACCTAATCCACGGAAAGCACTTATTTTGCTAGCATCAAAAGGTATCGATATTGATGATATGGATGACCTCGATGTGATTGATATCGATTTTGCTGCCAACGAGCAAATGTCAGAGGCATTTACCAAAATAAATCCCATGCAAACCGTACCTGTTTTGACATTAGATGATGGTACTGTACTCAATGACTCGCAGGCAGTGTGCGAATATCTCGACCGTGTTTATGGTGAGCGCTCAGTGATGGGCAATGATGTGGTACAGCGTGCGCAAGTATGCTCTATGCGCCGTATCGCCGAATTTGAGGTACTATATAACTTTATGCTCGCCTTTCAGCATAGCCACCCATCAAAAGCCCAGCGTATTGAGCAAGTACCAGAGTTTGTCGCGCCATCTATCGCACGTGCTGTCAAAGCATTGGCATATTTTGAAACCCTGTTGGAGGGTCATGAGTATCTGGTCGGTGACCAGCTGAGCTTTGCTGATATTGTGCTGTATTTGGGTTTAGATTTTGGCAAAGTCCTTCAAGTCAATCCCAATGAACAAGGCGACAATCTTGCCCGTTTTTACCAAATGATGAACGAGCGTTTTAGCATCAAAAACATGGCAAAAGCCAAACCTGTTCATGAAGAAGATTAAAGTAATAAATTTTTTAAAAATGTAATGATAAGCAGCAACAGCTTTGTGTAACGAGGATAATTCCTAACGACGCAGAGCTGTTTTACTATGGTTAACATTAAAAATAAGATAAGCATATATGTGAAATTTACTATGAATCTATAAAATTAAACACTTCGTTACACCTATATCACTTATGAGCGCTATAGTGGTCAGATTATTACCCTTTTATAAGCATCTTTTTAAAAGCCCTTTGAATAATTCGACTGATATCTGTCTTATAATTGTGACAGTCAGATTTTGTAGATTAAATGGGTCAAAAAGTTGAATTAAAAAGTATAACTGCAAGGTATGATCTTCATGACACTATCTTTTAAATCCGCCCTATTGCCAAGTATGCTAGCGATAAGTCTGGCATTAAGTGCTTGCCAAGATGCTTCTGTTCCAACGGATGCAAATCTCGAGTCAGCTGATACCAATGTTAGCACTGCAGATGCTGATATAGTGAATAATAATGCCACGTTAGCTAAGGCAAGCGAGATGAGTGCTGAAGAACAAATGATTGAAAATCTTGCGCGTTATCGTTGGACACTACTTGATATCGATGATAAAAGTGGTGGACCTGTCATAACGACGCTTGTAGATATTAAGAACCAAGTAATGCTGTCGTTTAAACAAAACCAAGGTCATAACACCCTGAATTATGGTGTAGGCTGTAACACTATGAGTGCAGGTTATGAGTTGAAAGGTCATACGTTAACGACAGAAGACAGCATGAGTACCAAAATGCTATGCGAAAATCTAAATAAGGCAGAAAATCGTTTAGATACCTTGATGCAGGGTACTAGTGAGCTAAGTGTCACTGAGGGTGATAACCCAGTCCTAACGCAAGTGACCAGCAATGCGGTCACTTTGACTTGGAAAGGTAGGTTGACGTCACAAGCCAAGTACAATAGTAAAGGTGAGACTGTATTTTGGGCCGTAAATGCTAATGAAACAGTGTGCTCTGATAATAGCTTAGAGATGTGTTTGCAAGTGAAACCGGTTACTTATAATGATCAAGGTATTAAAGTCAGTGAAGGCAAGTGGTCTGCATTTAATGGTGAGATTGACGGCTATGAGCATGATGGTAAGCATGATGAAGTGCTACGCCTGCAACGTTACCAATTAGACAGCGATAAGGTATCAGAAGGTGAAGAGTATGCCTATGTACTGGACGCTGTTATTGAAAGCTCAGTCGTAGAGTAGGGCTGATTGGTTATAATTAACTACCGATGTTCAATAGTGGTATTAGATAAGTCATAAAAAACACGCGTCCGAAAAGGTGCGTGTTTTTTGTCCTTATTTAATGAGCTTTTTAACGCAAATTACCTAAGTCTTCTTCAGTTAAACGCCAGCGTCCCTTTTTCTTAGAAGCACCGCGCCCGCGCATGGCACTATTTAATATCAATTTGTTCATTGAATGGCTTGAATGCGCATGACAGATGGCGCAGGCAAGACCGTCTGCCGCATCTTGTTGTGGTACAAAATCCAGAGTCAGTATCCGGCACACCATCTCTTGTACTTGCTCTTTTGCTGCTGCGCCATAGCCGCAAACGGCTTGTTTGATTTGGCGTGCCGTATATTCTGAGACTTCCAAATCCAGTGCTACCATCGCTGCAATGGCTGCGCCACGTGCTTGCCCAAGCTTAAGTGCTGAATCAGGGTTTTCTGCCATAAATACTTGTTCAATTGCCGTATAAATAGGCTCATCTGCATATTTTAGATGATGCTGAGTAATACGCGTCAAGCCATTAAAAATACGTTTTAGGCGTTCAGGCATCTCTTTGGTATCTGTACGAATGGTGCCTGAATCAATATAGGTGAGCTTATCGCCCGTTTGTTGAAGGATGCCATAGCCGGTCATGCGTGAACCTGGATCAATCCCAATAATAATTGCCATAGTGTTCCGTCTTACTTACATTTTGTTTTATGGCTTAAAAATTAGCCGTAAGTTTGATAGTATAGCAATCAATCCCCATATACATCATATGTTAGCCATTTTAATTTGCATGGCGCTCAATTTATTGGTTTTTATTTTATAGGACGACACTTTATGGGTCAGATAGTTGGTATTGCCATCGTATGGTTTATTATCGAGATGCTGCTTTGGTATTTGCTTGCTCAATTTACGAGTGGCTG
The DNA here is from genome assembly GCF_008369225.1 of Psychrobacter sp. ANT_H59. Taxonomy (NCBI): domain Bacteria; kingdom Pseudomonadati; phylum Pseudomonadota; class Gammaproteobacteria; order Moraxellales; family Moraxellaceae; genus Psychrobacter; species Psychrobacter sp. ANT_H59. The sequence goes on from NZ_VOBE01000006.1 coordinate 121,460, forward strand.
GTTGGTGTTTATTTGGTTTATTATCGCCGCCGTCATCGGTATTTCGCTCCTGCGCAAAGGCATGGCAGCTCTCAACCCAATGGCACAGCAGATGAAAGCAGGCGGTATGATGAATCCGTCGATGCGTCCGCAAGAGTCAACCATGATCAAAAGTGTGGCTATGGCAGCGGCTGGTATTTTGCTACTCATTCCTGGTGTGCTTAGTGACTTATTGGCATTACTGGTTATCTTGCCACCCGTGCAGAAAAAGCTCAAAGACTTCGCCAATAATTACGTCATGAACAATCAACAAAAAATGATGGAGATGATGGCCAAGCAGATGGGTGGACAAATGGGCGGCGGACAAAACCCATTCGGTGGTGCTGGCGGCATGGGTGGTCAAAACCCGTTTGGCGGCGCAGGTGGTATGAATAATCAGAACCCGTTTGGTCAACAGCAAAACCCGTTTGGTGATGTGTTTAAGCAGCATACAACGATTGATGGGACAGCAAAAACCATTCCTAAAGATGTGAAAAAAATCACTAAATCTGCTAATGACGAATAGTTGAATTAATAGACAAGCATAGAAAAAGCCCCTTTCGTCAATGACAAAAGGGGCTTTTTAGTAGCTGTAATTCATTCTTTATAAATATAGTGCTTATAAATAAAAGAACTACTAGCCGAATATAACAACCGAAGTGCCGCCGCAAGATGGTGACCCATGAACCGTGAAGTTCAGGGCGGATGCGTCACTGCCTCGGCAGGTTTCCTGATACACCGCAAGCGGTGCAGGCATACACAATGAAGCAATAGGTACCACATCCTGGTAAAGCATTATCGGCTCAGGGAATAAACATCTGCTAGCCAACACTTCAGAATATAATTATCTTAACCAATGGTTTGAGTGATTGCAAGTACGATTTACAGATTGCTACGTGAGTTTGATAATTAGCATTATTACCATGAAATTATTATTACATCCTAATCTATTTATATAGTAAGCAATTGTTGATTTAGAAGCTCACTTTTCAGCTATTTCAAGATGTGTGCTAATATAGACAACTTTAGACATCCTAATACAGCATTATAGGCGTTCATTCACTTGAGGAGCGGTAATCCATGACCAATACCCAGCAACAATCAGAATCTATCGACGATAATCAGGCACAATTAAGCAAGCAGCAAGATAGTGATAATAATAAGAAAGTGCCGCGTGTATTAATGATATTAGATGGGTTTGGGCATCGTGAAGACGATAAAGACAATGCCATTGCTGCCGCTAATATGCCAAATTTAGATAATATTTATGAACAATATCCGCATGGATTGATATCAGCGTCAGGAGAAGATGTAGGTTTGCCAGATGGTCAGTTTGGTAATTCAGAAGTTGGGCATATGAATTTGGGCGCTGGGCGCGTGCTTTATCAGGATTCAACTCGTATCTCAAGTGAAGTTGCCAGTCGTGATTTTTATAAAAATGAAGCCTTGGTCGATGCAGTAAAAGCCGCCAACACATTGGGCGGCAATGTGCATATTATGGGCTTGCTGTCAGATGGTGGCGTCCATTCTCATCAAGACCATATTGAAGCAATGTGTCATTCCGCATTGGTACATGGTGCCAAAAACGTCTTTGTGCATTGCTTTTTGGATGGACGTGACACGCCGCCTAAGTCTGCTGATAAATATATCAATCGTCTTCGTGATCATATCGCAAAGCTGAATGCGCATTATGAGAGTGGTCGTGTACAGATTGCCAGTATTATCGGGCGTTACTATGCGATGGATCGTGACAATCGCTGGGATCGTGTACAAAAAGCTTATGAGCTGATCACTGAAGGTAAAGCGGATCGTTTAGCAACTCGTGCTGATGGGGCAGTGCAAGCTGCGTACAAAGCACGCGAAACCGACGAATTCATTAATCCAACGGTCGTAATTGGGCGTGATGAAGTGCCTTATACCGTTGATGACAATGATGCCCTTATTTTTATGAATTTCCGTGCTGACCGTGCTCGTGAGCTTGCGCAAGCTTTCGTATTACCGGATCATGAGTTTTCAGGATTTGCCCGCAATAAGCAGCCAAAACTTGCGGCATTTGTGATGTTGACCAAGTATTCTGATGTGTTAGCAGATAATCCTAAAACCAGCATCGCTTATTATCCAACCTCATTGACCAATACACTTGGCGAGTATTTGCAAGATAAGGGCAAAACCCAGTTACGTATTGCTGAAACTGAAAAATACGCGCATGTGACGTTCTTCTTTAGTGGTGGGCGTGAAGATGAATATAAAGGTGAGACACGCATCTTAGTGCCATCGCCAGATGTTGCTACTTATGACTTGCAGCCTGAGATGAGCGCGCCTGAAGTGACTGATAGACTGGTGGAAGCGATAGAATCTGGTAAATATGACGTGCTAGTTGTCAATTATGCCAATGGTGATATGGTCGGTCATACTGGTATCTTTGATGCTGCGGTGCAAGCAGTAGAAGCGTTAGATATCTGCGTTGGGCGCGTGGCAGAAGCAGTACGTGCGGCAGGCGGCGATATGCTGATTACAGCAGATCATGGCAACTGTGAGCAGATGCAAGACTATGAGAGTGGTCAAGTCCATACTCAGCATACTACTGAACACGTGCCACTGATTTATGTCGGTGAGAAAAAAGTACAAGTCCGTAGCGGCGGTAAGCTTAGTGATGTTGCACCTACTATTCTGGCCTTAATGGATATCGAAGCGCCGAAAGAGATGACAGGCGAAAGTTTGTTGGTTGCCGCTCAATAATCCAATTATAGTAAGGCGCTAGAAATTTATAGTAGTAGCGTTACATTACTTTCAAAGTAAATTAATATTAAAAGGGAGAGCTATTGATCAGCTCTCCCTTTTTTGTTGCTACATTTTGTCTAACATTTCACCTAAGTTACTTGCAATACTCTCCTATTCTTATAAGGGTGCTTGATGCTATCTTATGGGCTATTATTCAATAATAACCATATAACAATCCTATAATAATGATGGCTTAACTTTGGACAAATTTTCAGGTGATTTTTATGCATTTTAACAATCCTATCAGTCGTACATTTCCATTGACCTCTAAAAGACTCGAGCAGTCAATGAGTACGATATCTAGCTACACTAACGTCTTAAAGCCGACGCTTATCGTGGGTTTTCTGGGCTTAAGTATGATTGCTATACCAGCGCAAGCGGCTGTCAAAGATACTGCTGCAGGACGCAACGCGAGTCGTACGGCAAGCTTACAACTCATCAGTTTAAATGCTGATAATGTACCATTAGATAACGGCGCAGATGATCTATCAGATATTGCTGATATGCTTGAATCTGCTGATCAAGCTGACGATTTAATTGATAGTGTGGCGGATGAAAGTGTGCTGAACAATGAATCGCCTATTATTAATACCGACATTCCTGCAGAAGTGGCTCAAGTATCATTAAATGCTATTTCTCCTGAAACGTTGAAGACCTTTGTTGCTTTGATTGATTTGGTACGTCGCGAATATGTCGATACAGTTAATGATGAAGAACTGTTTAATAATGCTATGAGCGGCATGTTAACCAAGCTCGATAGTCATGCGGAATTTCTGGACGCTGAAGCCTATGAAAATCTGCGTGCTTTTACAGAAGGCGATGTCGGCGATATTGGTATCAAGGTTGAGTATCAATCAGCCTTGGGCTATTGGGTCATCACTGAGGTACTTGATGATTCACCTGCCGATAAAAAGGGTATCGCAGTTGGCGATTATCTACACCAAGTCGATGAATTTAAGCTTGGCGAAGATGAAGAAAGTAACGATATCGAGCAGCTTTTGACAGGCATTGCCGGTACGCAAGTAGATGTGGTGACGTCCAAGGCAGGACGCCGTAAACATGTCACCACTTTACAACGTAATAATAGCCATCCTCAAATTATCGAAACTCGTTTTGTAGATGGTATGGCCATTGTTAGGTTGCCAGCATTTCAAAATAATAGCCGTGAAAAACTGCTACAAAGTTTGATCGATTTAGATAAGCCTGTCACAGGAATACTACTAGATTTACGTGATAATCCAGGTGGCGTATTGGCATCCGCTGTGAGCGTTGCTAGCCTATTTATGACAGATACGGATGTGGTACAGATAAAGAGTCGCCAAGCAGATTCGCGTACATTATCGACTAGAGGTGCAGCATTGCTTGAGGCGTTACCGGTAGTAGTATTGCAAAATCGCTATTCGGCGTCAGCGGCAGAAGTGTTGACCAGTAGCTTGCAAGCGCAAAAGCGTGGCACTGTCTTAGGTGAGGTCAGTTACGGCAAAGGCTCTGTACAATCGGTGATACCGCTTAACGAGGAGCAAGCAGTCAAGCTTACGGTTGCCAATTATATGACCGCTTCAGGTAAAAAGATAGATGGTATTGGGGTAGAGCCTGATATCGCACTATCGGGTAGTGAAAGCACGTGGGAGCAGCAAGCGCTTGATTTATTACGAAAGAAAGCACTTACTTCAGGTATTCGATTTGTACGCTCTGAGAAAAAGCCCGATCCTAAAAATAGTATTATTAAAAACAATACAGCTATAAAGAATGTTATTGAAAAACCAACATCTGAGGAAAAGCTCTAATCTAGTCACAATTCTATATCAAAGCCCTTTATTCAGCTTGATCTTCTGCAATCTCAAGTTTGGTCATACGATAGCGTAAGGATCGAAAAGTGGTTCCTAATAGTTCAGCGGCTTGGGTTTTATTCCAGCCAGTTTGCTTAAGTGCAGTGATAATAAGTTGTCTTTCTTGCTCTTGGAGATAGTGCTCTAACCCTTGTGCTGGTAGCTGACCACTGACGCTGCTTTTTATCGCGATACTGTCTAATATATCAATATTGCCATCAATACTACTGTCGATATTGGCTACAGAATCGGTCTTATCACTATTTGCGTTCTTGTTTACTGATTCAGCGCGCTCCGCCATTGCTGTCACTGATTGCTGCTCTATTCCTATTGCGGAAGACGATGAGTCAGATATCGTACCGGATATCGAAGGCTGCTTCACTGCAGCATAGTGATGAGTCATCGTACGATAAGGATGCAGATTAGCTGTTGCTTGCTGCGTCGAGACACTTTTGATAGATGATGGTTCTCTATCGTCTTTATCTATATTTTCTATTGAATCAGATGCGTTATTTTCATTGATTTTTTGAGGCATATGCGCCTGTTGATGGTCATCTAAGTCAGATAAGCCGAGATGGCTTATATCGATAGTTGAGGTTTCAGCTAGAGTAACGGCACGTTCAAGTACATTACGCAGCTCACGAACGTTACCCGCAAAATCATGCTGCTGTAAACGCAGGCAAGCCTCTGCAGTTAATAAAGGCTTCGACTCCAACTGCCACTCTTCAGCAATCAGCGCTAAAAAATGCGTGGCTAATACCGGTATGTCATCGCGCCGTGCATTCAATGTTGGTAATTTAAGCTCAATCACGTTAATGCGGTAATATAAATCTTGACGGAACAACCCTGTCTGTACCAGCTGGTTCAGATCTTTATGCGTGGCTGACAAGATACGAATATCGACAGGTACTTCTTTGGTATCACCAATCGCGCGTACAGTTTTTTCCTGAATAGCCCGTAGCAACTTCACTTGCATCGCTAAAGGCAAATCTGCCACTTCATCTAAAAATAAAGTACCGCCATTGGCTTGCTGAAATAAACCTTGCTTGTCCGCAACGGCACCTGTAAAGCTACCTTTTTTATGACCGAAAAACTCTGATTCCATCAGCTCTGAAGGTATTGCCCCACAATTTACCGGCACAAAACTGCCGTCACGCCGCGGGCTTAAGTCATGAATGAGCCGCGCAACGACTTCTTTACCTGTACCTGACGCCCCTGACAAAAATACCGGCGCTTGTGAGCGAGCCAATTTTAAAATAGTGTTTTTTAAAGGATGCATTACTGCCGAATCACCAATCAGGCGCTCATCAAGCATCTGCTGTTCAGGTGAGCGTTGCGGCGTGGACTTGGCATTCAAATCTTGTTGTATTACTTTTAGCGCGTTTTCAACCAATTGCCGTAAGCGGGGTAGCTCAAGCGGTTTATTGACGAAATCAAAGGCCCCAAGCTTTAGTGCTTCAATCGCTAAATCCATACTACCATGCGCTGTAATCACCGCAATGGGCTTACTGGAGCTGGCACTGATATGTTTGACCAACTCTAATCCCGAACCATCAGGGAGTTTTAAATCGGTTAGACAAAAGTCATAGTCATTGTCTTGCCAGTACGATTTCGCTTGCGACAATGTATAGGCAACATCACTTTTGATACCCATTTTGGTCAGGGTGATTTGCATCAAACGGCATAAATCTACTTCGTCATCAACGACTAGCGCGGTGGTTGTCATACATCATCTCATTGTTTTCAAGTGCTGCAAAAGTATATAAAATAACTCTCTAAGGGTTTATCAGTCTTAATAACTGCATTGGTTACAGGTATTTTTTAATGAACAATATAAAGCCTATTGTTTTACATTTTCTTTCAATTTTTTTTGAGAAGTAATTTTTTCTTCAGATAAAAGTTGGACTAACGATATCATTATGAACAGCAGGAAAAATCAGCCTAAAGCAGGTTTTTTGATGCTCAGGCACATACAGTAAGCGTGCCTGATTGGCTTCACAAAAGGCTTGTGATAAATATAGCCCAAGCCCTGTGCCTGATTGTTCGGTGGTAAAAAACGGATTAAATAAAGCGCTTAAATCAGCTGCATTAACACCAGTACCGCCATCCAAAACATCGATTATAACATCGTTATCGGCACAATAAATTTCGATTTCCACAAAGGCATGAGGGTGGGCGTAACTACTATAGCGTAAACCATTATTGATTAAATTGATGAGTACCTGCTCTAACTGATGAATATCAAAAGAGATGGTAGGCTGGGTAAGAACATGTAAAAAGACATCATGTCCTTTAAAGTAATTGTCTAAAAATACAGGCATCCAATCAGCAAGGATAATGGTTTGTTGATTGGCCGTTTGCTGGCGCGACAGTTTTAATACGTCTTCGATAATGCGATTAACGCGTTTTGTTTGCGAAAATATCATTTTATAAAGCTCATGGTTGCCAGTCATCTGGCTATTTATATTATTATTAGCGAAAGGATTTAGGGCATTGTCATTGTCCATCTCGCTTTCTATAACATCTTCTATTAGCAACTGGCTAGCTTGAGAAATAGCTGCCAAAGGGTTTCTGATTTCATGAGCGATACTGGCGGTCAACTGTCCAAGTGAGGCGAGCTTTAATTGTTGCGCACTGGCTTGTTCACGGCGTAAATCCTCTAATATAATGAGTTTACTGTCGTCTTTTAAAGGAATAATATCGACACGCAGCTTGCCAATGATAGAAGAGTTGGCAACAGCAGGCAGCTCATAAATGAAAGTACGCGTTAGTCCTGCGGCTACCGATAAGCAAGCATTAAACAATTGCAGATGTTGTTGACCAAGTTGCTGCTCAAAAGCGGCTACTGGTTTTGACTGATTGTCATGACGGCTTGGGATACTAAGTAGCTGATAAGCCGCAAGGTTGGCTAAGACCACTTGTTTGTTATCAATGACGATGACACCATTGACCATTTGAGAGATGACTTCTTGATTGATACTATTTAAACGCTCGACTTCTTTGGCATGGCGAACCGCCACTTTTTCAAGCTGTACCAAGCGCTGCGATATCGACCAGCTTAGACCGCCTACTGCCAAAAAGCTGGCTGACATGAGTAGGGCATTGCCTAAATTTGCCAAACTCATACTATTGGCAATGGCATAAAAAAACTGCTGATAAATCACAAAAATAATGGCAAGCAAAGTAATAATCAATGCTTGTGAACCATGTAATAACATAAAGCTTGCGGCTACCACCACCATATATAGCATGGTCAGCTGCAAATCAGGTGCGCCAGCGGTATAGAGCAGTAAGCTTAGAATAATGACATCTAGCGCCAACCCAAAAGCCAGCTGTCGGCGTATATGCTTACCAACGGTATAAAATAATCCTAGCAAGATTAAACTTAGCAAAACGTAAAAACTGAGCACGGTTTGCTGCAAGAAACTTGGCAATGATGGGCTGCCATCCGTGCGAACCGTAATATATACCATCAGCATAAAAAACAAGCTGACGATAAAGCGATAACTGCTATAAATCATCCCCAGTTTGCGTAACTGCGGCACAGGCAAAATATCATCTTGCTCTAGATAGTCAGTAATAACAGCGATAAGCTTGGAGGCAGATTTGGCAGGATTCATGGATTAATAACTAATGTGCTTAATGAGAGAGAATTGATAATTAGGGCTGAATAAGACCATGACGAATCGCTAAATGCGTCAATTTCACATCACTATCGACATTTACTTTTTCATAAATGCGATAGCGATAGGTGTTGATGGTCTTCACACTGACAAATAACTGGTCTGCGATTTGTTGAGGGCTTTGACAGTTGACCACCATCATTGCTACTTGCTTCTCACGATCACTGAGCAAATCAAAAGGGGAATTGGCATTATCAGATAATAGTACGTCAGCTAATTGTTCAGCGACGTCTTGGCTAAAATAGCGTCCACCTTGATAGATTTTTTTGACAGCTCGTATCATCTCATCAAGCGGTGTGCCTTTAGTAATATAGCCATTGACGCCCGCTTTAATCAACATTGAGGGATAAGGTTGAGCTGACATACTACTAACCGCCAAAATTTTGATACCCATATCCAGCTGAATCAAGCGTTTGGTTGCTTCCAAACCGCCGATATTGGGCATATTTACATCCAGTAATATGACATCAGGACGCAGCTGTTTTGCCATCTTTATCGCCATATCACCGCTGTCTGCCTCACCGACGACTTCGATATCTGCACTATCTGCCAGCATACGGCTAATACCCATCCGCACCAAATCATGATCATCTACTACTAATACTCGAATCATTGTTATACTCTTTTCTATCTATCAGAATAAAGGGTGCACTGCTAAATTTAAGTCATCTTAATCAATCTATTTGACCAATAACACTCATTTACGCATAAAAAAGCCAATATTAATTGCTTTATTTGGACAGTAGAGACGCAATAAGGTGTCTGCCAGCGTTAATGTAATGCTATATTGCGCTAATGTTAACTAATATTGCTGTAACATCAAGTAAGTGTAGTAAAATTTGAATGTGGCACTGAAATGCCATCTAATTGATTTAGTACATTAAACTTAAATGCAAACCATGATACACTAAAAATACAAAAACTCTATGTGAGTATCTACAAACACACCTATAAACGCTACGTACGTAGTTGGCGTCAGTCAGTATGTCACTGATGACAGCACGTAAGCAGGAGGCAGAATGAAGCAACTACCATTAACCAAACAGCAATTAATCGCTGCTATGATTTCATTGAGTTTGGGCAGTGTCGCACAAGCCGCACTTACAATTAATGGTAGCGCCAGCTCTGAGTCTAGTGCTCGCCTGAGCTGGGGCGGTGCCGATAGCTTGTCTGAAGCGCGCAGTATCATGTCTAGGTCTGGCAATAGCTCTACGATTAAAAAAATAGATAACGGTTCTGGTACAACCAGTATTACCAATACGACCAGTTTTGGTAGTAGTAATAACAACAGTTATAATAATGCCAATAGCTACAACACCACTTATCGCGGTAGTTTTGGCAACAGTAATATGATTCCGATCAGCACCGATTCGCGCAGTGTCGCGGTTATTGATGCAGAAACCGGTGAGTCAATTTATCAAAAAGATGCGGATATCGCGCGTCCAATGGCCAGTATTACCAAGGTAATGACGGCTATCGTGGTACTTGATGCCGGCTTAGATATGCGTGAAGAGCTAACACTTGATCCAGAAGATTTCGTTGGTCCAAAGCGTGCCAGCTCTAACCTAAAGTCAGGCGATCGTCTCAATCGCGCTGAGATGCTATTAATGGCATTAATGAAGTCAGAAAATCCTGCAGCAAAAAGTCTTGCCCGTAATTATCCGGGTGGCTATAGCGCCTTTATACGTGCGATGAACCGTAAAGCACAAGAGCTTGGCATGAGTACCGCTTTCTTTGGTGACCCAACTGGTCTGGATAAGCGCAACGTTGCTTCCTCAAATGACTTGGTTAAAATGGTTCGTGCTGCTGGTAACTATGACGTGATTCGTCGTTTCTCAACCACTAAGAGCTATGATTTTTTTGTCTCTAACTTCTCAAGTGGTAACCGCACTTACAAAGCCAATAACACCAGCAGCTTAGTTCGTGATGGTAGCTATCCTATCGGCATCTCAAAAACAGGTTTTATCAATGAAGCAGGTCGTTGTGTTGTCATGGAGACGCGCGTCAATAATCGTCCCGCTATTATCGTAATTTTGGGTGCCAATAGCTCAGCAACGCGCTGGGGTGATGCCAAAAATATCTTAAATAGCTTGGCAACACGCCGCACGGTATAAGATTACAGCGTTAAACGCGCAGTATCAAAAGACATTTATAATAAAAAGGCTGTTATGTGATATAACAGCCTTTTTATTATGTCAAAAACGTGTTGATATTAAGGAGCATTACATGATTCAGGCATCGGTCTCTACGGTTTCTCATACTATACCTAAGCTATATTTGCTGACTAATGATGATGAGTTTAGCCTTTTATATCAAAAGTTAGAAGCCGCCTTAGCAACAGGATTGATTGCTCTTTTACAAATACGTCGTAAGCAGATATTGGCATTGCCTGACGGTGAGTCTGTTCTTTATAAAGAGGCGCTACAAATCGTTAATTTGGCTAAAACCTATAATGTGCCAGTATTGATAAATGACAATATTGCTTTGGCCGAAAAACTTGGTATCGGCGTGCATTTGGGACAGCAAGATGGTGATCTTAGTGAGGCAACACAATCTTTAGCCCCGAATCAAATCATTGGTCGCACTTGTCATGGCGATATAATGCTAGTCAAAGCTGCGAAAACTGAAGGCGCAAGCTATGCCGCCATGGGTGCAATCTTTGCTTCAACGACCAAGCCCAATGCTGCCACTATCTTACGCCAGCAACTGATAGAAGGTTGTCAGCAAGATATAAAAATATGCGTGATAGGCGGTTTAACGGCAGAAAACATCTCAGAGCTGGCAGGGTTACCTATTGCTTATATAGCAATCGTTGGCGATATCATGGATTTACCTGTCCATCAAATCGCGATGCGTTGTCAGCAGTGGCAGCAAGTACTTAATAAGTGGAATGTGCCTGCTGAATGAATACTATTTTAAAATATAAGCACGAATTTATTCAGCGTGCTGCATACATAAAGTTGCATAAGGCAATGCTTGCAGGCGCTGTGCTTCGATAGGCTCAGCGCATACCTCACATTCCCCATAACTGCCACTTTCGATACGGCTTAAAGCGTGGTCTACAAAACCTAAGCTTTGCTGTGCCTCAACTATTAAGTTCTTGCGCATGTCATTCTGACGATAAGCAATCGCTTGATCTTCCCAGTGTTCATTGAGATCATCTTGCGGATTTTGGATATGGTCCTCAATGTCAGCAATCCGAGTTTGGTACTCTTCTTTTAGTTGTAATAGGTTTTGTTTGGCAGCTTCAAAGTCGATACTCATTTATTTCTCCTAATGATTTATTGTTATGACACAAGTACGCTATTGATCATAGATAGCTAAACGACTCAGTACCACCACAAAATGTTAATGAGAGTGTTATTAGTTTGAGAAGATAAATTTGCTTATCGCTAAATTTATCTTAGGTGACATATAAGTACAGACTATAAAACTGTTAGAATACACCGCCTTAAATACTTGTTAGGACAGTTTTCTAAAACTGCCAGCAATAGGATTTGATGAAATAAATTTGCTAAAGAGTATCCAATAAACCGTTGGCGAACCGTCATACAGATTGATAACAGATGATATATAGGAGCAGGTAATGAATTTTTTGCGTATGAGCGAGCTGAGTTTGACCGATAAAGTAGTGTTGATTCGTGAAGACCTTAATGTCCCTATTAAAGCGGGTAAAGTGGCTAGTGATGCACGCCTGCAAGCAAGTTTGCCGACGATTAAGATGGCGCTAGAAAAGGGTGCAGCAGTGATAGTCTGCTCGCATTTAGGACGCCCGACAGAAGGCAATCCTGAAGCTATTTATTCGTTAGCACCCGTTGCTGACTATTTAAGCGATAAACTATTCGCGCCTGTTACGCTGAATAGTGACTACCTCACTCAAGGCATCGCTATCGAAGCAGGTGAAGTCGTACTGCTAGAGAACGTACGTTTTAATGAAGGCGAAAAGAAGAATGATGCAGCGCTTGCACAAAAATATGCTGATTTGTGCGATATATTTGTGATGGACGCTTTTGGCACAGCACATCGCGCCCAAGCATCAACAGAAGGCGTAACCCAAGCGATGCATAAAGCTGGTAAGACCGCCTGTGCTGGACCTTTATTGGCAGCAGAGCTTGATGCTTTAAGCCTAGCACTTGAAACGCCAGCACAACCTATGCTCGCTATCGTTGGTGGATCAAAAGTTTCTACCAAATTAGAGGTATTGCATAGTTTGGCTGAGCTTTGCTCACAGATTATCGTTGGTGGCGGGATTGCCAATACCTTCTTAGCCGCGCAAGGTCATAGTGTTGGTGCGTCACTTTATGAAGTAGATCTGCTCGATACAGCTCGTGAAATCATGGGTAAAACTGAGATTTTATTACCTGAATATGTCGTCGTTGCTGATAAAAATGAGATTGATTTTGCAGATTTCACAGGCTCGCTTCAAAAGGCAGTTGCTAGCATCAAGTCTGTTGATACGATTGGCGATAATGACATGATATTAGATATCGCACCAGAGAGTGCCATGAAATTGGCAGAGGCGATCAACGATGCTAAAACCATTTTATGGAATGGTCCAGTCGGCGTTTTTGAAGTGGATGCGTTTGGTCAGGGTACTCAGATAGTGGCAGAAGCGGTCAAAAACAGCCAAGGTTTCTCGATTGCAGGTGGTGGTGATACACTTGCTGCGATTGATAAATATCAAGTGGCTGATGGCGTCAGCTACATGTCAACGGGTGGCGGTGCGTTCTTAGAGTTTGTAGAAGGTAAAATCTTGCCAGCGGTTGCTGCTTTACAAATTAATGCATAACCTCTTAACGATACTTAAGCAGATGAGTAACATTAGCCGTACAACTTAGCCGCAGTATCTAAGGTACGCTGTACGGATAATATTTTGGCTACTATTCATATCTTATTGTTTTCAAGGCAATAAGTTCGAATTGTCATCGATTATTATTAAGTGGTAATTATTTGTTTCTATACTGAAAATTATTATTGCATGTCCAATTTGCACTCTATAAAATAGCGCAAACCATGTATTTGACATGCTTTATTTATGAGGGATTTGTTATGTTAAAACGTCATTTATTACTTGCTAGTGTTCTTGCTGGTACTTTTGCAATCACTGCATGTAGCCAAGAAACACAAGATAAAACCGATGCTGCTGCTGAGTCAGCTGGCGAAGATGCTGCTGCTAACACAGAAGAAGCTGCTGCGAATACAGAAGCCGCTGCTGCTGAAGCTGAAGTAGCTGCCCAAGAAGCTGGCGCTGAAGCTGCAGAAAATGCTGAAGTTGCTGGTGCTGCTGCCACTAATGCACTAGAAGAAACTGGCGATGCTATTGCTGAAGGCACAAGCAAAGTCGTTGAAGGTACTGCATCAGCCGTTGCTGACGGTGCTAACGCAGTTGCTGACGGCGCAAATGATGTCGCTGTTGATGCAGAACAACAGTACTAAGTCGTATAAAGGCTAAGTCATTTAAAATTAAGCAACATAAAGTTCAGTTTATTTATTAAAATAAGATGGATAGACTGTTAGCTGATAAGTTGTTTTATAAGCCTATAAAATATATAAAAGCTTTGGTAATTGCCAAGGCTTTTTTTATGGATAAAAATAATCAATTTGATTCATAAAAAGCGGGTCATGAATTTTTTATAGACGAAATCGACCATCTAACTGTGCAAACAAGGTATAAAAACCAAACAGACAAACAAATAGTCAGTTAAGCGCTACGAAGCGCTAGTAATTTTTGCTATAATCACGGCGTAATAATGACGAGCAAAAAACAGGGTTTTTTGTTGGCTTATAATGGAATACCCATTGCAAAGCTAGGTCGCAGTGCAAACGTGCAAACGTGGCAACGTCTTATTGTTAAAAATGATGTTTTAATATCATCTTCAAAATACTATTTTTAGAATATAACCAGAGAGCGTTTTATGGCCTTAATATCGTTACGTCAACTTTTGGATCATGCTGCTGAACACGGCTATGGTGTTCCTGCTTACAATGTTAATAATTTAGAGCAGATGCGTGCCATTATGATGGCAGCTGACGCCTGTGACTCTCCTGTGATTGTACAAGCCAGTGCCGGTGCCCGTAGTTATGCAGGCTCTGCGTTTTTGCGTCATCTGATTATTGCTGCTATCGAAGAGTGGCCACATATTCCAGTAGTGATGCATCAAGACCACGGTATGTCACCTGCTATTTGTCAACGCTCAATTCAGCTTGGCTTCTCATCAGTGATGATGGACGGCTCGCTTGGTACAGACGGTAAAACGCCGATGGATTATGATTATAACGCCAGCGTCACCCGTGAAGTAGTCAAAATGGCTCATGCTTGCGGTGTTTCAGTCGAAGGCGAGATTGGTTGCTTAGGTAGTCTTGAGACTGGTATGGCTGGTGAAGAAGACGGCTCTGGCGCAGAAGGCGTATTAGATCACGAGCAGCTATTGACCAGTGCTGATGAAGCAGAGCAGTTCGTTAAAGATACCAACGTCGATGCACTTGCCATTGCTATCGGTACCAGTCATGGTGCTTATAAGTTTACGCGCCCACCGACAGGCGATATCTTATCGATTGAGCGCGTAAAAGAAATTCATGCCCGTATTCCTAACACTCACCTAGTTATGCATGGTTCATCCTCAGTACCACAAGAATGGCTAAAAGTCATCAATGAAAATGGTGGCGACATCGGTGAGACTTATGGTGTACCGGTTGAGCAAATCGTTGAAGCGATTAAGCATGGTGTGCGTAAAGTAAATATCGATACCGATTTACGTTTGGCATCAACAGGCGCGATTCGTAAATTCCTTGCAGAAAACCCTAGCGAATTTGATCCACGTAAATACTTTAAAGCGTCTATGGTTGCGATGTCAGATATCTGTACCAATCGTTTTGAAGCCTTTGGTTCAGCGGGTCAAGCGCATAAGATTCGTCCAATCAGTCTTGAAGGTATGGTTAATTTTTACTAGTAAGTTGACATGGTAAAAGAGATTGATTGATAGGTGATGGTTTAGCTCATTTTTATAATAGTCTATATAAGAGATCGTGGATTATGATTGGATTGATTAATGGACAGGTGCAATACTTAATGGCACCGACTGCCTGTATCATGACCACCTCTGGTGTTGGCTATGATATTGAGCTGCCCTTGCCGTCATTTTGCCAATTGCGTCTTAATGAGCAGGCAAGCATTTGGACGCATTTCCATGTGCGCGAAGATGCACAGCTGCTCTATGGTTTTATTGACCGTAAAGAGCGTGATGTCTTTCGCCAGCTGATTAAAATCAACGGTGTTGGGGCAAAAATGGCATTAGCAATGCTATCTGCAATGTCAGCTGCTGAGCTAAAAATGCATGTCGAGCAAGATTCAGAAGCGGCATTGACACGTATCCCAGGTATCGGCAAAAAGACAGCGCAGCGTTTATTAATTGAGCTAAAAGATAAGCTGAAAAATATCGAAGTCGACAGCAGTCATTTAGAATTTGCTATGCAGCCGGCACCAATATCTGCTGAAGGAAGTATCATTGCTGAAGTTGAAGGCGCATTGATTAGCTTGGGCTACAAAGAAAAAGAAGCTCAGCAAGCTATTAAGGCGGCAAAAAGTAATGGCGAGACATTTGCAGATACGCAGAGCTTGTTAAAAGCGACGCTGCAGCAATTTCAAAGTTTTAAGTAGCGATATTTTTATAATAAAACCGTGATTTAAAAAAGCGATTAAAAATAAGCGACATTAGATGTCGCTTATTTTCGTTTTAGCACCTGCTTTATCATGTTTCGCATGACTTATGAGCAGCGTTTGGTTATGCTATTTATTACCTAATCTTTTAAAAATAATGCTTTAAGCATAATGGCAAAAACTATGATGCAAGATCGTTTGATTAATCCGCTAGAAGGGGCGTCAGATGCCCCTGATGCCAATATTCGACCAGCATTATTGGCGGAATATATCGGTCAGCCCGTCGTACGCGAGCAGATGGAAGTCTTTATTCAAGCGGCACGGGCGCGTGATGAAGCGTTGGATCATACGCTCATCTTTGGACCACCAGGCTTAGGAAAAACGACCCTTGCCAATATTATTGCTCGCGAGATGGGTGGCAATCTACGTTCTACGTCAGGACCTGTCCTTGAGCGCGCTGGTGATTTGGCAGCGATGCTGACCAATTTGGAAGCTGGTGATGTCCTATTTATTGATGAGATTCACCGCTTAAGTCCGGTAATTGAAGAAATTCTTTATCCAGCGATGGAGGATTTTCAGCTGGATATCATGATCGGTGAAGGACCAGCAGCACGCTCTATTAAGCTTGATTTGCCGCCATTTACGTTAGTTGCAGCAACCACCCGAGCCGGATTATTAACATCACCACTGAGAGATCGCTTTGGTATCGTGCAGCGACTAGAGTTTTATAATATTGCTGATTTAACCACTATTGTCAGTCGCGCCGCGCGGTTGATGCGCGTGCCAATGAGTGAGGATGGTGCTGTTGAAATTGCGCGCCGTGCACGTGGTACGCCAAGGATTGCCAACCGTCTATTACGACGTGTACGTGATTATGCTCAGGTCAGAGGCGATGGCAGTATTAATGGCGCAATTGCTGGTAGTGCGCTCGATATGCTCGCAGTCGATAGACGTGGTCTCGATCATTTGGATAGACGTTATATTGAGATATTGCACGAGCGTTTTGATGGTGGACCTGCCGGCGTTGAAGCGGTGGCAGCAGCGATGGCTGAAGACCGCGGTACGTTAGAGGATGTGATTGAGCCATACCTTATCCAACAAGGCTATGTACTTCGGACTGCACGTGGTCGAGTATTAACGCAGATGGCGATTGATCAGATGCTATAAAGTTAGCCCAAAAAAATGTGCCTATATTTAATATTCTAATTAAATGTAGGCACATTTTTTTGCTTTATTTTTTTATAGTATCTATTAAATAGTGGATGAAGGCTCAAGCCAAACGCTTATGCCTATCTATTTTTAATAAATACTTGTTATTGTCAGAAGTCTTTTAGTCAAAGCTATTAACGGTTTAGGCTAAGATACGCCACACGACTGCCAAAATCGCTAAGAGGTAAAAAATAGGTGATAGCCAACCGATAACTTGTGTTGCAAGGGCTATGAAAATAGCAAAGCCCGCCAGCGCCAACCAATCTCGGCGACGGTCGTTTAGCATATCGGCACGGATTTGTTGAATCTCACGCAGTTGACTGTCTTGACGTGATCCTTGTGAAGCAAGGCTCTGTAACCCTTGATCTAGCAGTCTTGGGATATCAGTGGTCGATAATAAAATCTCAGGCAACTGCTGACGTAGCTGTTGTAAATTACGCATCGGATCGAGCTGCTCCTTAATCCAACTGCTTAAGATTGGCTTGGCAAGCGACCAGATATCAAGATTAGGATACAAGTCGCGACCAAGTCCTTCGACATGCACTAAAGTTTTGAGCAGTAGCATCAGCTGCGGTGGAATACTCATATGATGGCGGCGGGCGATATCTAATATTTGCATTAATACACCGGCAAAGTCGATATCGTTAATGGATTTTTGTAACATCGGACCGACAGTGCGTTTCATATCACGCATCAATGCATGCTTATCAGCACTTGGCGGTATCCAGCCAGCTCGACTGACGATATCAACCATCGCTGTAAAGTTGTTATTCATCACGGACAATAACATTCGCGCGACGATAAGCTGATCGTCCTTTGATAAGGTGCCCATGATGGCACAATCAAGCCCGATATAACGCGGCTCATGCCCTAAGTCCACGGCGACCATATTTGCAGTCAAGGTATTGACTGGTGGCGTCTCGACAAAAACATTGCCGGGGTGCATGTCGGCATGGAAGAAGTTATCACGGAATACTTGGGTAAAAAATATCGTTAAGCCTTTTTCTGCCAATGCTGCACGGTCATAGCCTAATTGATCAAATACCTCAATTTGTGAGATTGGAACGCCTTGTATGCGCTCCATGACCATGACGTTTTTATTGGCATCATAGACTTCTGGCACATACATCAAGGCCGAGCCCAAAAAGTTGTTACGCATTTGCGTTGTATTGCCTGCCTCTAATGTCAAATCTAACTCGTTGAGCATGACTTGACGGTAGTCTTCAACAATATCGATGATGTGTATTGCACGAGCTGCTTCGATACGCGCCGATGCCCAATTGGCGAGTTCTCGTAGCAATTCAAAATCTGCAATAATGGTCGTGCGAATATCAGGGCGAACCACTTTGACCACCACTTCACGCCCATCATGCAGCGCAGCGGTATGTACTTGGGCAATAGAAGCAGCTGCTAGAGGCTTGACGTCAAAACGCGCAAATAAAGAGCCAATAGATTGACCGAGACCGTGTCTAGGGTCTTGGATTTGCGCAATCGCGATATCAGAATCGAAAGATTTAACTTTATCTTGTAGTTGAATAAGTTGCGCAATAATCTCAGGTGGTACGAGGTCACGGCGGGTCGAGAGTAATTGTCCAAGCTTTAAAAATAGAGTCCCCATATCTTCAAGCGCGTATTTAATCGCATTAGGCTGATGCTTTTTACCCCACGCGGCAGGATGCATACGGATTAAACGCACCAAAGGCTGTAGCTGCGGAGCATCTTCGACAGAAAAATGGGTGTCAATACGATAGGTGGCGGCAATGCGCCATAGCTCAAGTAAACGGGCGCGATGGGATAATAGCATGAGATATAAATACTCTAGATAAAGTCAAAAATAAGGTAGGCGTTGTAGAAAAGGCGATTATCTACTATGAGTTAAACGTGCTTGCTCATCTTTGATAGCGGCTAGTTTGGCTTCTTCACGTTCAACATCGGCGCGCAGTTTCAGTAGTTGCTGCTTAAGCGCATTTACTTCAGTTACATCTATTGGGTCAGGTGCACTATTACCTGCAACATCGTTTGCCCAATCGCTAACATCGTTAAAAGCACGCTTGGCACTATGACGCCAGCTGCCTTTAAGCTGCGATATCAGGAGGTGTAACTGGCTCGCCATCGATTTACCAATAAATGGTTCAAGTTGTCCCGCAACATCAGGATCAAAGCCTGCAACCAATTGATTGAGTTGCATAAGTACTTTGTAATCGCCCTCAATAGGCAAGTTGCCTTCTGTACCGCGCATGAGATTTAGTAGCTGGGCAGGGTTATCGACGGTAATAATACAATCTGGGCGGCTATGACCAAGACGCGCACGATCCATGCTGGCTTTTTGACGCTCATTCATAGCGCCACTTTGCTCAAACACACTTTCAGTCGTCACTGGCTCAAAACGCAAGCGCTCTTCAGTGAATAGCACATCTAAATTCACTTCAGGCGTGCCCATGTTGAGACGCAGTACTTTGCCAGCAAGTGGCGCTAAACCCGCTTTGGTAATCTCATCACTGGCAATAGCCATATTAATCAGCTTTTCAGCACCGGCCAAAAGTAGAACAGTCAGCATAAGGCTCTCGCATAGTCAGTTGAGCGCCTTAAAAGAGCGCATTATTTATAAATATAAGTTGCCATCATTTTACATAATGGCACTTTTATCGCTATGTGTTGTAATTTAAAACTTAATCTTATGCTTTAAAGCCGCGATGTACCGCGACGATACCAGCTGTCAGATTATGATAATCGCAATTTTCAAAGCCTGCTTGCTCCATCATCTGCTTTAGCGTCTGCTGATCAGGGTGCATACGAATCGATTCAGCTAAATATTTATAGCTTTCTGAATCGTTAGCAACCAGCTTACCCATCATCGGTAGCGCTGTGAATGAATATAAATCATAGGCTTTTGATAATGGCTCAAAAATAGGTTTTGAGAACTCTAGTATTAATAAGCGACCACCTGGCTTAAGCACACGGTACATAGATTTTAACGCCGCATCTTTATCTGTGACGTTACGCAGACCAAAGCTGATTGTCAGCAGATCAAAGCTATTATCATCAAATGGCGCTAGGGTTTCAGCGTTCGCCAAAACAAAATCGACATTATTACAGCCAGCATTAATCAAGCGCTCACGACCAACTTCTAGCATGGCCGCATTGATATCAGACAACACGACTTTACCGTTGCGACCGACTTCACGGCTAAAGACCTTGGCTAAATCACCCGTACCGCCAGCGATATCTAATACATGTTGACCAGCACGCACGCCAGATAAGCTGATGGCATAACGCTTCCACAAGCGATGAATACCAAATGACATTAAGTCATTCATGATGTCGTATTTTTTGGCGACAGAGGTAAATACGTCAGCCACACGCGCTTGTTTTTCTGCTTTATTAACGGTCTTATAGCCAAAATGGGTTTCTTCATGACCATCAGTATCAGACGTATGTGGATTATTGATATCGTCACGCTGGTTAAAAAGCGTTTGCTTAGTGGCTTGAGTATTTGTCTGTGCAGCGTTATTTGTAGTGCTATTTTGGGCGTGGTTTTCAGTATTGGCATTTGGCATAGTGGTTTGTTGCCCTTGTGGCGTTCCTATGGGTAAATCTTCAACATGAGTAAAGTCATTGTTAATAACGTTATTAACACTTGTAGCGGTATTTTGACGTGCTTTTACTTGAGCGGTAATATTTTGGTTATGAGTGATACTGTCTTGAACCAATTTATCTTGTATACGGCCATTAGTAGTCGTTTTATTATTTACATGATCAGTCATCGCGGTGTCCTATAATTTATTTTTATGCTTGTTTTTAGTCAGATAAAATACTAATAGTTGTTGAGACAATAGCGCTTATCATACAGCAAACGCAGCGGGCTTACCGTCATTATCCATGGCATGGACTTCATCAATAACTTCAAGCTCGCGCGCGCAAAACGGTTCAATAAAGCTGCTCACGCTTTTTAATGGTTTCATGGCTTTAAAGCCTGAATCGATAAAATCATAAAGCGGCTGAAAGTTATAGCGATACGCGGTGCCTTTAGCCATCGCAAAAGCTTTTTTGAGCATAAATGAATTCAAGTCTTTGTCAGTACGATAGCAAACGTCTTTTAAGTTATTAATCTGTACTCGACGCTCAATAGCTTCATCAACCGTACGGTAAGCGAGTAACATATTTTCTTCATTGACGGCTAACTCTTGTTCGAGTAACCACTGCGCCAAATGCAAGTCGAGCTCAATCGCCAATATAGACGCTTGAATGCCCATACTACCAGCTTCTAAAGATGACTCTTTGGCAAGACGCTCAAGTTTCTTGGCTTTAGGGAGGATGCGCCCCAATTGCTCTGCCAATACTTTAAATTCATCACCACCGTACAGCTGCGTTAAAAAATAATCTGCCATTAGCTGGTTTTTTGGTTGCTCAAACAGCGTGCTATGCGTACGCTTGATACGGGCTTGTTGCCATGATTGCACTTCATTAAGCTTCTTATTCAATGCAGCGTCTTCATGATGTGGCAGCGCCCAAAAGCGGTCAAGGTGCTGTTGTAAGTTGGCTAAAGCAGACATGGCAGGTCATCCTATAAAAATAATAATAGTCATCAAGTTGATAATAAAAGCTGGATAATAAGGGGGCTGGTTAGCGCTAAGTTTTCTACTTATAGGCAGCTATTAAACCATGCTCTCAAGATTTTGTTCACCTTAAAAGAAAATAAGACAGAATACAAATGCCAAACTGTTACATATAAAGATTGCTCAGCGCTTTCAGGTAGTCAATTTCTAAGACTTTATAACACAAATTACATAGCCACGTTATTTACTAAAAGGGCGCAGTGCTATGATAAAACAACTTAGCTATTTTAGACGATTATTTTAAACCAATTATTTGATAAGACTATAGCGAGCATAAACATGAGCAAAAAAGAGAATAAAACAGACAAGTCAGCAAAAGATGTGAGCACGCCATTTAACGAGCAAGTCGTCGAGCAGCGTCTTATGCCCAATCCTTTAAGCAAATTTTCAATGGATGAAGATGCGCTGCGATTGGCATTGGTTACAGCCCAGTTCGCTCTGCGTGCGACGCGCCAGCCAGAATCACCGAGCGCTGATAAAGCCATTGGGCTATTAGTATTAGTCAATGGTATGGAGCAGGCAGGTAAGGGGACGGCGGTAACGCAATTGCGCCAGTGGGTCGATCCGCGCCTGCTTAAGGTCGAAGCGACCATTGGTTATTGTCCTTTAGCACACCAACCGATTTGGCAGACGCATACCAAAGCCATGCCGCGCCACGGTGATGTGATGGTATATTTTGGTAACTGGTATGCTGATTTGCTCTACAACGTGATGCGCATGGCAACCCTAGAGAGTGAAAAGTCAGCAAAAGGTAAGAAGCATACGGATATTGAAGCGCTACCAATTGGACAATGGCAAGACTATTTACGCCAGCAGCTAACGGAATTGCAAGCTTTTGAGCAAGACCTTGTAGCAAATCACACGCAGCTACTAAAGTGCTGGTTTCATGTCGATATCGAGACTTTGCAGGCGAGGCTTAATGATGACGAGCCAGATCCAAAATTTCTGTACCAAATTGATTGGCATGATATGACGATAGTGGCTAAGTTCAATGAAGTTGCTGCCGAATTATTACGCCAGCAAGGCGATTGGATTATCATCGATGGCGCAGATAAATCGCAAGCAGCCATACATTTTTGTCATGAAGTCTTACATGCGATGCAAAAAGCCTTAGTTAGCAGCCGAGGAGAAAACAGTGCAGAATCAGATCAAGCACAAGATTCAAAGGATACTCATAATAGTCAAGTAGAGTATCAGTCAATAAAGTTTGAGCGAGTAAAAATACCTAAGGTACTTACTGATATCGAAGATTCAGATATTGATAAATCTGACTACAATGACGCATTGGCTAAGAAGCAGGCACGCTTGGCAGAACTGTTACGTGCGCGTCAAGGTCAGCATGTGGTGTTTGCCTTTGAAGGTATGGATGCAGCAGGAAAGGGCGGCTCTATCAAAAGACTGGTGGCGCCACTAGATCCACGCGAATATCAAATTTATAATATTGGCGCGCCCATGTTATATGAACTACAGCATCCTTATTTGTGGCGTTTTTGGCAAAAGCTTCCGAACGAGCAGACAGACCGCATCAGCCGTGTTGGTATTTTTGATCGTACTTGGTATGGGCGTGTCTTGGTAGAGCGTATCGAAGGCTTTGCGACGGATGATGAATGGCAGCGCGCCTATGATGAAATCAATCGCTTTGAAGCTGCCTTGGCAGCGTCAGGTACTCTGGTCATCAAGTACTGGCTGGCAATCGATAAAAAAGAGCAGCTGAAGCGTTTTGAGGAACGTGAAGAAACTGCATACAAACAATTTAAATTGACCGACGACGATTGGCGTAACCGTGATAAATGGTCAGATTATGTACAATCGGCGGCTGATATGCTGGCACGTACGGATACTAAGAACGCCCCTTGGTGTGTGATCGCTAATAATGACAAGCGCCAAGCACGTTTAGAGGTGTTAGACCACGCTATCGAGCAGCTATCCGCGTTGCTTGCTGCCAGCTAAGTAATAAAGTGCTACATAGATAAGTCTGCTTAAAGCCTTGGAACGCGTAGCAAATGCTAAGCGGCAATTATTTATCTTATAGAGGTACTTTTAACCCTATTCTTAAGCAGCTACCTATTTATTTATAGCTATTAACTTGTGACTGTTATCACTTGAATTGACTATGGCAATTCAAGTGTATGTTGGCTAAAAATAACCCGATAACGTCTGATCTAAAGTATATATTTCTTAAATCTTATATTCACAGTTACAAATCTTGTAATATCATCATGCATTATGCGTCTATATTTAATATAATAGGCGCGTAATGAGCGTTGCTATCTATTAAAATAGCTTGGTCTTCTGTTTATTTGTCTTTAATATCAATGTATTATTCACGATAAATATCTTGTATAGAAGAACGCTATTATCATAAAAACGTAAGCCGCAAGATGCTTTAATCAGACGATTTGGCAATACCACTTGCGGCTTTATGACATTTTACTTAGGCGTTTTATCTTAGTTTCTGATTGTCGTTAAGCTCAATTGCTTATTTGCAAATGGCTATAACCGCTAAGATAAGATAATAAGGAAGGTGTCAAAGCGTTGAGGCAGCTGTCTCAACACAGTATTCTAAAATTGTATTTCAAATAACCACGTTGCGCGCATGTTATTGTATTTTTGGGTGATGATAATCACATCATTAATAGCCGCGTAATGTCATCATTTGTCAATAATTTCAATCAGCTTACGCAGGACGTATCAACGTATGGGTATTAGCAGTAGCTCTACAGGACCAACAAAATCAGTCGGCTCTATGAAAATTAACCTACTTTTTGCCATTTTAATGATTGGAATGACCGCCTACTTTTTGTGGTGGGGTCTAGATTACACCATGCATCAGCAGACAACGCTATTTATTGTCGCCACTGCTTTTGGTGTTTTCATGGCATTCAATATCGGCGGTAATGACGTTGCCAATTCATTTGGCACCTCAGTCGGTGCAGGGACGTTAACGATTCCACAAGCCCTAGGTGTGGCAGCGATATTTGAAGTATCAGGGGCGGTACTTGCTGGTGGTGAAGTGACCGATACCGTTCGAAGCGGCATTGTCAATTTAGATGGATTGTCAGTGACACCCAATCAGTTCATTTATGTCATGCTTTCAGCGCTCATTGCTGCTGCATTTTGGCTGTTGTTTGCCACCAAAAAAGGTTTGCCGGTTTCGACCACACATGCGATTATTGGTGGCATAGTGGGTAGCTCTATTGTATTGGGTATCACCTTAGGTGGTACTGAAATGGCGTTATCAACAGTGAATTGGGACAAGATTGGCATGATTGCCATCTCTTGGATTATATCACCGCTATTAGGCGGCATTTTTTCTTATCTGTTATATGGACAGATTAAGAAAAACATCATTGAGTATAACGATAAAACAGAGGCGCATATTGCTACTCTGAAAGACAGTAAAAAGACGCTAAAACTGACGCATAAAGCGTATTTGGATGGTCTAACCGAGTCTGAGCAGTTGGCTTATACGTCAGCATTGTTACGTGATCAAGAAATATATAAAGATGATGATTGCGTCGTTGAAGATTTAGAGACGAATTATTACAAAGAACTTTATGAGATTGAAAACGAGCGCAGCAACCTCGATACCTTAAAAGCACTCAAGCAATGGGCGCCTATTATGGCGGCTGCAGGCGGCGCAGTCATGGCCTCTTTGGTTATCTTCAAAGGTTTGAAAAACGTCAATAATGGTATGACGACGTTGCAAGGCTTTTTAATCATGGGGATGATCGCAGCATTAGTATGGCTTGCGACTTATATTTATACTAAGAGTATCCGCGGTAAGCACAAAGAAGATTTGACCAAAGCCACGTTTATTATGTTTAGCTGGATGCAAGTCTTTACTGCATCAGCATTTGCTTTTAGTCATGGCTCGAACGATATTGCTAATGCTGTTGGTCCATTTGCAGCGATTATGGATGTTATCCGTACCAATAGTATTTCAACAGAAGCAGCAGTACCACCTGCTGTGATGTTAACTTTTGGTGTGGCATTGATTGTCGGTCTTTGGTTTATTGGTAAAGAAGTGATTCAAACTGTCGGTACCAATTTGGCAAAAATGCATCCTGCTTCTGGTTTCTCAGCTGAATTGGCTGCGGCTGCGGTTGTGATGGGTGCATCGACGATGGGTATACCAGTATCGAGCACGCATATCTTGGTCGGTGCTGTACTTGGCATTGGTATCGTCAATAGAGACACTAACTGGGCACTGATGAAACCAATTGGTTTGGCATGGATTATTACCCTTCCTGCAGCAGCAAGTATGTCTGCAATCAGTTATATAGTGCTGATAAATATCTTTTAAAAGTTGAAATCAAAGTCATTTAATTTTTGATTAATACAAATAGAAAACGCTTATCGATATCATATCGGTAAGCGTTTTTTTATAGAAAAATATAGGTGTCATCTATATATTAGTCAGTACCAAACTGCTTACGCTTCTTAGCAAAAAAGCGGTCTAAGCGATCCATAGCGTCTTCTAAGTCGTGTAAGTTGGGTAAAAACACCAAGCGGAAATGGTCATTTTTATCCCAGTTAAATCCTGTGCCTTGTACCATCAAGACGTTTTCTTCTAACAATAAATCCATCATAAACTGCATATCATCTTTGATAGGGTAAATCTCAGGATCCATCTTTGGAAAGCAGTAAAACGCGCCTTGTGGCATGGTACAAGAGATACCTTTTATCGCATTAAGACGGGTCACTGCCAACTCGCGCTGCTTGTACAAGCGCCCTTTTTTAGACGTTAGGTCCTTCATGCTTTGATAGCCACCCATCGCTGTCTGAATCGCATATTGTCCTTGAACGTTAGAACACAGACGCATAGATGCAAGCATATCTAAACCTTCGATAAAGTCAGCCGCATGTTCTTTACGACCTGAAACCATCATCCAACCAGCACGAAAGCCTGCAATACGATGTGATTTTGATAAACCATTATAGGACAACACCAGTACTTCATCGGTCAAAGTGCTCATCGGCGTATGTTCCATATCATCATAGAGAATACGGTCATAAATCTCATCCGCCATGATGATTAAATCATGCTCTTTTGCGACCTCGACGATTTGCAGCAGTACTTCATCACTATACAGCGCGCCTGTCGGATTATTGGGATTAATAACTACGATGCCTTTGGTTTTGCTGGTGATTTTGGATTTGATGTCTTCAATATCAGGATGCCAGTTATCTTCTTCATTACAGCGATAATGTACCGCCGTACCGCCTGCGAGATTGGCAGCTGCTGTCCACAGTGGGTAGTCTGGCATCGGAACCAGCACTTCATCGCCATCATTCATCAGCGCTTGCATGGTCATGACAATCAGCTCAGAGACGCCATTACCTAGATAGACATCACGAACATCAACTGCCGATAGCAGACCCTTTGATTGGTAATATTGCAATACGGCTTTACGCGCTGAAAAAATCCCTTGCGAGTCTGAGTAGCCCGTCGCTTCCGGCAGATTCATCGCCACATCACGCAAAATCTCATGCGGTGCTTCTAAACCAAAAGGAGCAGGGTTGCCGATATTTAGCTTTAAGATACGCTTGCCTTCGGCTTCCATTTTATTGGCAGTTTGCAGCAGAGGACCGCGAATGTCGTAGCAGACGTTTTGTAATTTATCAGATTTTTTTATTGAGTTCATAGAGTGACCACTCATCAGGTTATTTGGTGAATTTTTGCGGGGAGTAGAAGAGGTAGTTGTTGTTGGTGTATTCTGACTAGTGCTATGAGCTTGCTCACCTGCATCGACAGCTTTATCGTTATCAGACGATATACTGTCAGAATCGTCATCTGATTTGCTGTCACTTTCAAGCTCACCGCGCAATAAATACCCTTCGCTACAACCTAAGAGTCGCGCAAGGGTAGGTAGCTTAGATGAGACAATCCCATTGGTCCCACGCTCCCAATTAGAGATGGCACCGCGGCTGACTTTAGCGCCAGCAGCAGTCATCGCTTGTGCCAGCTGCTCTGCCGTCATGCCTTTGTCACGGCGCAGCTGTACCAGTCGTTCAGCTTGTGTGCTTTTAGTCTTGTCATCAGCCGTCATTATGTAAGCCTTTTTCATTTTATGAATCTGTCATTAATCTGTCATTAATCAAATAACGAAACCAACTCTCTTGGATAAGTATTAAGCTAATGCTTTAAAAGAGAACTACTTTCGATTAACTGTTAATGCAAGATATTATTGCATATAGAAATTAAATGCAAGTTATTTGTATATTATAGATTTTCACAATGTAAGAAAATCTTGCATTTCAGAGATTTATAATCCATTAAGAGACTTCAGCTCAATAAGAAACCATCTAACTTGTGATTTTTCGATATCAAATTGCCTACAGTATCTGGCACTGCCATTCAGTGCAGTGAGTATTCTTGTTATAAACATCTTGAATAATAAGACGCTCGCCAACAGATAAAGCCTATCGTTTTTATAAAAAATAGCGATAAAGCCTCGATAAACCATTACTCACGATAGAGTAGACAATCAGTCATTCCATAAGGATACGTTATGCAAGACAATCAACTGAGCAAAGAAGAAATCAGCCAATTGACCGAGGCTGACTGGAAAGAGCGCTTAAGTGCGGAGGAGTATCATGTGCTGCGCGAGAAGGGCACAGAGCGACCATTTACAGGCGTTTACAACGATATTAATGATAAGGGCATTTATCGTTGTAAAGGCTGCGGTGCTAACTTGTTTGAATCAGACAATAAGTTTGATGCAGGGTGCGGTTGGCCAAGCTTTGATCAAGGTATCGATAATAGCGCCATCGATGAGCATGTCGATGATTCGCTAGGCATGCGCCGTACTGAAGTGACTTGCAGCAATTGTGGCGCGCATTTGGGCCATGTATTCCCTGACGGTCCAAGTGAGACCACTGGCATGCGCTATTGCATCAACTCGTTGTCTATCGATTTAGATAAGTCTGAAGAATAGTGACAGCGGCGTGTAAGTTAACGAGGTAGTAGTAAAAAGAGTAGGGAGTATTGATATCTCTCTACTTATTATTAATATCAGTAAGTTTATTAATAACAGTGTCTTAAGTACTATAGTGCATAATGCTTGATAGCGAAAAAAATAACTCATCTAAGGATGAATAATGACTACTATTTATGATTTTAGTGCTGAGCGTATCGATGGCATGACGCAAAATTTCTCTGACTATAAAGATCAAATGTTGCTAATTGTTAATACCGCAAGCAAGTGTGGCTTTACGCCACAGTTTGAAGGCTTAGAAGTGCTGTATCAGCAATATAAAGATCAAGGTTTGGTAATTATCGGTTTTCCCTGTAATCAATTCGGCAATCAAGATCCTGCTAATAATGATGAAATTGGCGCATTTTGCCAAAAGAACTATGGTGTCAGCTTTCCAATGATGGCAAAAGTCGACGTCAATGGTGGTGATGCTCATCCTGTGTTTGAATGGCTAAAAAATCAAAAAGGCGGGCTTCTCACAGACGGTATCAAATGGAATTTCACTAAGTTTTTAATTGATAGTAAAGGGCAGGTAATTGCTCGTTATGCACCAACGACCAAACCTGAAGCGCTCAAGGCTGATATAGAACAAGCGCTGGCGGCAAAGTAAGTACTAGAGTGAAAAAGATTAACTATTCTGCGAAATTATAAAATCAATTAAAACAGATGCTTATAAATTTAATCAAGAAAATAAGCAAAAATCTGCGATAAATATCAAAATAGTGTTTGACAGCCATGTGTAAATCTATATAATACACTCCCACAGCAGCAGAGCTTAGTGACAAACTTAGAGCTCAGTTGATGTTGAATAAATTGCTTAGCAATTGTTCGAAGGGTGATTAGCTCAGTTGGTAGAGCGTCTGCCTTACACGCAGAATGTCGGCGGTTCGAATCCGTCATCACCCACCACTATTTAGTATAGCGTTACTCTAAAGTAGTAAGCTAAGTGGTTAAATAAACTAAGTACGACCTAAGCAGCGGTAGTTCAGTTGGTTAGAATACCGGCCTGTCACGCCGGGGGTCGCGGGTTCGAGTCCCGTCCGCTGCGCCATATTTAAAACGAATTTAAACTCTCGAGTTTAAGCAAGTTTCGCCTCAAACATTAGATTGTTTGAGGTTTTTTTGTGTTTGGATTTCATCGCGAAGCCATTATTTATATAGGCTGTATGCTTTTCTTCTGTGATTAGATCTATATTATTGGAGCCTTAGCATTGTTAGTTAGTGTTGAGTTTTAAGACTTGTTTGGCTATATTTCAAGGTAGATTCACTATTAATCACGAATGGTGTTTACCGATGGTTCGAACATAATGATATTATCTACATCCAGCTTGCACGCGTGTGTAGCCAAACGAGGCGTTACTTGAGCTTTCAAAGCCTGACATTAAACTATGGAAGCTTAGCAAATATAAATCAAATCAAAAATCTACGTTATAGCAATTGATATCTAAACTGCTCAATTTAAATACTTATCCGCGGCATAAATCTTTATAGGAACAAGCCTTGTATAGATAAGATTATTCTCATAAAGAAGTATTCATTTAACACAAAATCAGCATTCAAAATTATCATTAAAACAATGAAGTAGGCATTAATATACAATACAAAAAAAGCTTGCAATGAGCTGCCATCAATAGCATAATTTTTTCACTATAAAAATGGTGGACTTATGTATACAAGTATTTTTGATCAGAATAGAGCAGGACATGGGTGGCGGTTTTTATCGATCAGTGTGACGGGTATTTTGATGAGCATGGCCGCTCAGGCTATCACGCCTGAGCAATACCAAGAGCAGCGTAGCGAAGCTTTAAAGCAACAACAGCTCGTTAATCCCAATGTCACGATCGATACCAACGTCTTCAAACCTGCGCCTTCATCCTCTATCACACCTTCTGCTTTTGAGGGTACTGACCCAGCTTCTCTTCCCTGTTTTGATATCAATCACATTTATCTAACCGGCGAGCTGAGCGAGAAGTTCACTTTTGCATTGACCCCTTTTACAATCGGTAAGTCCTCCTTACTTGGCAGCTGTTTATCGGTCAATGACATCAACAGACTAGTCACCAACGTTCAAAACCGCATTATTGAAGAAGGCTACGTGACCACTCGCGTCTTAGTACAAAACCAAAACCTTAAATCTGGCAATCTATTCCTCACCCTCATTCCTGGACGTATCGATCAGATAACTGCGGTCGATATTAAAGCCAGTCGTCCTATTTATGTCGATAGCCGCCTTAATAGTGGGAGCAACCCTGCCAACTTTGCGCCTGCCATGCCAATGCGCTCCGGTGATTTATTAAACGTTCGTGATATTGAACAAGCGCTTGAGAACTTTAAGCGTGTGCCTACGGCCGATGCAGATTTCTCCATTGCGCCAAGTAGCCGTATGACAACGCCGGGTTATAGTGATATTGCAGTCAAGTGGCAGCAAGACAAGCGCTGGCGCTTATCTGCCTCTGTTGATGACTCAGGTCAAGAGAGCACTGGCGTCTATCAAGGTAATGTGACTTTGTCACTCGACAACCCGACTTGGCATAACGATTTGTTGTACCTCTCTTATAACCATGATCTTGATGGCGGTAATGACAGGAATGATGGCAGTTGGGGCTACAACGTTGGGTATGTATTACCCATTGATAATACCCAACTGACCCTGACGCACAGCGGTTACAACTATGATCAGACGGTTGCCGGTGCCAATCAAGATTATGTCTATAGCGGTGAATCTTATAACACGGAAGCATTAGTCAGCCACTTGGTCCACCGTGACAATCATAGTAAAACCTACCTAAAAGTAGGTGGTTATGCCAAGCAGCAAAACAACTATATCGATGATACCGAAGTTGAAGTACAGCGCCGTCGCACTGCAGGGTATAAAGCAGGTATAGGTTACGAGACCATCATTGGCAAAACCCAATGGATAGGCGATGTGATCTATCAGCGTGGTACGGCTGCCTTTAATGCTATTAGTCCGCCTGAAGCCTTGTTTAACGAAGGCAGTGCGCGTGCCGGTATCATCAAAACCAACATTGATGTCAATCAACCTATCAAGCTTGCTGATAAAGCGCTCAATTACCATGCAGCGTTCAAAGGGCAATATGCGACAGAGGCATTGACACCCAATGAGCGCTTTAGCATTGGTGGTCGCTATAGTGTACGAGGCTTTGATGGTGAGCGTAGCTTAAGTGGCGATCATGGTGCGCTATTAAGACAAGAGCTGAGTGCCTATCTAGGAGATAAGCCGCATGCGGTTTATGCCGGTATTGATGCCGGTTATGTCAAGCTCGACAATGCTGCACAAGATGATCTACTGCTTGGTAATCATCTGGTTGGCGGAGTCGTTGGCGTTAAAGGCTATGTCACGCCGATTAGAACCAGCTATGATTTATTTGCCGGTTACCCATTAGCCCAGCCCGATAATTTTAGTGATAAAGAGTGGGTAACGGGCTTTAGCTTGGGTTGGCAGTATTAAGAATCGCCTTTAAGCGTTATCAAATTTCTTAGCTCAAAAAAATATTTGTCATAAACAGTGCTATACCTAAGGACATCATTATGAACAGTGGTTGCTACCGAGTTATCTTTAATAAAGCCCGTGGTATGTTGATGGTGGTATCAGAGGCGGCACGCTCTCAAGGCAAAACAGGTAATCCTGCTAATAGCGGTAGTAAAATAAGCCAAGTAGCAGGCGCTTCGCAAACGGCTACTCAAATAAATAGCACCTATCAAGGCGGTCGGCTTATAGCCCTGCGCTCACATGTATTATTGGCGTTAGGGCTTGCCACCATCGTTGCTAGCAGCGTCAGTATCAGTAATAGCGCTTATGCTGATGCCACGAGTATTGTCGCTGATCGTAACGCTGCTGCCAATCAACAAGCAACCATATTAAAGTCTTCAAACGGCACCACTCAAGTGAATATTCAAGCCCCAAGCGCGGCTGGCGTCTCACGTAACGTCTTTAGTCAGTTTGATGTCGGTGCTGATGGCACTATTATAAATAATAGTCGCACCAATGCTCAGACGCAGCTTGCTGGTTGGGTTGAAGGTAATCCGTATCTGGCTCGCGGTGAAGCCCGTGTTATTTTAAATGAGGTTAATTCAAGTGATCCAAGTCGCCTATCAGGCTACACTGAAATTGCAGGCGGACGAGCGGAGCTGGTGATTGCCAATCCTGCTGGTATCAGTTGTGCCGGCTGCGGCTTTATCAATGCATCGCGCACCACGCTAACGACGGGTCAAGCCCTGATGGATCAAGGCAAGCTAACTGGCTTTGATGTGTCAGGTGGTAAGGTTCGTATAGACGGTGATGGTTTGGATACCAGCGGCTCTGACTACACACAGATTATAGCTAAGACCTCTGAGATTAATGCTGCTATCTACGCTAAGAATTTAGATGTGATCACTGGCAGCAATAAAGTCAGTTATGAGGCTAATGCTGCAGATACCGTGATTACGCCAACGAGCAGTGCAACCAATGGTAATGCTAGCAACACTACAACCGGTGTGGCGCTTGATGTGTCGGCACTTGGGGCGATGTATGCAGGAAAAATCCGTCTGATCGGTACCGATAAAGGCATGGGTGTGACCAATGCGGGTAGCATCATTGCAAGCTCTGGTGGCTTACAATTAGACAATGATGGTAACTTGATCAACTCAGGCAGCCTGATTGCCAATCAAGGTAAGGTTGATATCGCCACTAAAGGTTTCAGCGTTGATAACTCGGGCACTATCGCCAGCAGTCGAGATGCGGCAACGCTCAGTAGTAGCTCGCTTGATAATAGCGGCGTGATCAGTAGCCGAGGCACCTTAAGCTTGCAGCAAACAGGCACTATCGATAACTCAGGTGAGATCGCCACTGGTAGCTTTGATGTAAAAGCTAACGCTCTAAATAATAGCGGTAAATTATTGCAAACTGGCAGTGGTCAACTGGCAATTGATACCAGCGCTTTAGTTAATCAACAAGGCGGTACTATCGGACAAGATTTATATGCTGACGCCAGCATTCCGCCTACCGTCATTCCTACCAAAAAACTACCAACGACTGCGACTAATGGCAGCAGTGTGGGTATAGATAATAACGATACGACGCAGCCGTCTGAGCCCAATCCTGTACCACTACCTGTTATCTCCCGTGATGGTAATATCAGCGCCAGTAATGTCACTAACACTGGTAGTATTTATAGTAATGGTAAAATTAACATCGCTACCGACACTGTGGTTAACCAAGGCAAATCCAGCTTAGCCGTCAGTCGCTTAGATATTGCTAATAACGGCAGCCTAACCAATAACGGTAGCCGTTTGCAGTTTGAGAACATCGACTGGCAGTTGGCAAACTTCGATAACAGTAAAGGTCAAATCACAGCGACTAATACTATCTCCATTACTTCTGCCGATCAGGTTAATAATACTAAAGGTACTATCGAGGCTTTCGGTAATATTAAGCTTAACGCACAAAACATGCTAGATAATACCAGTGGTTCAATACGCTCTAATGGCCCCATAACGACGCAAAGCGCAGCGTTTGATAACAATGAAGGAGAGCTTAGCAGTCAAGGGGATATCATTCTTGATAGCCGTGGTAACTTGACCAATACTAAAGGTCGTATCCAAAGCGACAAAAGTCTAACTATTAATGCCAAAGGCTTTAGCAATACTGATGGCACTATCATTGGTGTACAACGTGCTGATATTAGTGTCACTGACGATATCACTATCAACAGTCGCAATAGTAATATTCAAGGCACTAACCTAGCCTTAACGAGCCAAGGCAACTTTAGCAATAGCAGCAAACTGGCGGCTCAAGACGCGCTCACTATTAAGGCCAACAGTATTGACAATAAGCTTGGGGGTGAGCTGATCAGTAATGGCATAACTGAACTCAATGCAAAAACTGATATCAATAATCGCGGATTAATCAATGGCTTAAATACCTACTTAGATGCTGGCAGTACTGTCAATAATTATAGTGGTGGTCGTGTCTACGGTGATCAGGTTGCGATAGCGGCTAACACGCTCAATAATACTCCGGACGCCATTACTAATACTGATAACTCAACTCCTGCACCTGTCATCGCGGCCCGCAATCGACTAGATATCGGCGTCACTACCCTAAACAATAATCCCAATCAGGCGCGCGCTGGTAAGTTTAATACAGACTTTAATGGTCAAGCTCGTCTGCTGAGTAATGGCGAGCTGCATATCGGCGGCAGCTTAGATGCTAATCATCAAACTATAGGCCGTGCCACTACGGTGACCAATAAAGGCGCTTCTATCGAGTCTGTCGGTGATATGAGTATCAGTACTGATACACTCAATAATGTTAATGCGGACTTTAAAACTCAAGCATTTACCATCGAAGAGAATAAAGGGAAGCAACAATTTTCTGATGGTAGAGATAGTAAAAAATATGATAGAAGCGAAGTCGAATTCCGTGACGATAAAAAATTAAAGAACGAAGATCTATACATAATTGCTACCAATAAACCTTTAGGCGACAGTGGTGGAGAAGATTTTTGGCGTTTTGATTTTGATGAGCGCATTACTGAGGACAGAACCGTAGTATCAGATCCTTCTAAAATTATAGCTGGTGGTGTTATTAGCTTACAAGGGGATGAGCTCAACAATGATAAAAGCCAGCTTGGACTCGGTGAAGGGTTTGTAGTCACTGGAGATACGGTTAAAAATGTCGGAGAGTCCGATTTACAAGGATTTAAAACTAGATATGTTGAAAATGGTAAAGTTGTTTATCGACATGTTGAATCCGACGGCTTCTTTGGTGATGATCACAAGATTGAAGAAGATAATAAAGGACCTTATCTTCAAGCCCCTGAGCGAATAGAGTCTTATCAGCTACCTATCCTAAAGCAAGATAGTGACAAAGTCGTGATTGCTCATGACGTTACAGATACGGGTAACCAGCAGATAGATAAAGGGGCAATCGATGAGATACGCAGCAGTGATAGTGCGCCCACGCTACCCAATAGTAGCTTATACGGCACCAACCCTGACAGTAATGCTGACTATTTGATCGAGACTGATCCCGCCTTCGCTAATTACAAGAACTGGCTGTCATCTGGTTATATGTTGGATCGACTTCAGCTAGATCCCACTATCACCCAAAAGCGTCTGGGGGATGGCTACTACGAGCAGCAGTATATCCGCGATCAAATCATGATGCTGACAGGTCGCTACTATCTTGCCGACTATAACAATCAAGACATCCAGTATAAAGGACTCATGGATGCTGGTGTCACTGCCGCGCAGACTTTAAATCTACGTCCCGGTATCGCTCTCACCGCAAGCCAAGTCGCTAATCTAACCACAGATATCGTTTGGCTCGTACAGCAGGATGTCACCTTAGCTGACGGTACTACCCAAAGCGTCTTAGTTCCTAAAATCTACACCCGTCAAGCGGTGGGTCAAATAGATGGTACTGGTAATCTAATCGCTGCTAATAATATCGACATGCAGCTTACGGACGATCTGAACAACCAAGGCAGTATTGTCGGTCATAAACAGGTCAAGATTAATGTCAGCAACTTGACTAATCAAAACGGTGGCGTTATTGCAGGCGACTATGTTCAAATCGGCACGGTTAACGACTTAAATAACCTTGGCGGCACCTTGCAAGCGGACAACGCCATGCAACTTAACGTCGGTGGCGACCTGAATAACCAAAGCACCACCTACAAAACCGAAGCTGTTAAAGGGGCTAGTACAAGCAGTCGCACAGGTATCAATCAGATAGCCAGCATCTACGTTGGCGATGGCTTCAAAGGACAAGTAGACGCTGATGGTAAGCCATTAACGACTTTCGTCGCCAATGTTGGCGGTAATACCACCTTTGCCGCTGGCCGTCTTGATAACCTTGGCGGTAGTAGCGTTATTAACACCCAAGGAGACGTTGCTCTTGATGCCGTTAATGTCAGCTATCAGTCCAATAGCATTGGCGATGCTAACAACTACTACAAACAAGGCGCCTCTCAAGACATTGGTAGCCAGCTAAACAGTAACAACGACCTTATTATCAAAGCAGGTAATGACGTCACTGGCACTGCCGCTCAAATAAATAGTGATAATGGCACCGTTGGCGTCATTGCAGGCAATGACGTTATCTTTAGTGAGGGTCGTAGCACCCAGAACCTAAATACAGCCGTCAAAACGGTTGATAAAGGTACCTTTAGTACTACTAGAACCCAAGATCGCTTTGACTCACAAAGCGATAACGCCATTGCTAGCAACATTGAAGGCAATCAAGTCGCTATTCAAGCGGGTAATGACATCAGCCTAACGGGCACCAACGCCATCAGTGACAAAGGCATTAGTCTCACTGCAAGCAGCAACATCGACATTCTAGCCGCGCAAAACACTTCAAGCGAAAGCACCTTTAGTCAAACCAAAAAATCAGGACTGTTTGGCGCTAGTGGCGGACTTGGCTTTACCATTGGCAAGCAGCAAACCGATGACAGCAATACCAAAACCTCCCTCACTCATACCGCCAGCAACATTGGTGCCATTGATGGCAACGTCCTCATTGATGCAGGTGGCACCTATCAGCAGACGGGCAGCAACCTCGTCGCTGGAATGGGTGCTGACAGCAACAAAGATATAACAGACTCCGATCGCGGCAACACCGTTGTTCGTGCCAAACAGATCAACATTGACAATACCATGGACGTCTACACCAACCAAAGCGAGCAGAAATTTAAGCAAAGTGGCTTTACCGTTTCCGTCACTAACAGCCTCGTTGACAATGCAAAGAGTATCGATAACCTCATTGACGCGGGTGGTAATACAGGCAGCACGCGCATGAAAGGCATGGCAGCCGTCGCTGGTGTCCTTAAGACAAAAGCCTTAGCCGAGCAAGGATCAGATGCGTTAACTGCGTTACAAGGTGGCCAGCTACAAGACATGGGCAGCACCCGCATACAAGCCACCATCGGCTCATCAAAAAGCCAATCGAACAGCAGCAGCGTCACTGAAAAAAACCAAGGCTCAAGCATCAACACCAACAACCTAGCGCTTATCGCCACAGGGGCAGGCACAGACAGCGACATCAATGTTAACGGCAGCGATCTAACCGTCAGTAATGACGCCCTATTCAAAGCCGACAACGACTTCAACGTCAATGGCGTCGCGCAAAACAGCCAAACCCGCAGTAACAACAAAAGCTCAAGTACCGCCCTTGGTGTTTATGCCGCCACCAACCCAGGCAAAGATGCCAGCTATGGCATCACCGCCAGTGCCAGCAAAGCCAAAGGCCATGCCAATAGCGACAGTACCACTTATGCCAACAGTCATATCAACGTTGGCGGCACGACTACCTTTGACATTGGCCGAGATGTCAACATCAAAGGCGGCGTCCTCAACACCGACAAGATACAAGGCAGCATTGGTGGTGACATGACCATTGAATCACTACGAGACACCGCCACCTATGACAGCAAACAAAAGAACATGGGCTTTAATGCTGATATTGCTATAAAAGGAGTCGGCTCTAGTCTTTCGGTCAATGGCGGAAAAACCAATTTTAACTCTGACTACAAAGCCGTTGGCGAGCAGTCAGGCCTCTTTACAGGCGATGGTGGCTTTGATCTGACCGCTGGCGGTAAAACCACGCTCATAGGCGGGGCGATTACCACTACTGAAAAAGCATTGGCTGCTGGACGTAATAATTATGAAAGTCTTGGTGGCATTACCACGCAAGACATCAAGAACACCACCAACTATGACGGTGATGCCATCCAAGTGGGTGTGAGCATCGGTAGTACTGATAATAAACCGCAAGCAAGTATGAACGGCCTAGGTTATGGTACAGATAGCGATAGTGATAGCAGTGTGACTCGCGCTGGTATTACGGGTGTCGCTGGGAACAGTAAGATCACGACCGATAACCGTGCCGAGTATGCAGGTATCCTTGAGAATAGCTTTGATGCTGGTCAAGTGAATGAGGAGCTGGCAGCTCAGACGCAGATTACGCAGGAGTTTGGCAAGGAAGCACCGAAGGCCGTGGCTGAGTTTTCACAAAATCGTATGGATGCTATTAGAGCCAATCCCAATCTGAGTGCTGATGAAAAGATGGCAGCCATCAGCAAATGGGATGAAGGTGGTATTTATAGAGTGGCTGCTCATACGGCGCTTGGTGCCTTAGGGACAGGTAGTGTAGAAGGCGCATTAACGACAGGTGGTGTCGCAGCAGCAGCGCCTACTATCAACAACCTTGAAGCTAAAATGAGAGATGCGCTTGTTGCTCAGGGTATGGATGCGGATACTGCAAGTAATGCAACTAAAGGTATTACCAGTCTGGCATTGGCAGGAGCAGGAGTTGCTGCTGGACTGGATACAGCCAGTACTATTAATGGGGTCAATGTCGATGCGAATAATAGGCAGCTACATTGGAGTGAGATGCAGAAACTGAATGAGTCAGCAAAAGATCTTGCTAGCAAATATGGAAGAGGTGTTGAATACTGGAAAAGTCTTCTTTATGCAGTTACCTATGCTGAACTTGATAAAAAAGGAAATGATAGATTAGCTACATTCAAAAAAGATTTTGCTAAACCAGCTTATAGTCAAAACGCTCAAGCATTTGAAAAAATTATTGAAAATGATATAGCAATAGCTCAAAAATCTTATAGCACCTTAAAAACTAAATATGGCAATGTAGAGCTAGAGAAAGACCGCAATACCTCTGTAAGCCAAAATAAGCCAATTTATATGTTTGACGATAGTGGTTACTATAATGAAAATAGTATTTATGGCACTTATGGTGGTAGCTATCAAGGTAATAGAAACAACCAAAAAGACTTTAATAAAGTTGCCAAAAATATCAACAACCAGATGTCAGATATAGCGACTCGCGATGATAGAATAGAACCACTTTATCCAGAGCAGTATTATATTCCTTTGAGTGAGCTTAAAGCAGCGGGTGCTGCCGGAATATCAGCTGCTAAGTTGATATCTCAAAAGAAGGTAAGAGAACAGCTTTTAGAAAATTTGAAAGGTCTTAGTGTTAATAATAACTTAAAGTACCATTTGGCTAATGCAGATGGGTTTACTCGAGCAAAAGGTATAAGTGGTGGTCATAATCGAATTCACTTTGAAGCAGAACTAAAAAAGCAAGGTGGTAGAGTTGCATCGGAGACTCCTACAGGTGTCGATGGTATAGTAACAGTCAAATATGAGATTCCTAAGTTTGATAGAGCTGGTAATAGAGATGGTTGGAAATCTATAAAGGATCCTAAAACTATTTACGATCCTACTAAGTTTTCAGATTCTAAAATGCTGGATATGGGGATAGATGCAGCAGTTCAGAAATACAATGCTGAATTTATTAAACTAGGTAAAACAAGTTATAACTCCTCTATCAATGGAGTGTCATTTCGAGTCTATATAGATTCAGAAACAGGAGCAATAACTAATGTCCATCCAAGATGATTTTTATTATAAGCCTAATCATTCAGATGATTTATATTTTTTCTATGACTGGCGTTTATGTAGCGGTGAAAAGCTAAATCAAACCATAAACGGTTGTTTTAGTATATTTTATGCGGATGGAATTTTTCTAGAATCTATTCATACAGTTTTATCAGAGTATGATAGTACAGGTGTAGAAGGTTGTTACTGGTATTATCCCGATGTAAACAGTCCTTATCCTGAAGATGTTTTTGATGGAGTTTGTTTTGAAATAGGATTTGACGATCCAAATACAAAATTTTATGTAACAGAGCAAGTTAGTTTTGATTATGCAAGAAAAGCATGTAAGCGTTTCTTAGAGCTTCATCCAGAACATAGTGAATTTTTAACAAATATAATCGAGAATTGGCAGCCTTTGAATCCTTAGCTACAACTTACTTAGACTAAAAAATACGATACTTAGTATGTAATTTTGAGTTATTAATAGAAAATGAAGAACAGGTAGACTATATTGAGCTTTTGAATAGAATAATAGTATTTATTAATATGGATTTATATTGGTACTTATAACTGTTTGAAATAAGCTTGATTAGGTAAAAGCCACGATACTAAAAAGATCGTGGCTTTTTTATATTTCTACACCAACAGCCAAATCAACGTTGGCGGCACCACCACCTTCGACATTGGCAGAGATGTCAACATCAAAGGCGGCGTCCTCAACACCGACAAGATACAAGGTAACATCGGTGGTGACATGACCATCGAATCGCTACAAGACACCGCCACCTATGACAGCAAACAAAAGAACATGGGCTTTAGTGCAGATCTTGATCTTGCCAAAGGCACAGGTTCTAGCCTCTCCGTCAATGGCGGTAAGAGTAACGTCGATGCGGACTCTAAGATCGTCAATGAACAATCTGGTATTTTCGCCAACCAAGCCGACCTTATCACCCAAGGCAAAGGTACCTTCAAAGGTGGCGTGTTTGTCACCTCAAACGCTGCCCAAGACAATGGCAACAGCAACATCGTCTTTAAACAAGGCGTCACATCAACCGACCTTAAAAACACCACCAGCTATGACGGCGATGCGATCTCTATCGGTCTAAGTGTCGGTAAAACCACAGGTAAACCACAAGCGACCATGAATGGGCTTGGCTATGGTACTGATGGCGATAGCGATAGTAGTATCACCAAAGGCGGGGTCAGTGGCTACAATGATAAAGAAGGCCTCTTCACTACAGACAATCGGGAAGCACTCGCAGGACAGCTTGATGATGTGTTTGATGCAGAGAAGGTGAATGAGGAGCTGGGGGCGCAGACGCAGATTACTAAAGACTTTGGCAAAGAAGCACCAAAGGCAGTGGGAGACTTTGCTAATAATCGTATTAAAGCGATTATAGCGGACACGACGCTTAGTAATGCGGAGAAAAATGCAGCTATTGCCAAATGGGATGAAGGCGGAATCTATCGTGTCGCTGCTCATACGGCGCTTGGTGCATTAGGTACAGGTAGTGTCGAGGGTGCATTAACCACAGGCGGTGTTGCAGCAGCTGCGCCAACGCTCAATGATGTGCAAGCTAAACTAGCTAAAGCACTCATTGATACAGGAATGAGTGAAGATGTAGCCAAAGGTGCCGCAAGTGGTGTGATTAGTTTAACTTTACTAGGTGTTGGCAGTGCCGCTGGACTTGATACGTCGAGTACAGTGACCGCTACTAATGTGGATGCGAACAATAGACAGCTGCATCCACAAGAAAAAGAGTTAGCTAAAGTACTGTTTGAAAAAGCTAAAAAACAAGGGTGGAAAAGAGCAGATGGTAAATCTTATACTCTGCAAGAAATAGAAGATGCCTTACGATGGGCGAACAGTACGAAATATAATGAGAAATATAACGATGATGTAACCATTATAGTCGGCAATAACGCCAAGGGTGCTGCTATTGATAAAGTCATGTATGACAATGGCGTAGGTGCTGATTTTGAATCAAGACTATGGAAAAATACAGCTTCTACTAGTAAGACGACAACCTTCACTCAGAATTTTTCAAATATTAAGAAACCTGATACCAATCTAGTTAACTTAATTCAAAATCAGACAAAAAGTTATGGTTATAGCTGGACTGGCGGTGTGGTTCAACCTTATACAGGAAAGACAGCAGGACCTACTCCAGGCAAACCTAAGCCGCGTGGTAATCAAGCACAGAAGGCCAATCAAAAAGAGTTAGACGCCCGTAATCAAGCCGTTAAGAATGGTGCTGACCTACGTGATGGTAAAAGTATTCAAGCAGTATCAGACAAGACGGTAAATGAAAAAGTGATGCCAGTTGTTCAAGTAGGTGTTGGCACAAGTGAAGTACTAGGGGGTACAGCAGCTTGCGTGACAGGAGTTGGCTGCACAGGAGGAGCTGTATTAATCGCTAATGGCTTAGATAACATGGCCACAGGCGGATCAAACTTTAATAAAAAATCGACTGAGCAAGTGCCTTCTGCTGTGTTAGATGCAGCGGGTGTCTCTAAAGAAACGGCAGGTTGGGTTAAGCTGGGGACTGACTTGGGCGCAGGCGGTGTAGTAGCAAATTTAACTAAGCCGAAGCCTAAAACTTTAACAGTTTCAGAAACGAGAAATACTAGAGTTGAGAATAATTTTAACGCGGATAACTCGGGAGTTGGTAATTCAGCTGTTAGAGATTTCAGTGCAACTACCAATAACCCAGTGGTACACCGTGCAGAGAATATAAATGCTGGTCAGGTGACAGATCGAGATGGTCTACAGCGAATTGACATAGATAAAACTACTAGAACTAAGACACTAAGCGATAATCAAGTTGCCGAAAATATAGGCTTGGAGAATGGCTGGCAACTAGAGAGATGGGCAACACAAAGACCTGCTTGGCAAAATGGTACAACTGTCACTGACCACGTATTAACAGAACCACGTAATTTCTCGATGGTAATAGATCAACGTCAGTTGGATAATATGAGGAATGCCATAGAAGATGGACAAAACCCAGCATCGCATCTTGGGAGCTGGGCAACTGATACACCTGTCAGTTCGGTTGCAGACGTCCGTAATAAGCTTGGTGTACCTGAAGAGTGGAAATCTGGTAACCTATATGTCGTGGAATTTACATCTAAGCCAGGTACTAGAGTGCGTGAGGGCACTGTGGGAGATATGTACAGTACACAAACTAAAGAACGTCTACCAGGCGGAGGTCATCAAGTGGAGTTCAAAGATTATCCAGGCACAAATCTTGATAAGTTTGAAATAAATTTAGAGTCTTTAAAAAACATAGAGTTGCTTAAATGAATGAATTTTTCATAAAGGATATTTTGAGAAAAGTTACTTGTGATGATGGATCTATTTTTACGACAAGTACTATTTTTTCAGTAGGAAGGGATAGGTATCCACATTTGCAACATAGTTGTAAAATAGTTTCTATAGAACACTATATATTATTGGATAATAATAAAGAAATTCATATTCCAGTTTCCGATATTATAGAAGTTTTACC
The DNA here is from genome assembly GCF_008369225.1 of Psychrobacter sp. ANT_H59. Classification (NCBI taxonomy): domain Bacteria; kingdom Pseudomonadati; phylum Pseudomonadota; class Gammaproteobacteria; order Moraxellales; family Moraxellaceae; genus Psychrobacter; species Psychrobacter sp. ANT_H59. Next base: position 165,151 of record NZ_VOBE01000006.1, read on the forward strand.
TGATCGCACAGGATTTGTAGTTATTTATAAAGAACAGCCCAGAAAGTTCAGTGAAGCCATTAGTTATCCGTGGTTTTTTAAATATCCCAATAATGCAGCTATTTATAATGCGGATGGTAGCTTACGTTTTCAAATTAAATTGACAGATAACCTCGAAAGTAGCTTGTACATTGAGAGTTTCGCACAAGAATCTATAGAACATCCTGACAAGAACAGTGTGACTATAAACAGTACTACTAACCCTATATATCCTTTTCATACACTTTTTGCAGTGGATCCAAAAAGTCCACAGTTAATTGAAACTGGTCAACAAATACGACGCTAACAAATAGTATACTCATAATGAAAAAAATATTAAAAATCTTTTATTTTTATAAAATGCCAGAAGTATATGCCTTGTATAATCTTGAGAACTATTATTTCGTAATATTTTTGAATGGTGGTCATGGTGGCGGTGATCGAATTGTACAGATCACCAAACAGAGTTTTGAGGAGTTAAAGACCGATAGCTATAACTTTAATCAAATTATCAATAGAGACATTAGGCTCAAAAACCTTGACCAAACAATGAAGGAATACTTATATTTATCTTCATCTGAACCTTATATATTATACACAATTGATAATCGATATTTTATTGAATTATGGAAAAAACAAAGGACAGGACAAAGTCAAGCAATAGAAATTGATGAAAAAGATTTTAATCAATTATTGGATGAGATCATATTACCGAGTCAGATATTATAAGTTTGTATAACTACTTTTCCATGCTATTAATGTTGTTCATATTCAAAAGCTACAATACGCAATATGTATTGTAGCTTTTTTTGTGAACCCTAAAGCAGGCGAATTACGGTAACCCTATCAAAACTAATGACATCATAAAGGTCAAATAATATGAAAGAATTTAATATGAACGAGCAAGAAATTAAACAAGCAGCTATTGAGTTTAAAAAGGCGCTTATAGATTGGAAGTCAAGAGAAAAGATAGCGAGAGTAGCTTCTATTCATCGCCCTGAATGGGTAGAAGAAGATATTCAAAAATCTATTCAATTTAACACCAGACTAGTCAAACCAGTATTAGAAGCATTCGAGCCCATATACCGCCTAGCTATACAGGGTAAAATGGAGAAGCCTTTTTCCTTTCAAAGTTATATGATGACTTATGTTGGTCGAGTACTGGGCGATGAGTTGTCATGGCCTGAAGTTCGTGAGCCGTATCAAAGGATGATTAATAGTTTAAAAGGTGGTCTAACCACAGAGGAGCTAATAGACAGTATTTACTACAGAAATAATTTATTACCCGAGCATTACGACCAAGTGGTTAAAGAAATCGTAGCAGAGGGTTGGAGTCATAATTCGCCACTATAGTTACTAAGAATATTTTTGAGAACATCCCGAGTTCTGTGTATTTGCTATTGCCGATGGACGAGGCGTGAACCCAATCATTAAATATAGGTTGCCCATGCCTCGCACATTTCACGACCATTGAAGAACTCAGGTGTAGAGGCCATGATTTTTATTTGTTAGCTCTTATTGTTTATCATTCCGCACAGGCGTTGCTCTGACCCCTGCCGCTAATCCCGTACAGTTAAACTTGGGACATTTTAATTACGCCGCTTAACAGTAAATCAAGCCACATCTAGTTCAGCGATCGGTAGCCCTTCGCTAACAATGAAACAGTGGGATAGGATTTTTGGAGAGATTAAGGAGGTATATTAAGGCGCTTTTAGCAATACCGATCTAAAATAAAAGTATAAAATATATACTTAAATAAATTAAAAAAGTATAATTTTTATACCTTATAAGTGACCAAAAATGGTATATCTTTCTTGATAAATAACGCTAAACGTCATTTAGATAATTTATAATTAGCCCTTTGTACATAAAGGTTTGTAGGTTAAAGCACTTTAATATACATCAATGAAATATGGTGGGTCTAGCCTGTCACGCCGGGGGTTTTCTTGAAACAGCTTACTCTCTAATAAAGAAATACCTGCATTCATGCAGGTATTTTTTTATTTAATAGCTTTATAATATTTACATACATCATTGTCTATTCCAGCTCTTCGATCAGCGCTTGCATCTCAGCGATTTCACGCTTTTGCGCTTTAATAATATCGTCAGCGAGCTGTTGCACTCTAGGATCTTCGATATCTGCTCTTGAGCTGGTCAAAATAGCAATCGAGTGATGCGGTATCATCGCTTGCATCCAATCGACTTGATCGACAGTTGATTGAGAGCGCACGCCCCAGATACCTATAGCAAAAAGCAACACACTTAGCCCATAAACCATCAAATTAACTTTGGTTTTTTTGTACATATTACCCATAAAGGCCAGCATAATGACGGCCATACCCGCACCCATGTAGAGCGCCATATAAGCTCGGGTTTCACTAAAGTAAACATGACTCCATTCATAAGTATTGAAATACATCATGATGTACATCACAATCGTAGACGTCACTATCATCAGGGTGAACTTGACATAAGGGTTCATGCCCTGTTGATGATTCATGTTGTTTTGATCTGAAGCATTCATAGTATATCTCCTATTACATTAATAATATTAGAACCAGAATTTAACCCCCGCAGTCAAACTACTGCTATCAACTGATTCATTATGTTGACGACGCTGATCTCTAGCACTGCCAAGCGCTGTCTCATAACTCACACCCACATAAGGTGCAAGTTGGCGACTGAATGTCTCATAAGTGAGCCTCATTTCAGCATCCATCTCGTTAAAACCTTTGGTAATATGATTGTCGCTATCCTCTTTACTAAAGGCTGTTAGTCCTATTTCCGGTATCACAACCCAGTGCTGGCTCAAACGCCACTCGTATTCTGCGCCAAGGTCCAATCGAACTTGTCCATCAGAATACAGATAAGCTCTGGCATCGGTTTCAATAAAGTAAGGCATAGTACCGACAATACCCGCCATAATGGCAGGTTTGTCATTTTCGGTATCATAAGCAACACCGGCCTCGCCATTCCAGAAGATACTTAGGGGCTTCCAGTAAGATAGTGAGGTCAGACTATCAATTTCTTTATCACCTTCGGTCTTAATACTACCTTCGCTGCGTAAAGAGAGGCGGCGCTCATCTAGGCCATACCAAGTACTAACCTCATAATTAATCTGATCGTCATCAAACTGATAGCCTAAATCGTCTACAGAAACGCCCCATAATGGCATATCACCCATCATCATAGGCTTACCATACTGTCCATAGGGAACACCGTTTGAATAGTCAGGACTGCGAGCATCAGCTGGAGCTTTACCACCTTGCATACCTGACATATCCATACTGCCATGGTCCATACCCGACATGTCCATGCCACTGTGATCCATACCCGACATGTCCATGCCACTGTGATCCATACCCGACATGTCCATGCCACTGTGATCCATACCCGACATGTCCATGCCACTGTGATCCATATCCGACATATCCATACTGCTATGATCCATATCCGACATATCCATACCAGACATGTCCATACCAGACATGTCCATACCAGACATGTCCATGCCTGACATATCCATGCCGCTATGATTCATACCT
>NZ_VOBE01000007.1:0-148232 GCF_008369225.1 Psychrobacter sp. ANT_H59
ATTTTAATTTGAGTTAACTTAAAAGTAATTTTTTTGGTTGGCTAAACTCTCTAAGCGATAAACCACTCTCAATCCGCCTTCCTCTCCGACTGGGTGGCAGTATACGCTGTTTTAGTAGAGGGTCAAGAGATTATTAAGGTTTATTTTTATTTGGTTGAAAACACTAGGCTTGGCATTCAATGCAAGATTCCATTAAGGACAAAGACTTTTCGTCCATTTCCCTACTTTATTACCGCGAACACATTGATATTGCACCCCATACTGTACCCATTGCCAATTTAAATCAGACGGCTTGCCTTTTAAGGTAAAACTAATACGGTAACTTTCTGCACTCACACTATCATCCATGAGACCAGAACGGGTAATGACAACAACCGCTGTCTTAGGCTGCGATTTTAATGGATAGTAAAAAGCTTGTGCCAAATCATAATCCGCATCTATCTCGTTAATACTACTATTGATTAGCTTAAGCTTTTCAAGACCACAAGCAATCAGCCCTTTTTTAATAGAGCATGGTGCTGATGCGGAAGTTACTGCATTACCATTGATGTTTAAATGCTTAAAATTAGCTGGATTGGCAGCTTCAGCGCGAGATATTGTACTTACTGAATTACTAGTAGTGGCATGTGTAGAGACTGAAATAAGTGACAATGAAAATAAAGCGCTTGCCATCAAACCTCTCAACAAATTGTTTGAGGTCCTTGAAACACGTAATAGGCGATTAAAAATAGGTAAGTTCAGCATAATAATCTCGGCTTAGTTATCAAATGGCGTTATAGGAAGGCTCATCGTATAAACTTTATATAGATTGCATACAATAGCATTGTATAAGGCTTTAATATTAAACCCAATCAATAGATATTTGTAGTGTTTTATTTTAACTTTTCCATTGTTGTGCTTATCTCTATCAGAGCTATATTTCAGTGCCCAATAGAATCAAAAACTAGCACGCAAATAAAAACCGCCTATTAAAAAATAAGCGGTTTTTGTTTGCGTGTCTTAAGTTTATATTCACTATAAAAAGCTATAGTATTAACTTGTCGCTTTGGCTTGTAAGGTGCTAACAATACCTGACAAGGCATAAATAACACCAATCGCTAAAATGCCGACTGGAATATCATATAACACGATACTCATGACCAATACACCAACGATAAGCACCACGAAAGGGACTTTCTTCTTATCAAACTCTTTAAAGCTATAGTATTTGACGTTGCTAACCATCAGCAAACCGCAAATAACGACCCAAGCAGCAAATAAAAACATCACAAGCGTATCGTATTGTCCGATCCATTGATTGTGATCAACGGCAACCATAACAGCCGCTGTGACCAAAATAGCGGCAAGCGGACTGGCCAAACCAACAAAATATTTTTTATCGACCTCACCAATCTGAACGTTAAAACGCGCTAGACGGAAGGCGGCACAGGCAGTAAAGACAAACGCACAGCCAAGCCCAATACGACCTAATGGCTGCAAAGCAAAGCTATAAATTAAGATTGCCGGTGCAACACCGAAGGCTAACATATCGGCAAGCGAATCGTACTGCTCACCAAAGGGGCTTTGCGCATTTAGCATACGTGCTACCCGACCATCTGCGCCATCCAAAATAGCCGATAAGAAAATCGCTAAAGAGGCTTTATAAAACTCACCTTGGGTACTGGCTAAAATAGAATAAAAGCCTGACAGCAGCGATAAAGTGGTGATCAAGTTGGGCGCTAAATAAACACCGCGACTGACTACCCGCTTACCTTCAGCGACTTCTGCTTCAATCACCTCGAACGTCAGCCCATCATAGTTCTCATTATCCGCCAAGCGAATATCGAAATCATGCTCATCCACAAAAGGCGGTTGAGTGGCAGCGCTATCTTGTAATAAGGGCTCTTTGATCAAACCGTCATTCATCACTTTATCAGTGACCAGACTACCCTTTGCAAGATTGTTTTTTTCAAGGCTACGTGATGATTGATCAGTCGTCATAACAATATCCTTATTCGCCAACCAACCAGCGGACGGTGGTTGCACTATCAGGTGTTAAATCTGGTGCATCAGCAACTTTTAATACAGGCTGTAAGAAACGCAATATCTCACGCGCTTGGTTATCAAACTGCCATGGCGGATTGATCACAAGTAGCCCTGTACCGTTTAGACCGACAGCGATATCTTTAGGATAGATATTTAGCTCACAAACCAGCTGACGTCTCATCTCGGTACGTTTGAGTTTTTTATAGAACAGCTCAACCGCGTCGATGTTCTTGATTGGGAACCATAATGCATAAGTGCCTTGTGGCCATTTGTTATAAGAATGCACCAACAAATCGATTAGACGCGTGAAGTCTTTATGCTCCTGCTCGTAAGGAGGATCTAAAAATATCAAGCCACGCTTTTCTTTTGGCGGAATCACGGCAGCGATACCTTCAAAAGCATTGCGATGATGAATACCGATTGGCAATTTATGTAGCTGATAGTTCAGTGCATCATATTCACTGGCTTTGGCTTCAAACGCTTCACCGCGCACGCCAGCATCTGGATTTTTTTCAACATGATGGGCAATCCACCATGGCGAACCCGGATAGACTTTTTTGTCATAGGTAAAACGGGCTTGCTTAATGCCTTCCATATAGTCTTTGATGGCAGCTGGTGCTTTTTCGACATCGGCTTTTACCAAAGCTTGGATACCGCCTTTGGCTTCACCAGTCTTGCGCGCCTCTTCACTGCCGAGCGAATACAGTCCACGACCGCCATAAGCATCAAGCACATAAAAAGGTTTGTTTTTTTGCCCCATTTGGTTCAGTAGTTGTACCAATAGAATGTGTTTAACAACATCGGCAAAGTTACCAGCATGATAGGCGTGTTTATAATTCATAAGTTCAAAAGTTTAAATAAGAAAAATTGCATCTATGGTAGCATAGGATGGCTAAAAGATAACGATGGTTTTGGTAAAAAGGCATAGATTGGACGGGTAAAAGTATAGATTGACGGTGTAATGACAGATAATGGACGATAGTGAGACAAAATGACGAAGATTATTAGCAATCTTGATGTGACAACGTTGGTGGTTGATAATCCAATAGATAAGGAGAATCCGCCACTGTCATCTTTACATTCTACTAACTATAATAATCAGGCGCTGCCGACCCAATATTTATTACAATCCTCTGATTTTGCGGTTAATTGGGAACACAAGCTGACAGATAAACAGTTGGATACGTTTGTTGATGATGGTTGGCTCATTATTGACAATGTCTTTGAACGAAAAGCCTTATTAGCACTGCAAGCGGAAAGTGGCTTTATTGACTATCGTGACGCCCAGTTGACTGCCGGTATTCGTATCAGTGATATTCGCGGTGATAAAATACGCTGGATTACCAAAGACTTTTTTGCAGGATTTTATTATCTACACAGTATCAATGCGCTTGCCAACTTATTCAATCAAAGCTTGTTCGCTGGTATTCGCCATAGCGAGGCGCATTATGCTTGTTATCCAGTAGGTTTTGGCTATCTATGGCATAGTGATAATCCGGCTGGACGTAATGAACGCGTTATCTCGGCAGTGTTTTATCTTAATGATGATTGGACAGCGAATGACGGCGGCGCGCTAGAAATCGTTGATAAACATGGTGTCCATCATAATGTAATGCCTGTCGCTAATAGGCTTGTAATATTCGATAGTGACTTACGGCATCAAGTGCAAATCGCCCATCGTCAGCGTTATTCTATCGCGACTTGGATGCGCCGTGATGGCTTAGTACCTTTTATTGAAGACGTTATTTAAGTACTGTAATATTCATAAAGACTCTCTTACCAGTTACATCTAACCATACTATCTATCCCTCTATAATAAAAAAGGCTTCCCATGTCAGATTTTGATAAAAACCGAAATACTCAGTCTCAGACGCAAGCAACTCATCAACAAGCAACCTTGGACTTAAGCATCGCCCTACTTGAACGTCCTTCTGTCACCCCAGATGATGATGGCTGCCAAGATATTTTGTCTGAGCGGCTAACGCAAGCAGGCTTCGACTGCGAGTTTATGTATTACGGTGATAGACAAGCAAAAGGCGAACACGCTGAGGTTAAAAACTTATGGGCGCGCCGCGGTAATACCAATCCAGTCATTTGCTTTGCCGGTCATACTGACGTCGTCCCAACAGGCGATGAAACAAACTGGACTTATCCGCCATTTACGCCAACCATTGCAGATGGCTATTTATGGGCACGCGGTGCTGCGGATATGAAAACCGGTATTGCTGCTTTTACCGTTGCCGCCGAGCGTTTTGTCGCTAATTATCCAGAGCACAATGGCTCTATTGCTTTTTTAATCACCTCAGATGAAGAAGGTCCGTCTATTAACGGCACAGTCAAGGTAGTAGAAACGCTAGAAGCACGTAATGAGAAAATTACGTACTGCTTAGTAGGTGAACCATCAAGCACGGATACACTTGGCGATATCATTAAGAATGGTCGTCGTGGCTCACTCGGCGCAGTGCTCACTGTCACTGGTAAACAAGGTCACGTTGCCTACCCGCACCTTGCCTCAAATCCCATTCATGCGGCTATGTCGGCACTCGCAGAACTGACCAATGCTACTTGGGATAATGGCAATGATTACTTCCCTGCGACTTCACTACAAATATCTAATATCAATAGTGGAACGGGCGCGACCAATGTCATTCCTGAAACCTTAGAAGCTGTATTTAACTTCCGCTTTTCGACAGAAACGTCTGAAGATGAACTAAAAGCAAAAACCCACGCTATCTTTGATAAATATTTCGCTGATAGCAAAGCAGCTTATGATATTCATTGGAAATTATCTGGTCAGCCTTTTTTGACGCCTGAAGGTAAATTGGTCTCAGCATGCCAGCAAGCGATTAAATCTGTGACTGGAACCGATACGACATTATCAACTTCTGGCGGCACATCAGATGGACGCTTTATTGCACCAACCGGTGCGCAAGTGGTCGAACTTGGCGTGCGTAATGCCACTATTCATCAGGTTGATGAAAAAGTTGAAGTAGATGACTTAGGGAAATTGGCGCAGATTTATGAAGGGATTTTAGAGAATTTACTATTAGATTAATAAGCACTAGTAAAAAAAGCGCCATCTCATACAGATGGCGCTTTTTTATTATAGATATTAATTACTTACTCAATACCAATATACAGCTCGACTTGACCATATTCTAACTTACCCTCAACGTAACGCTCAAAGTCAACGTTATAAGTTCGAGTATGCTCACAGCTTGGATCATTGAAATACGTCCACGCTTTTTCCCATGCATTCATCACGGTATTAGGCATGTTACCGTATTCAGAAAACACCATGTATTTTCCTGCAGGAATAGTGACCGTTGTTAGGTTGCTTGCATTTTTATTCTTAGTAGCTTTGACAGTATTGGTCGTATCGTCATTGTCTGACTGTTTTTGCTGACTTTCCACCTTCCAACTCGCAACCACATCAAAAGCGCCTACATCATCACTCTCATAGTTATGATAGATACCATAGATATCCTGACCCTTTTCAAGTTGGCTCACGTGATTTTTGTAAAAACTTTGCCATAGCTTGCCTAACTTTGCCGTTTCATGGCTGATTTCATCGGTGTTGGTGGTGCGTACGCTGATGCCTGTGCAAGTTTGTACGTCGGTTAGTTCTTGGATTGGTGCAGTCATGAGACAATATGTCCTGTTTTCATTTGAGATTATGTTTATTAAAGCTATGTTTGTTATTAATGCTATGCTAATTATTAAAAAATAGTAAAAAGGTCAATCTAGTCAGCTTCGTCGATCCAATTCATCTGAATCGCTTCTAAGATACCTTCATTGGAGCGTTGCGGATCATCGTCAAAGCCTTCAAGCTCAGTCACCCAGCGATGCAAATCCGTAAAGCGAATATACTGCGGATCGGTCTCTGGGAATTTTTCATAAAGCTCAATAGCGATATCTAAGCTGTCTGTCCATTTTAACTTCTGCGGGGTCATAGTAGCTCCTTATGTTTTCAATTATTTTTATAAAATAGCATTATAAAATATATATGCGCTATCCTACCAAAATTCATCATAGGATTATAGGCAAGTTGGTTACGCAGCCTTTGTTGATTTAGTCAACTCAGTAGATTGAGCAGCTTTAATCGCCACTTGATGCTGATTCCATGACTCAATAACTTCTGTCAGCTGCTTACCCGTCATATCTAGCACCTCAGTTGCGCACTTACCTTGCTTATTGGTTAAAACAAACTTGGTCATACCCACTGCCATCAGCTGGTTTTTAACAAAAAATCGATGCTCAAAATAGACATATTTTTTATCCCAACCGACAAGCATACTATTGACTGTTATCTTATCTAGAAACTTAATTTGTTTAAGATAGACCATCTCCTGCATAGCGATAATCCAGCCGAGATTTTTAATCCCTTTTTGATGACAGCAGTTCATCAGCCATTTGGTGATATTTAGCTCAATAAAAGACAGATAGCGATAATTAGGCAGATGATCGCGAAAACCCATGTCATGTGGTAATACCCGATACTGACGCACAGTTGGTGCTGTCAATGTCTCAATACTCAGGTGATTGCTTGTCGATTGCTGCTTAAGTTGTTGTTTGAGTAGGCTTACCATAATAAAGAAACGCAGCAGCATATTCATAAGAAACCTTCTTATTTTATAATATTGATAATGAGAAAATACATTGTAGATAGCTTTAGATGGGCAATACTCTAACGCAAAAAAAGCCACCTCAGTGACTTTTTTATGTGAAAGCTTCTGTTTAAAAAATGATATGTCAGACCTATTTTAAAGATTAATGACCTGCGCCATTGATACTACGTACCATCTCTTCAACCATTTTCTTGGCATCACCAAAGATCATCATGGTTTTGTCCATATAGAACAAGCTGTTATCTAGACCAGCATAACCTGTACTCATAGAACGCTTAATAACCATCACCGTTTGCGCTTTGGTCACTTCTAGAATTGGCATACCAAAGATTGGTGATGTCGGATCATCTTTCGCAGATGGGTTTACCACATCATTGGCACCGATGACTAATACCACATCAGTACTGGCGAAGTCCGAGTTAATCTCATCCATCTCTAAAATATCATCATAAGGGACATCGGCTTCTGCCAATAGGACGTTCATATGTCCTGGCATACGACCTGCAACTGGATGAATGGCAAAACGAACATTAACGCCTTCTTCTTTTAACAGCTCATACAATTCTTTTACAGCGTTTTGTGCACGACCTTGTGCCATGCCATAACCTGGGACAATCACCACACTACTAGCATTTGCCATAAGGAAGCCTGCATCTTCTGCTGATCCTGCTTTGTAATTCTTTGGCGCGCCATCATCGCTGCCAGCTGCGACTGCTGATGTACCCATACCGCCAAACAAGACATTAAGCAATGAGCGGTTCATGGCTTTACACATGATGTAAGATAGAATCGCACCTGATGAACCAACTAATGAACCTGCGATAATCAACATCGAGTTGCCAAGAGTAAAACCAATACCTGCTGCTGCCCACCCTGAAAATGAGTTCAATAGCGACACGACCACTGGCATATCGCCACCACCGATTGGGGCAATCCACATCCAACCAAAAATCACTGCAATCACTGCCATCGCATAGAAGGCGGGTAATGAATCAGTGACAAAGTACACACCACCGAACGCAATCATCGCCATGAAAAGTGCCGCTTGTACTAGTTTTACCCAACTACCAACTAAGGTCTTAGCCCAGCTCTTAGCTGCCAATTTACCAAAGGCAAAGACAGATGCTGAGAAAGTAATCGCACCGATGAAACAACCGATAAACAATTCAACACGAGCAACCGCGCCATGCTGTTGTTCAGTATGCAGTACCGTTGCTAATGCAATCGCCACCGCTGCCAAACCGACAAACGAATGCATCAAAGCCACGGTTTCTGGCATTTGGGTCATCGCGACCGTCTTTGCTTTCCACATACCGACGATAGCACCCAATACCATCGCACCGATGATTAACCAAAGCACTGGACCTTCTGCTAGGAAGAACGTTGTTACAACGGCAATCGCCATGGCAACCATACCCAATCGATTACCACGAATAGCCGTTTTTGGGCTAGATAAACCCCGTAACGTCAGAACAAAAAGAATGGCACCGACTAGATAAAACCAGTCCGCATTAGCCGCAATCATATTTGATAAGTCACTCATGCGTCACCCCCAGTATCCGTTGTTACTACTGCTTTTTTTACTTTTGGCTTAAACATCGACAGCATACGCTCAGTCACGGCGAAACCACCAAAAATATTGATACTGGCTAAAAATACCGCAAAAGCCCCAAGTAAACTGGTCGGTGTAAATATCGAACCATCGATAGTGACGGTCTGTAGCATTGCACCGACAATAACAATACTTGATAAAGCATTGGTTACAGCCATTAAAGGCGTATGCAGTGCAGGGGTTACACCCCAAACAACGTAGTATCCGACAAAGATAGCCAGTACAAATACGGTAAAAATCGCTACGAATGGCGTGCTACTCATGGCCGCACCGGCTGGCGCTGCCGCTAAAATAGTGGCAATCATCTTATCCTCCTAAAATTGTTTCGTGTCTGGCAAATGTACGATAATGAAAGTATCAAGACCTGAAATTTAGCACTTAGCGTTTAGCAAGACGTACTTGATTGTCATGCGTTACCGCTAATGCGCCTTGAATCTCATCTTCCATGTCTAAGTTGAGTGCCATTGTGTTTGCTGTAGCGTCATCTGTAGCGGCAGGCGCAATTAGAGTGGTGATAAAATTAACGAGGTTATTGGCATATAAGTCTGAAGATTGTGCTGCTAACTGTGAGGGAATATTAGCTGCACCGACAATACGCACGCCATTTGACGTCGTAATCGTTTCATCAGGGACACTGCCTTCAACGTTTCCGCCAGTGCCAGCCGCCATATCGATCAACACCGAACCAGCTTTCATCTTAGCAATGGTTGATTGGTGTACCAAACGCGGCGCTTGGCGACCCGGAATCTGTGCAGTCGTAATGACGATGTCAGCATTGCTCAAGGCTTTATCAACAATAGCAGCTTGGTCTTTGATATATTGCTCAGATGGCGTCCACGCATAGCCGCCTGTAGATTTAGCTGTCTCAGCCTCCTCCGCACTCATCGGGACATCAAGCCATTTACCACCTAATGACTCCACTTGCTCGCGAGCGGTCGGACGTAAATCACTGGCTTCAACGACAGCGCCTAAACGCTTCGCTGTCGCAATCGCTTGTAAACCCGCAACCCCAACACCTAGAATAACGACTTTGGCAGGCTTAACCGTACCAGCTGAGGTCATAAACATCGGGAAAGGACGCGAATATTCATTGGCAGCGAGCAAAACCGCTTTGTAACCGGCAAGGTTGGCTTGTGAAGACAAGACGTCCATATTCTGTGCGCGTGATAAGGTGCGTGGCAATAGCTCCATGGCAAAGGCGGTAGCCCCTTTGGCAGCATAAGTATCCAGTTGGGTATTGCGATAGGGATCAAGCATGCCGATGACGATTTGACCAGACGTTAAACTAGCAGTCGTTGACGTCGGCAAATCATTGACGGTAGTGATAATCTGAGACTGTGTGACGACGTCAATGCTACTATTGGCGATATCAGCACCCGCAGCCTGATATAATTCATCCGCATAATAAGACGCTTGACCTGCACCTGACTGGATGACAACCTCAAACCCAAGTTTGCGTAACTTTTTTACCGCGTCTGGGGTTAATGCCACCCGACTCTCACTTGCGCTCTCTGCACTAATAACACCAATTTTCATACCGTCTCCTTACGTCTAATGACTACTTTTAATACCCTAACGCACCTCTAAAAAGCACAGGGGACAAAAAAATCTTTGGTCAGGGTTAGCTTAATATTTAAGACCAAAGATTATCAATTTAATAAATGATAGCTCGTTTGCCATCATGCCGTTTTATTATAGATATATCGTCTGCCAACTTTCATTGTCTAATGATGACCCGCAAGTAAAATAAAAGTTAGCTATTTATAACATTATCATAACTTTTATTGTTATATTAAAAAATTTTATTTAGTCTTAAGTAGCTTGAAGCCTTTAGGCTATTGGCTTACACGAGTTATCACAACGCCTATAATAGTTGATATATGTCCATGATGAGGCTTAAAAGTACAAAACAGCCACGCGTAAGTCAAGTTAAACCTGTAGGTATCGTATAATGAAAAAGCTCGAAACATTAATGGAGTGTTTATCACTTCACTATAATAAGGAATAATTATGTATTTTTTACTCTCTCCTGCCAAATCTTTGAACGAAACGGACGCTGTACCAGTAAATATTGATAACTATTACAGTCAGCCTGAGTTGATTAAACACTCGCAAGCATTGATGAAAATACTGAAGTCGAAAGAGCCGCTTGACTTACAAGAGCTTATGAATATCTCTGATGATTTGTCGCAGCTAAATGCTAAACGCAATCAAGATTGGGCTTGGAGTGATAACGAACTGTTTACGGATGACAATGCCAAACCAGCTGGTTATTTGTTCGATGGCGATGTTTATACTGGACTTGATATGTATAACATGGATAAAGATACTGCTATTTATGTTAATGAACATTTGGGTATCTTGTCCGGGCTTTATGGCGTACTAAAGCCACTGGATTTTGTTCAGCCGTATCGACTTGAAATGGGTACCAAGCTTAAAAATGAGCGTGGCGATAATTTATACGAGTTTTGGGGCGAAGAAATCACTGAGATTATTAATAAGCGCATGGCTGATAGCGATGACAAAGTTTTGGTTAACCTTGCTTCTAATGAATACTTTAAAGCGGTAAAGAAGAAAGCCTTAAATACGGAGATTATCACGCCAAGATTTGAAGATGAAAAGAATGGTCAATATAAAGTGATTAGCTTCTATGCTAAAAAAGCACGTGGATTGATGGTGAAATATGCGGCAGATAATAAGCTGACCAATGCTGAACAGCTAAAGCAATTTGATTTGGCTGGATATTACTATTGTGAAGGTGCGTCTGATGATAAGACGTGGACGTTTAGACGGGATGAGGCGAATCAGTAATATTTAATGCTTTTATGATACACATGAAAAACCCCGATAAGCTCAGCCTATCGGGGTTTTATTTGAACTAGGTTTAACAAGTACGTTATGACAAAGTCATACTTCTAGCAAAAAGCGATTTGTCGAGGAAAACTAGCGAAAATAATACCTATTGTACATTGAGCACGTCTGACAAAGAGAAATCGCTTTGTAGTAGAAGTAGAGTTACATCATACCGCCCATTCCACCCATACCGCCCATTCCACCGCCAGCACCCATGCCAGCCATACCATCATCACCTTGTGGCAAATCAGTAATCATGACTTCAGTAGTAAGCATGAGGCCTGCTACAGAAGCGGCGTTTTCTAGTGCTGAACGAGCAACTTTCGCTGGATCAAGGATACCCATCTCTAGCATATCGCCGTATTCGCCAGAAGCTGCGTTGTAACCGTAGTTACCACTACCGCTCTTCACTTCGTTAACCACAACTGAGGCCTCTTCGCCAGAGTTGGTCACGATTTGACGTAATGGGGCTTCCATCGCGCGACGTAAGATATTGATACCCGCGTTTTGGTCATCGTTGTCACCACGTAGCTCAGACAATGCATTCATGGCACGAACTAAGGCAACACCACCACCAGGGACAACGCCTTCTTCAACCGCTGCACGAGTCGCATGTAGCGCATCATCAACACGGTCTTTCTTCTCTTTCATTTCAGTTTCAGTCGCAGCGCCAACTTTGATAACGGCAACGCCGCCAGCAAGCTTAGCCATACGCTCTTGAAGCTTCTCTTTATCATAGTCAGACGTTGATTCTTCAACTTGACGTTTAATAGATTCAACGCGATTTTCGATATCAGCAGTGTTACCAGCGCCATCAACGATTACCGTATTTTCTTTACCGATAGTCACTTTCTTAGCGGTACCAAGTTGCTCTAGGGTCGCAGTTTCAAGGCTCAGACCAATCTCTTCAGAGATAACCGTACCGCCAGTTAAGGTTGCGATATCTTCTAACATAGCTTTACGACGATCGCCGAAACCTGGTGCTTTTACTGCACAAGTTTTTAAACCGCCACGCATATTGTTCACAACTAAGGTAGCCAATGCTTCGTTTTCTACATCTTCAGCAATGATTAGCAATGGTTTGCTTTGCTGCATGACTTGCTCAAGTAATGGCACGATTTCACGGATGTTGCTGATTTTTTTATCAACAAGCAAGATGTATGGGTTTTCAAACTCAGCAGTTAAGCTGTCTTGCTTATTAGCAAAATACGGACTGATATAACCACGGTCAAACTGCATACCTTCTACAACTTCCAAGGTATCTTCAAAGCTTGAACCTTCTTCAACAGTGATAACACCTTGCTTACCGACTTTTTCCATCGCTTGTGCAATCAGTTCACCGATTTTGGTGTCTGAGTTAGCAGAGATAGAACCAACTTGGGCAATCGCTTTTGAATCATCAGCTGGAGTAGATAGCAAATGAATTTGCTCAACAGCCGCACGTACCGCTTTATCGATACCGCGTTTTAGATCCATTGGGTTCATGCCAGCGGCCACTGATTTCATGCCTTCTTGCAAGATTGACTGAGCCAATACCGTCGCAGTAGTCGTACCATCACCAGCAACATCGTTGGTGCGGCTAGCGACTTCACGAACCAATTGAGCGCCCATATTTTCAAATTTGTTTTCAAGCTCGATTTCTTTAGCAACTGAAACACCATCTTTAGTGATGGTAGGCGCGCCAAACGACTTATCGATAACCACGTTACGACCTTTAGGGCCTAGTGTTACTCGTACTGCGTTTGCTAGAACGTTTACGCCGTCCATCATTTGTTTACGGGCATCAATGCCGAATTTTACGTCTTTTGCCATGTTAAATTACTCCACTATTATAAGTATGAGAATGCAATTAAATGTTTCAATGATATTGTCAAAATGCGCTGAGTATAATAATACTCAAAAGGGACTAGCCTTCTAGCACACCCAATACATCAGATTCTTTCATAATCAATAGTTCTTCGCCGTCAACCTTGACAGTTTGACCAGCATATTGACCGAACAAGACTTTGTCGCCAGCTTTTACATCTAACGCGCGAGTTTCACCGTTGTCACGAATCTGACCGTTACCAGTTGCTAGCACTTCACCTTGTGAAGGCTTTTCTTGAGCAGAACCAGGAAGCAAGATACCACCAGCCGTTTTTGTTTCTTCTTCTATGCGGCGGACAACAATACGATCATGTAAAGGACGAATATTCATCAATATGTCTCCAATAATTTAGTTATTTAAGTTAAAAATATATTTGGTTTGTTAGTCTCAACATCCTATCTTCAAAAGCCATCTTATAAAAACGCTTTTATTAAGATAAGCCTTGAGCTTGTTTCAAAAAGTGGGGGCATAGCGAGGTAGCTTCAAGTGTAAAGACCAAAAATTTACAAGAATTTCTTAATTAGAGGGGTGTTTGTCGATAAGCAATACTAAATCTCTGGGAGTATTATGCAATAAAGGCATTAAGTGAGTAATAATCCAGTAGAAAAGACCAGTATTCTATACGCCTATTCTTACTAAATTTACAGCAAGTTACTCATAGGCCAAGCATTACTTAAGATAGTAACATCAACTACAAGAGCCAAACGTCAGCGTAAGTTCTCCCTCTTGAAAATGTAACAGAGTATGACCATTATAAGCATTGAAAATATAATATTAATTAACAGTAAGATCCAATCGACTTAAATAAGTTATTTGATATCAATCTATTAAGGACTGTTCATGAGTTTTTCATTTACCAATAAAAAACCATCCATAACCGACTATAATGACAAGAATAACGGTAAGGTTAAATTCTTAACTGCGTTGACTACTGGAGCGAGCATAGCGACTATCAGCGCTTTAAGTATGGCTGCACCAACGATTGCCAGTGCAAAAGACATTCAACCGTCGAGCGCCGACTATACGTTTACGATTGAAGACAAGTATAAAGGTACTGCCACTCGTGCTTTAGATAAGTCAGGCAACACATGGAAATATAATGTCGATGCACGGGTTGCCGGTATCGCAAGTGCTGCGCAACATAGTACCTTTACTATCAACGGTAATGCGGTTGTTCCAACACAAGCCAGTACCACTTATAAACTACTGGGTATCGGTCGTACGCATAAACTCGATTTTAATCCCCGTAGTAAAAAAGTCGTGAGTAATTATAGAGGCAAATCGACCACGTTAAATATGGCGCAGCAAGCATTTGATGATTTGAGCCTTGAAGTGCAAATTCGCCAAGACTTGTTAAATGGTAAATTCTCTGGCAATTACTACATGGCAAAACATGACAAAATCGAAAAAACGCCGTTTAAAAAATCTGGTAATACCAAGATAACGGTCCCTGCTGGTACCTTTGATACGGTGCGTGTCGACCGTATCCATGATGACAATAGCCGTTCGACCAGTTTTTGGTTGGCACCAAGCTTAGATTACTTACCGGTAAGAGTAAGCCAGATTAATGATGGTAAGAAGATGGATTTAGAGTTGTCTAAAGTGAACTAATAGCCTCAAATCTACAGCTTAAAACATTAAAAAAGCAGCATGCTAAATAGCGTGCCGCTTTTTTAATGTAAATTTTTTATTAAGCACTACGGAAAAATAGCATTGGAATAGATATCAATGACTTATGAGCGTGGCTGTTTAACCACATTATTCATCGAAGGTAGGCGCTTTAATAAGATAAACAGCCAGATATTAATCGCAAATAGCAGGACGAAATCAATGAAATAAACAGCGATTTCTGCCCAACTACTGCCATAAGCACGTGTGAACAATACAACCCCACTTGCCCCTAAATATACCAAAGTAAACATGCTGTCTATTAATAGCGCATAAGGCGAGCGCCCGCGTAGTATCGATGGTGTTAAGACAAATGCTGGTACTAACCATAGCGCTTGCCATGCAATACCGCCGATAATATCAGGATGACTAGGATTAAAGATATTGATCAAAAGAGGCAAAGCAAGCAATCGAAAGGTTAACCAAACCAGCCATGTCACCATTAGGCGCTGACGAACAGGCATAATCGGTTTTAACAGCTGAGTTGATTGACTGCTTGTTTCGGATATTTGCTGTTGACTGTCGTCATGAGAAAGGTTAGTAGCCATTAGAGGTATATATTTCCTAATTGTTCATGCCAAACAGTAATAGATAAGCGCATTAACGGCTCCAGTTAGCTTGCGCTAATGCAGATGCCGTGATCGCCAAGCGACGCCCTTGAGCGATGCCAAGCTCGCGCTCATCAGCAGAGACAGCCTGATCATGGGATGCGCCGCTCACATGACTTGCACCATAGGGTGAACCGCCACGCGTGGTACGGTTTAAAGCAGGTTCAGCATAAGGGACGCCCACAATCATCATACCATGATGCAACAGTGGTAACATCATCGTCAGCAAGGTCGTCTCTTGACCGCCATGCATAGAGCCTGTCGCCGTAAATACTGACGCTGGCTTGTTCTGTAGATTGCCTGCCAGCCAAATGGTGACGGTATTGTCCCAAAAATACTTCATGGGCGCGGCCATATTACCAAAATGGGTTGGGCTACCAAGTGCCAGACCGCTGCAATTTTTTAGATCTTCCATCGTGCAATATAAATCACCTTCATCAGGAATCGCAGGCTTGCTTACCGTGGTTTCAGGCGCGACTGTCGGTACCGTACGGATGCGCACGGTCATGCCCGCCTCTTCGATACCCTGAGCGATAGCATAGGCTAATGTCTTAGTCGTACCATAATTTGAATAATAGAGTACCAAAACATAAGGGGCGGTCTGACTCATTAGCAAAACTTCCTTATAAAATCGTTAACAGTAATATAGATACTGCCCATTATGCCCGAGTCATTCACTGACATGCAAACAAACCCTGCTACTTGGCAGCATACTTAACCTAGCAGCCAAGCAAATCATCTGCAGTACTTTACTTAACTACTCAATACAATCTAATGCATATTGACACAATTAACGCGCAGATTCAGACAGACCATGTTTGCTACACTATCCGCACTCTATTATCCTTGCTAGATGGTCGTTATGGAAAATCTATTAAAAAAAATACCTTTTTTACACCAACGTTGGTTTCAGTTCTTACGTTTTTTGACGCGGCACTTTTTTGAGGATAATTGTCAGCAAAAAGCTGCATCATTAACCTATACGACTTTGTTGTCGATTGTGCCTATCTTAACCGTACTGCTGATGATTTTGTCTTCAGTGCCAGCACTTGCTTCAGTTAGAGCGCAGATTTATGAAGTCATTTATAGCAACTTGCTGCCACAATCGAGCTTGCAAGTCAGTAAATATATCAATAACTTCGCTGAAAAATCATCAAACCTCACCATCATTGGAGCGATGTTCTTACTTTTTACTACCATCATGACTTTGACCACCATTGAGCGCGCTTTCAACCAAATATGGCGCGTAGAAGATCGTTCTGGCGGCATGAGAAGTATGCTGCGCTATTGGACCATCGTCACGTTAGGACCCTTGGTATTGGGTACGGCATTCATCGCCTCAAGTGCTGTACAAAGCCTGAGTTTGTTAAATAGACAAATTGGCGGCTATGGTATTGATTGGTCGTTTTGGGTACAGATAGTATCCATTGCAGTTACGATCGCTGGTTTTATCAGTATGTATTGGTTTATTCCAAAAGCGCGAGTACCAGCAAAAAATGCTGCGATTGCAGGTGTCTTTGTAGCGATTGTCTTTGAGCTGATGAAACATCTATTTGGTACAGTGATGGCGAACTTTACCAGTTATGAAGCGATCTATGGCGCATTTGCTGCGCTGCCGATTTTCTTATTATGGATATATCTGTCATGGAATCTGATTTTATTAGGGGTTGAGATCAGCTATACCCTAACGATATTTGAGACAAAAGAGGTTTATCCGCGCCATCCATTTTTAAGCTTGCTTGATATGTTAAATCTCGTTTATACCCATCACTTAAAAGGCGAAGCGGTGAGCGAACAAGCGCTACGCAATGTCCTCGGACGTAAAGAGCTGCCAAAATGGTATACCTATATCAATTATCTGCAAGACAGCAACTTGATTACCATGACAGAAGATGAGCACTATGTACTCAAAAGAGATTTGAGCAAAATGACCTTGTGGGATTTTTATCGTACCCTGCCTTATCCATTGCCTATCAAAGATGAACTTGATGAGATGAGCCTAGAAGACCAAAAACCTTGGCTTAGCTTATTGATTAATCGCTTTGAAAATACCGAAGCCTATGCCAAAGCACAATTGAATGTGCCGCTCGGTGCTATTTTTGCCCATAGTGAACCACGTAAGAAAACCTCTGATGACAAATCCACTAACCATAAAAACGAAAAGTTTCAAAAAGAGAAAAATGAGTTTTTTAGGAAATCTAGCGCAGCTACCTCCAGTCATTTATTACAAGAGCCTTTAGATAGTAAGGATGACATGCCGAAGTTTGAACCAGTCGCTTATGATAAGGATAGCGACATAGAGCGTGACGAGCACAATCGTGAAATTCTTATTCCACAAGACAGCATTGACGATAAAAATCAAATAAACGCTAATTTTTCTAATGCTAAACGCGATATTATTACTGAAGCCGATAACCCAAGATCGATTTGAGAGTCTAAATAATAAGACCTCTCTATAAAAAAAAGTTCCAAATGGAGCTTATTTTTTTATCCTGTTTTTAATGGATTATTTGCAGTGAATCAGGTAATTTGTTTTTAAGAGCTTTTGTTGTCAGCAGTCTGATTCTATAGAACTGCTGGCAACAAAAGAAATACTACGATCATTTTTGGAGCTCCTCACGTTGACTAAACATGCTGAAGACAACTTATTTAAGCGTCTATCAACGTCAAGTCTCAAAAGACTGCGGCAGTTTTTTCAGTTATGGTCGCTAAAAACGCTTACCAATTTACCCGATCGCCTAACGAATTTGTGGCAACAGCTGATTGGCTCTTACTGGTTTATACCGACTGCCTGTGTGCTGGTAGGCATCTTGCTCGCTCCTATCCTTGTAACGATCGATGAGCATTTTGATCGCGACATGGTCAGAGAGATTACCTTTGCCTTCACTGGCGATGATGACGCCGCGCGCGCTATTATGACCACCATTGCCGGTGCAGTACTTGGCGTGGCAGGCACGACTTTCTCGATTACCATTGCTGTATTATCAATGGCATCTTCACAATTTGGTCCTAGATTACTCCGTAATTTTTTGACTGATACGCCCAATCAGTTCGTTTTGGGCGCGTTCATCGGTACGTTTAGCTATAGTTTGCTAGTGTTAAAAGCCATTCATAAATACGATGTTGGTTTTGGTGTGCCGCAATTGTCGGTGACTTTTGCCATTATTATGGCGATTATTTGTGCCCTTCTACTGGTCTATTTTGTACAGCATATGGTACATGCCATTCAGGCATCGCATGTGATTGAAGGTGCCAGCAATGAGGCAATTAAAAACATTCATTATTGGTACAGCGACCGCTGCGATATCGAGCACCAACGTAATATCGAGCATCATGATATCGAACAATTTCATCACTGGTCTGCGACGCCTATTTATCCACCGTACTCTGGCTATTTGCAGCAGATTTATTTTGAATCGCTCATTACCCTATCGCAAGATTATGGCGGTGTGGTAGAAATAAATAGCAGTCTCGGTCACTTTGTCACCGACAAAAATGTGATTGGCTATTTTTATCAGCGTCCGGCGGACCATCCAACTAACCTACAAAAAACAAAAACGCCTCATTTGGCGCTTGTGCCACGTTCGCCTGATGGGCTGTTTTGGCAACGTTTTGCTGGTTGTATACGCCTTGAACAGCGCTTGACGCAATCTAATGATATTGCCTATAGCTTAGGGCAAATGACTGAAATTGCTGTCCGCGCATTGTCACCAGGTATCAATGACCCAAAAACAGCGGTTAACTGTGTTCAATCGCTGACCAGCTGTCTGAGCATTATGATGCGCTGTCAACCGCCGACGCCGTATCATTTTTATAAACCGTTAGATGAGACAGATACACCAGATACTATCAGCCATCAGCCGTCAGCCATCCTTGCCGTTGTTACACGTATCCCTAAAATATCAGATTTTATTGATAGCTCACTTGGTGAGATACGGCGTTATGCGGCAGCAGATTTGATGGTATTAAAGGCGCTATGTCAAGCAATGATTGACTTGAATTATGCTAGGGTTAATGAGGCGCAGCAGCAAACGCTCATACATGAGATAAAATTGATTGAGCGTGCCGGCGCGGATAATTTAAATTACCATCAACTCGCTGATGATTTGACCGCAATGTGCCAACAAGCAGAGAAATTTATTATGAGTGAAAACGCCCAGCATCACTATTTTCATTATGTCAGTGATTTTGATGCCCATATTCGTCAGGCACTACAAGCCCAATCGAAACAAGGCAGAGTATAGTTGACACCTCTTATTACCCACTTGAGACTTTTTTATGGACCCTACGAGCAGCCTGACCATACTCGAAATTAGCGCGATATTTTTATCTATCACTGCCCTATTAACTTACGTTAACCATCGATTTATTGGCCTACCCACAACTATCGGTGTAATGGTTATCTCGATATTATTGTCGATCGGGGCGATATTTTTAGGATTTTTAGGGTTTGATCAGCTTATTGATTATGAAGTCAGTTTATTAGGTCAGCTTGATTTCACTGAAGTCTTACTTGATGGCATGCTTTCTATGCTTTTATTTGCTGCCGCTTTGCACGTCAATATTGGTGATCTAAAACGTTATAAGCTGCCTATTGGTATTCTAGCTTTCATAGGTACTTTAGTATCAGCGCTGCTGATTGCAGGTGCTCTATATCTAATGTTGCCGCTGTTTGGTTTCGAGCTGTCTTTTTTATGGTGCTTACTATTTGGCGCTTTGATATCTCCAACCGACCCTATTGCAGTGATGGGTATTTTAGCCTCTGCTGGTGCCCCAAAAAGCATAGAGACGGTCATCGCGGGCGAATCGCTATTTAACGATGGTATCGGCGTCGTCATTTTTGTACTGCTGCTCGGTATTTTATCGAGCGGTGATATCCCAACCGCCAATTATGTGGTGCATACCTTGGCAGTCGAGGCTGGTGGCGGTATTATTTTTGGCTTAGTACTTGGCGCGATTTTATATTACATGCTCAAAAGCATCGATAGCTATCAAGAAGAGGTTCTACTGACCCTTGCCGGTGTCATAGGCGGCTATGCGCTGGCCAGTCATTGGCATTTATCGGGACCACTAGCAATGGTAATGATGGGGCTGATGCTTGGTAATCGTGGACGAGCACTAGCGATGAGTGATAAAACGCGCCATTATGTTGATTTGTTTTGGGAATTGATCGATGAGATTTTGAACGCAATTTTATTTGTATTAATCGGTCTTGAAGTGGTGATGATTGCTTATTCAGCCAATTTATTTATCGCTGGCGCCTTAACGATTGTGATTGCCTTACTTGCTCGATTTATTGTGGTCGGCATGACCACCAAAACCTTTCATCGACAACTTGACTTGCCAGCAGGGGCTTGGAAGGTGCTAACATGGGGTGGACTACGAGGTGGTATTTCAGTTGCTTTAGTATTGCAACTCCCAACAGGATCTGAACGCGATATACTCTTGGCCCTAACTTATGCAGTGGTTATATTTTCTATACTGGTACAAGGGTTAAGTGTAGGCAAGGTCGCTAAAAGCATTCGTACTGATGAAAAAACAGCCAATATATAAATCTTAGATTACATTATTTATAAAAAAGCCAGTTTAAGATAAATATCTTAAACTGGCTTTCTAAATTGTCATTTGAACCTAAGGAAACCTGATTAGATTAAACCCTTTCGTTTCATATTACGATAAACCACAATCACAATAATAATATTCGACACCAATATGGCAAGTTTGAACCAATCAAACGGGCTCACAATCAGATAGTAGAGTTCAATAGGAATAAATATTCCATAACCCAGTACCCCAAACCAGTAAGCCCATGTTTTATCTTGCCATAAGCCATATGCCTCGACAAAACGCAAACTGGCATAAGCAAAAATCAATAATAAGAATATCGACCAGTTTTTGCTTGCCATCTGTGCAATACGTACCGCACTGTCAACTTGCGGCGCTAATAACTGACCAAATACTTGTTGCCAAGAAGCCGTCGCCGTAATGAGCCAATGCTCAAGGTCGGTATGCCACGACCATAAAGCCAATGCACCTAGTAGTGCGCCAATACCTTTTACGACTTCATAGATTGCTACTGCTTTGATAGATTCGCTTGACGTCGTGCGAGGCTCATTTTGTCGTGGGTCTAAAGACGGATGGTTATCTTTTGATGAATTGCCTTCTGACGAAGACTCTAGACTATCATCCTGCCTAGGCAAATTAGCCAAAGAAAGTCTCCACAACGCGCCCTTGCAGTGTTTGGTTAAAGAATGGCGTATTTTTGCCGTTTGATAACATGGATTCGCTAGTCACCTGCCATTCAAGATTGGGATCGATCAGTACTGCGCCACCGATAGTCTCATATTGCTCGCTGATACCCGCAATTTTCGCAGGATTTAAGCAGATTTTATCGACTAGCTGCTCAAGTGTTAACACCTCATCTTTTACCAGCTGGCACGCCAGCGCCATAAAGGTATCAAAATTTGAGATACCGGGCGTACTTTCCGCAAATGGGGCTTTTTTCGCGGTACTGTTTAACGGCTCATGATGACTACAAATTGCATCAATTGTGCCATCTTTTAGACCACGGCGAATCGCTTGCTGATCAGTATTACTACGCAAAGGGGGTAATACATATGCTTGAGCATTAAAGCCTTCCAGATTATCATCGGTTAAATACAACTGATGCATTGCCACATCACAAGTAACTGGTAAACCTTTATCTTTCGCCCAGCGCATCAGCTCAATTGACGACTTACAAGATAATTGGCTAAAGTGAGCAGCTATACCCGTTTCTTCCACCATAAGTAACTGCGTTGATAAAGCGACGGTTTCTGCAATCCAAGGAATACCCTGCAGACCATGATAAGAAGCGATATAGCCTTCATGTGCAACGCCATCACCAGATAGACTAGGCTCATCAGGATAAAAGAATACCTTCATGCCAAACGTCGCCGCATACTCAAGTGTACGTAAGAGCACTAAATCGTTTTGAAAGGGTCTGCGAGCATTGGAGACGGCAATACAGCCGCCTTTTTTAAGTCCTGCAATATTAGACGGACGTTCACCTTCTAAGCCAGCAGTCAACGCGCCCAAAATATGCAAATAGATGCCGCCATCATCGAGCGCACGCTCACGTAAGCCTTTTAACAATGAACCGTTCTCTAAAATAGGGTTGGTATCAGGTGGAATCACCACATGCAAAAAACCATTGGCACGGGCCGCACGCCCTTCTGACTCTAATGTACCATGCTGCTGTTGACCCGGCTCACGTAAGCGGGCGCACAAATCCACCAGCGGTGGTAATATCCATGTCTCGCGCTCGCTCGTCAGCTTTGCTAACTGAGCAGTGGCGATTTGTGACAGTGATTCTTTAAATACTTTTGGAAGTAAGTCGTGCATATGAACATCTGAATTCGTAATGTGAACCATGAGCGTTATTACCGTATCAATAAAATGGAATAAATAAGAATAAAACAGGCGAGCTAAATATTAATGACCAGCCGCTTGATGCGCACGCTGACCTTCCATCGCAAGCGACAATACCGCCATACGAATAGCAATGCCGTTATTAACCTGTTTTAAAATCACAGATTGCGCACCATCGGCAACGCTTGAGGCAATCTCAACACCGCGGTTCATCGGTCCTGGGTGCATAACTAGAGCATCAGGCTTAGCCAGTGCCACGCGCTCAGGAGTAATACCATAGTGCTTATAGTATTCACTCGATGAGGCGAGTAGCGGTGAGCCGATACGCTCATTTTGAATTCTCAAGCCCATAATGACATCACAGTCTGTCACGCATTCATTCATACTCTCATATACTTGCACACCAAAACGCTCAATCCCTTTTGGTAATAACGTACGAGGTGCGCAGACGCGAATGTCTTTTACACCCAATGTTTGTAGCGCACTGATGTCAGAGCGTGCTACTCGCGAGTGTTTGATATCGCCAACGATTGCAACCGACAGTTCTTCAAAAGGACGCGGCGCCTCACGGTGAATAGTCAGCATATCAAGCATGCCTTGCGTTGGATGCGCATGCCAGCCATCACCACCATTGATAATGGCAATATCTGGCGTCACTTCAGTCGCCATAAAATGTGCCGCACCTGATGCTGAATGACGTACCACAAAGATATCTGCCGTCATCGCTTGCAGATTCCATAACGTATCGCGTAAGCTTTCGCCTTTTTTGGTGCTAGAGCGTTCGATATCGATATTTAATACATTGGCACCTAAACGTTTTTCTGCTACTTCAAACGTGGTACGTGTGCGCGTCGATGGCTCAAAAAATAGATTCATCACCGTATAGCCTTCAAGCTCAGGACGGTTAATTAGCTGTCCCTTATCATCAAAAAATGACTCAGCTTTAGCGATAATCGCCTGCAGCTGGGCTTTATTAAGACCTTCGATACCTAAAAAATGACGAATACTACCATCAGTATTGAGCTGCGGACGACTCAATGACGCATCAAGTTTTTCATGAATCGTATCAGGATCAAATCTTGCGTAGTCTGTCGGCGAGACGGTAGGTAGTGATTGGCTATCGATAGAATTTGACATAAGGACACGTCTTCATTAAGGGTTTGTATGATTTTATAATAAGTTATCATTCGTTTTTTTAACGGTTTTGGCTCGATAATACGGCAGACATGCATACAGACAAGGACATTTTGCTGCTTATTTGCTACAATTTACCGCAATGATATAAGCAATATTAAAATAGATGTGGCTCTCATTTTAGAGAATAGCAGCACATCATTTGGCAACCGTATCAAAAGACAGCCTCTTAAACCATAATTGAATAATAATAGTGTTAGTGTAGCTGATTTTCAGGTCAGGACAAAGACGCCTTAGTCAGTATTTAACAATATCTCTCATATCAATATAACGTAATCAATTCTTAAACACGCATTCCATACTTAGCTTGTACCACTCTTTATCAGAATTATTCATTAGGAAACACTATGACAACCTTAGCACAGTATTTGAACACTAAAGCCACCACTCCTGCCCTCAATGACGTTATCACTACCGTTACTGACGTCGGCAAGACCATCTCACAGCTCTTAAGAAAAGGCGCTTTGGCAGACATCCTTGGTGAAGCGGGTAATCAAAATGTGCAAGGTGAAGACCAGAAGAAGTTAGATGTATTGGCCAACGATTTATTGTTAGATGCATTGGCACAAAACAGCCATTGTGCTGGTGTTGCTTCAGAAGAGCTTGATGACGCTACTCCTGCCAATGTTGATGGCAGTTTATTGGTATTGTTTGACCCACTCGATGGCTCGTCTAATATCGACATCAATATGGCTGTCGGCACCATATTCTCGATTTTACCGTACCAGCGTCAAGGTCAAGTTAGTAAAAATAGCGACTTTTTACAAGCGGGTAATCAGCAGTTAGCAGCCGGTTACTTACTATATGGCACCTCTACCGTTCTTGCGCTGACCATCACAGATAATGTAGTCATGTTTAGCCTAGATCCAGATACCAATGACTATGTATTAATAGAAGAAAATGTCACAATCGATGCCGATACTAGCGAATATGCTATCAATGCCTCAAACTACCGTTATTGGCGCGCGCCAATGCAGCAATATATCGATGAGCTTATCGCTGGCGAGACAGGCGTACGTGGTCGCGATTTTAATACGCGCTGGGTTGCCGCTATGGTTGGTGATGTTCATCGCATTCTATGCCGCGGTGGTTTATTCACATATCCATTTGATACCAAATACGCCAATAAAGCAGGCAAATTACGTCTCATGTATGAAGCCAATCCCATGAGTTTATTAATTGAACGTGCTAGCGGCGGGGCAACGGATGCAGTCAATCGCATTTTAGATATAGAGCCGCTTGACATTCATCAACGCGTGCCTGTAGTACTTGGCAGTAAAAATGAAGTCGACTATATTAAAGAGTTGCATTTAAACTACAGTGATAAGTAAGCTAATCAAGCACATTTTGACAGCACCTATAAAGCCATATCAATCATCATTTTATAGGCGCTTTCTATATTTTATACTTTTTCTCTAAGCGATCTATTATGGTAGCAAATCCCACCGAGCTTATTACTTCAGATAAGAATACAACGGTCAAGCTAGTAAAGGCGTTATTGACGCAAGCTCGCCAACGTAACAAACATGGACAAACTGTCATTGAAGGTATTCATCTTATTGATGCTGCCCTTCGTAGTGATTATCCATTTGTGCAAATATTGCTAGCAGAGTCTGCACACCACCATCCTGAGGTGCAGCAAGTTCTCACTCGCTTGCCCACTTATACGCCTATCTTAACCTTGTCGGATGCGCTTTATGAAAGTATTCGTAGCTTAGGTACTGGGATTGATATTATGGCAGTGATTAAGATGCCAACCCCTAGTCTATCTATGATTCATGATGACTGCTTGATTCTCAATGACGTTCAAGATAGTGGTAATGTCGGCACATTACTGCGTACCGCAGCAGCTGTTGGAATCAAAAACATACTTTGCACCAGCGCTACTGCGCAAGCTTGGTCACCAAAAACATTACGGGCAGGAATGGGTGCCCAGTTTGCCCTAAATATATATGAGGGATTGAGTGTACAAGAGGTTTTAGACCATGTGCAAACCCCTCTATTTGCCACCAGCTCGCACACTGATACCGTCATCTATCAGCATGATTTAAAAAAACCAATCGCTTGGATTATGGGACATGAAGGTCAAGGGGTTTGTGACGAGCTGATGCAGTGCGCAACCCCTATTGCTCTACCACAGCCCAATGGGCAAGAAAGCCTCAATGTTGCGATTGCAGGCTCACTGTGTTTGTATGAGACATTACGTCAAAGAAGTTATAGCTAATATCATTTAACTGAATCAGCAAGACGATTTTTAAGTTGAATATAAAAAAACCCGCAATCAATGATAGCGGGTTTTTTTATATTCAACTTTCACTAACAAGTACTTAGATTTTACTGGTCAGTTCAGGTAAAGCTGCAAATAAATCAGCTTCTAAGAAGTAATCGGCAACGCTAGCGATAGGTGATTCTGGGTCATTGTTGATAGCAACGATGACTTTAGAATCTTTCATACCCGCTAAATGCTGAATAGCGCCTGAAATACCAGCTGCGATATATAAGTCTGGTGCAACGATTTTACCCGTTTGACCAACCTGCATATCGTTTGGTACATAGCCTGCGTCGACAGCGGCACGTGATGCACCAACAGCAGCGCCAAGTTTATCAGCCAATGGCTCGATATATTTAGTGAAGTTTTCACCATTTGCTAGGGCACGACCACCAGAAACTACGATGCTGGCTGACGTCAATTCAGGACGATCAGATTTAGCCATCTCTTCGTTAACAAAGCTTGATTTACCAAGCTCTTGCACATTGTCAAGAGTTTCAACACTGGCTGAACCACCTTCACTTGCTACTGGATCAAAAGCAGTAGTACGTACGGTTAATACCACTTTATCTTCTGTCGTTTTAACCGTTGCTGTCGCGTTACCAGCATAGATAGGACGCTCAAACGTTTGTGCATCTACCACAGCAGAGATTTCTGATAACATGCTCACATCAAGTAATGCGGCAACGCGTGGTAAGAAATTTTTACCAGTTGTTGTAGCAGGTGCAAGAATATGACTGTACTCACCAGCAATATCAGCGACCAACAGCGCTAAGTTACCCGCCAATTGATGCTCATAAGCTGCGTTGTCTGCTAACAATACTTTGCTGACGCCTGCTGCTTTTGCCGCTTCATCAGCTGCTGCTTGCGCACCACTACCAGCTATCAATACATGAATATCACCGCCAATTTGCTGAGCAGCAGCGATCGTATTCAAAGTTGCCTTTTTTAGACTGGCATTGTCGTGTTCTGCATATACCAAAATTGCCATTGTTTTTGTCCTTTATTTATTCGTATCATCTATTCATGAGGTTGTTGGTACACAAAGCCCTATTATGTCCAAGTTCAATAAAACTTATTTAGGACGTCATGGCTTTGCAGTAGATAGGCACTAGCAAAGTATTAAATGACTTTCGCTTCGTTTCTTAGCTTATCGACCAACTCATCAACTGAACCCACTTTGATACCAGCTTTACGCTCAGCAGGTGGTACAACTTTAATAATTTCTTGCTTAGATGCCATATCAACACCAAAATCAGCAGGTGTTTTTTCATCAAGCTGCTTTTTCTTCGCTTTCATGATGTTAGGCAATTTTGCATAACGTGGCTCATTCAAACGTAAATCAGTGGTAATAACCGCTGGCAAATCAAGCGCAACCGTTTGCAAACCACCATCGATTTCACGCGTTACATTAACTTTATCGCCTTCAACCTTTACTTCTGATGCAAATGTACCCTGACCAATACCCATCAATGCCGCTAGCATTTGACCCGTTTGGTTATTATCATCATCAATCGCTTGTTTACCTAATAGAATAATATCGGTAGCTTCAGATTCAGCGATATTTTTCAGGATTTTAGCGATTTGTAGAGGATAAGGTTTTGCATCAGTTACTACCAAGATGCCACGATCAGCACCCAGTGCTAAAGCGGCACGAATCTGCTCTTGTGACTCTTTTGGACCAATTGAGGCAACGATGATTTCATCAATCACACCCGCTTCTTTAAGACGAACCGCTTCTTCTACTGCAATTTCATCAAAAGGGTTGATTGACATTTTAGTGTTAGATAAATCTACGCCAGAATTATCAGCTTTTACACGAACTTTTACGTTGTAATCAATGACACGCTTGACCGCTACTAATGCTTTCATACGTTCCTCGTTTATTAATGTTATGAATTAAAATTGCCAGTTAAGAACCAAAGGTTCATTTCTTTAAAATCGTCGTTCGAAATAGTACTCAAGGTTGATTGCTGCGTCAGCATCTATAATGTAATAAAAAATATCAGACCATAAACAATATACTGGCATCACACTCTTTATCTATAAAATCTGCCAAAGCTAAGCCAACCGTTATTATCAGACCTATGTATCTTGCGTGAGCTCAGCCCTAAGGTCAAGACAACGCCGTGAATAATGCGTCATAAATTTGTCACCATTCTACAATAAACAGTTTATAAGCGCCTAGTCACACCATTTTCTTATTGTTATTCTTATTATTTTCTGATTTCTACAAGCTATCTAAGTTATTTATAACCGTTGATATAAACCAATACCGTCTCGTTATTATAAGAATTAAATCAAAAAAAGATCATAAAAAAAGCAACCTGATCAGAGGTTGCTCTTTTTTAAAGTCTAAACAGTATTTTTATTGTTTTAACAAACAAAGGCATCAATGCATATTGATAATCTTACTGTCATTAAGCGCGCTGAAGAACAGCTTACTCAATGTCAAATGAGATTAGATAGCTTCGATTTGCTCAGCTTGTGGGCCTTTCTTGCCATCACCTAAGATGAAAGACACTTTTTGGCCTTCGGCTAGAGTTTTGAAACCACCGCCTTGGATAGCGCTGTAGTGAGCGAATACGTCTTGTCCGCCGTTGTCTTGCGCGATAAAACCAAAACCTTTAGCTTCATTAAACCACTTTACAGTGCCTTCAACTTTATCTGACATAAATTTTCCTAACTCTTTAACTGTTGGCGAGACGTGTGTCATCACCGATTAATTGATATATACCTAAGTTTTTCTTGCAGAATGCGTGGATGAAATCATTGAAACCTCTAATAGAGATCTTAATATTTTTACCCGAAATCCTTTGAGTACAAGCTGATTATAACAGCTTTTTTTAAGCGCAACAGCTTAAATTGATGATTTTTGTAACCCATTTAAGTCAATTTTAAATAATTATTACTATTAATTAATTGAGACTTAATACTTTGATATAGAATGTTTTTTTACCATTTACCTTTCGAGATTTACTATGGACTTAGATATCGCTTTCGACAAATCCCAGTGATAGGAATTATATTTGCTACTTTATTAAAAGCAAACTATACAGCAATCGGCAACCACGGTGAGCTCAATACCAATAAACATAGCGCAAAAAATATCAGCGAAAATGACTGACTATAAGCGATATATTTAGCAGGTATGACCAAGTCTTTCGGAGAGTCAGGAATGCCTTTACGCTTCAATAAACGTGCGCCATAGATCCAGCCAAAGGTCGTATAAAGACCGTAAGCCGCTGGTACAGCAACGGCTAGTGGTGTCAAATCAATCGTATATAGCATCACTACTGAGATGAAAAACCATGAGGTATCTAGAATTGAGCTGATTTGAAAGAACTTAGAGTTGGGTAGTTTGCCGCCGGTTTTTTTGAGCATCTCCCCTTCGACCCAAATCAAAACGGCAACGACAGCGCTCAGAGTAATGTATATGAATTGCGGTGTTAGCCAATCAGGATAAGATATTTGCACAACAGACAACCTATAATCTATAGAATAAAAGAATCCTTGGCATTTATATTGCAAGAATAAAAATAACAAGGATAAAAATAGAGATACCTATTTAACCGAGTAAGCCGTTAATAGATATGATAATGCTTGCCTATATTAGGCAGCGAAGTCAGATTTTCAACCAACACAGACTGGCGATGATAAAAATATTTTATAAAACATCGCCTACTAAAAATAAAAAGCCCATGCTATCACTGATAACATGGGCTTTTTTAGACTATTTTTTTTACTAATTACTCAATATCAAATTAGTTTTTGTCTTTATCGATGATTTTGTTGCCGCCGATCCAAGGCATCATACCACGTAGCTTAGCGCCCGTGATTTCGATTTGATGCTCTGCATTGTTACGACGACGAGCAGTCATTGATGGATAGTTGGTTGCGCCTTCACTGATGAACATTTTTGCATATTCGCCAGATTGAATGCGTTTTAGCGCATTACGCATGGCTTCACGTGATTGCTCATTGATCACTTCAGGACCAGTCACATATTCGCCATATTCAGCGTTATTACTGATTGAGTAGTTCATGTCAGCGATACCGCCTTCATACATCAAGTCGACAATAAGCTTTAGCTCATGTAAGCACTCAAAGTAAGCCATTTCTGGTGCATAGCCCGCTTCAGTTAAGGTCTCAAAACCCATTTTTACTAGCTCTACTGCGCCACCACAAAGAACCGCTTGCTCACCAAATAGGTCAGTTTCAGTTTCATCTTTAAAGGTCGTTTCGATAATACCTGAACGTCCACCACCAACACCAGCAGCATAAGATAGTGCTAATTGCTTGGCTTGACCTGACGCATCTTGATAGATAGCGATAAGATCTGGGATACCACCGCCTTTGGCGAATTCTGAACGAACGGTATGACCTGGTGCTTTTGGTGCCACCATGATGACGTCAAGATCGCTACGTGGTATAACTTGGTTATAATGAATCGCAAAACCATGAGCAAAGGCCAGTGTCGCGCCCTGCTTGATATTTGGCTCGATCACATCGTTATAAAGCTCTTTTTGGAATTCATCAGGCGTCAAAATCATGATGATGTCAGCAGCTTTTACTGCTTCTTCTACTTCAGCAACTTTTAAGCCAGCATTTTCTGCTTTCTTCCATGAGCCTGAGTCTGCACGTAGACCAACGGTCACATCGACGTTTGAATCTTGTAGGTTAAGCGCGTGCGCATGACCTTGTGAACCATAACCAATAATGGCAACTTTTTTACCTTGGACGATTGATAGATCACAATCTTTATCATAATAAACGTTCATAAACAGAGTCCTTTTCCTAAATCATGGCGTACCATGGATAAATAAACACTTAAATTATAGTCACCTTATCGAAGTGATTGGTGAGATAAGCGCTATGTTGATGTTGAATAAATAAGTTTGAAATACTGTATTTTGAAGATCATAAACGCTGATTATAGGCTTAGCGTTTTGTCACCACGAGCAATACCAATGACGCCTGAACGCACTACTTCCATGATACGTTCGCGACCAATAACATCAATAAAACCATCGAGCTTAGCTTTATCGCCGACGATTTGAATCGTATATAAGTTGGCATTGACGTCAACGATCTGTGCACGAAAAATATCGGCACTGCGTTTGATCTCTTCACGTACACCACCCGTCGCGCGTACTTTGATTAGCATCAACTCACGTTCGACGTG
Source organism: Psychrobacter sp. ANT_H59 (assembly GCF_008369225.1). Classification (NCBI taxonomy): domain Bacteria; kingdom Pseudomonadati; phylum Pseudomonadota; class Gammaproteobacteria; order Moraxellales; family Moraxellaceae; genus Psychrobacter; species Psychrobacter sp. ANT_H59. Next base: position 31,320 of record NZ_VOBE01000007.1, read on the forward strand.
TACGGTATCTGAGAGATTAAGCACTTTAACCACTTCGATCAATTTATGCAATTGCTTGGTGATTTGTTCTATTTTTTCAGGTGACGTGATTGTCGTTACTGTCAGACGTGAAATACTTGGATCATCAGTAGGCGCGACGTTTAGTGTTTCGATATTGTAGCCACGTTGTGAGAACAAGCCGACTAAACGCGACAACGAACCCGCTTCGTTTTCCATCAATACCGAAATCAGATGTTGTTGTTGCATTAGGTACGCTCCCCTTTTGTTAACCACATATCACGCATCGTTTGCCCAGCAATTTGCATCGGATATACATGCTCATTACGATCGACGTAAACATCGATAAATACCAACCTGTCTTTTATTGCCATGGCTTCAGCCAATTGTGCTTCCATGGTCGCAGGGTCAGTAATCTTGATACCGACGTGACCATAGCTTTCAGCAAGCTTGACAAAGTCTGGTAAAGAATTCATGTAAGAGTGTGCGTGACGACCTTCATATAGCATGTCTTGCCACTGTTTTACCATACCCAACTGTGCATTATTCAAGTTTAGGATTTTAACTGGCAAATCATACTGCAAACAGGTAGACAGCTCTTGGATATTCATCTGAATAGAGCCTTCGCCGGTAATACAAACCACATCACGCTCAGGATTAGCAAGTTTGGCTGCCATCGCATACGGCAAGCCAACGCCCATAGTACCAAGACCACCTGAGTTCAGCCATTGACGTGGCTCATTATAGGTATAGTAAAGCGCGGCAAACATCTGATGTTGACCAACGTCACTCGTGATAATCGCATTACTATTAGTCACTTTATCTAAAGCTTGAACGACCGCTTGTGGCTTAATACCATTATCGGTACTGGTGTCATAGCGCAAACCATGACGCTTGCGCCACTCATTAATCTGTGACCACCAATCCAATAACGCGGGTTGGTCTAACTCTTTATCTTCGCCAATAATGTCTATCATGTCAGTAAGCACTGATTTCACATCGCCAACGATAGGAATATGAGCAAAGATCGTTTTTGAGATAGACGTTGGGTCAATATCAATATGAATAATAGTCGCATTTGGACAGAATTTTTTGACGTTATTGGTCACGCGATCATCAAAGCGTGCCCCAACTGCCAATATAACGTCAGAATGATGCATGGTCATATTGGCTTCATAAGTGCCATGCATACCAAGCATACCCAAGAACTGCTCATCAGAGCCAGGGAAAGCACCCAAACCCATTAAGGTATTGGTGACTGGTAGGTTTAAACGATGGGCAAGCGCCGTTAACTCTTTATAGGCATTACCTAAAACTACACCGCCACCAGAGTAGATAATCGGGCGCTTAGCCGCAAGTAAGGTTTCAACCGCCTTTTTGATTTGACCACTATGACCTTTTAATGACGGCTGATATGAGCGTATAAATACCTCTTTTGGATATTCATAAGCAAATTTTTCGCTAGGCGCAGTCATGTCTTTTGGCACATCGATGACAACAGGACCTGGACGTCCAGACTGGGCAATATAAAAGGCTTTTTTGACAATCATTGGAATTTCGCTAGCATGGCGCACTTGAAAGCTATGCTTCACGATTGGGCGTGACACACCAATCATATCGGTTTCTTGGAAAGCATCTTCACCGATCAGACTGCTAGGCACCTGACCTGCGATGATCACCATCGGTACAGAATCCATAAAAGCAGTGGCAATAGCTGTCACTGTATTGGTCGCACCAGGACCTGAAGTCGCTAGCACCACACCCGTGTTGCCAGTTACTCGTGAATAAGCATCTGCCATGTGACCTGCGGCTTGTTCATGACGTACCAGAATATGCTCAACATTGTCTTGTTGAAATAAGGCGTCATAGATATGAAGGACCGCACCGCCTGGATAACCAAAAATGTATTTGACGCCCTCATCCGTTAGTGCTTGCACCAACATCTCAGCGCCAGATAGCATGACAGGCTCATTGCTTCCTTCGGCAAGGCGTTGCTGCTTTTCAGGGAAATTCTTGGCAGCATGACCCGTTTGGGTATGTCCAGTCATATTCGGACTTTGCGTGGTTTGCGTCACTGTCGTCACCTTTTTTTGTGGCAAGAATTGTGCCCGCTACATCTAAGTTACGCTGTGTTATAAGACAGCATACTACTCAAACATAGCAATATATTTAAGGTCAGCTTTGCGACAGGATTTTATCGATATACAGTGACAAGATGCGAGTGCATCTATAAAAGAAGCTTATTATTTGTAGTGCATACAAGGTTGCGCTAATGACAAATAGACGGATACAGAATGATAGAACAAATCTCAAAGCTTATATTTTATAGCTTATATCATGTTATATGATTACGAAATCTTATAACCTGTTTGATGAGGAGATGTTAAAAACACACATGACATTCTATTTTTACAACAGCAAAATCTTACGAGACACAGTAATAATAAGTTTATCTTAGTCATTGTAGACAGATAAGTCCGGAGACAATAAATATAGATTTGAATAGCATTATTACAAGCGCTATTTATTTTATATCATTGTCACAAAGATAATAAGGCTAAGCAAGCTACCGATAAGCAACCCGTAGTCCTTATTTTCAAGTGCCACGGCAATATCATAAAAGCCGCTCACTGACCAATCAACTGCTATTATATTCGATGGTTTGTGAGCTATTGTCAAGAAAAACTTCTAAACCCTATCCCCAACTATTGGTTATTAAACAATGTACATTCATAAGTATTATTTGCTAGAATCAAGCCATTATGTATTTATATTGTTATCGATTCTATTAACCCTTATGCTTAACTGAACGATAGCTGTATTTTTTACCCATTAAGAGGGCTGTTACTATGGCACAAGCGTCTACGATAAGCACTGCTACCAAACTACTTATCAGTGTCAGCACTGCGTGTATGTTCATGCTACCAATTAGCGCCACTCATGCCATTCAGGTATACAAATCTATTGGCGCACATGGCGAAGTCAAGTACAGCCAATATGCGCCGCAAAATGGTAGGAATATCGAAGTTATCGAGTTTCGTAGTGACGGTAGACAGAGCAATGCTGGACAGCTGGCAGGTAAAACCGAAGCCAATCAAAGTGCGCCGCAAAGCGCAGAAGAACAGCGCGTTGCCCAATTAGAAGCACGTATCAAAGAGCAAGAAGCCCAAGCGAATGCCCAGCGTTGTCAATCGTTACGCAATAATTTAACCAATCTAAATGTGGGCGGACGTATTTATGAGATGGATGCCAATGGCAAACGTCAATATCTAGATGGTCGTGAGATTGAGCTTAAGCGTGAACGTGTTCAACAAGCCATTACCCAGTATTGTGGCTAATCTTCAATTTGGTGTTTAAACACATTTAGCTGAGGTGACATTAAATCGTTAAAGGCTATCTGTTATGAGATGCATCACATGACGGATAGCTGCTGACATATCTTGAGCTTGCAGACCTCGCTGCCCTACCAATAATAAATTATCATCGTTACTGTTCGTCTGGTTGACTAAAACATCGCCTGCTAATCCATGGATAATGACTGCTTGGTGCAAACTGCGTAGTTCATGTTTTAAATCATCCTGTGCCCATAGCCCAGTAATGACACCTGCAAGTACATCACCCATACCAGCGGTCGCCATGCCAGCATTGCCCACACCGCACACATAAACCTGCGCTTGCGCTGATTGCTGCTCCAGAATTAACGACCCTGCTCCCTTTAACACCCAATCACCGCCATAAATTGCTGCACCCTCTGTTATTGCAGCCAATCTATCATTTTCTATCTCAGCTACTGTTTTATTTAATAATCTAGCAGCTTCCCCACTATGTGGCGTTAAACACACTTGATAATTTTTACTATGTGTTTTTAGCTCGGCTATAAGCATATGGTTTTCCCGATGCAATGAAGCCAAATGATAAAGACCATCGGCATCAATGATTATAGGCTTACCTTCAGCTACCGCAGCCTGCAGATATTCAGTAAATAGCAATTTTGCTTTTTCATCACGCCCCAGACCCATACCAATAGCAATCACACTGGACTCTTTAATTAGGCTTTTTACTCCTTGGGTATCATGCAAATCCATGCTCATTGCATCTGGTAGCGAGGTTAATAACGCCCCATGGTAAGCCTTATGGCAGGCAACTGTTATTTTACCACTGCCCGTCGCCATCGCGCTCGATGCCGATAATATGGCTGCTCCGCCCATGCCTTGTGAGTTATCAATACGATTGCCGCCAATGATTAATACATGACCATAGCTGCCTTTATGGCTGTTTTGTCTCCGTGGCTTTAATCGATAAGACGAATTAATAAGGGTAGCGATAGGAATAAGCGTGTTATCATTTGCTAGATGGGGTATCAGCGGTATATCAATCACGGTGCCGCTATAATCGAGCCCGTCTTTGGTATGCAGACCAAATTTACGTGCCATCAGACATAAGGTCACATCTGCGGCTATCGCAACACTCTCAAACACCTGACCAGTAGAGGCAACCAAGCCACTTGGGATATCAACCGCGATGACCAATGCTTTAGCATGCTCTGCTGCTTCGTTGAAAGCGCAAATTGCTTGCTGATAAATATCGCTCGCTGCACGATTGAACCCAATACCAAATATCGCATCGATATAAACATCCGCCGGCAAAGCGCTCATGCTTCTATCATCGCTATTTCCAAAACATCGATATTTACAATCAGCAGATAGTGCCAGCTGTAACGCCTTTGTCGCATCAGCAATTGGGTTTTTATTGTCTCCAGCAAAAGTTTCTACATTATCCTTTATAACAAAATCTTGTTTCTCAAAGCCAACCGTAATGACTTGTACTTGCCAGCCTCTCTGCTGTAAATAATACGCAACAAGCCACCCATCGCCACCATTATTACCTTTTCCGACCCAAACACTGACACGGCACGGACGATTAACAGGACGAGAGGCAATGCCCTGCTTTGCTAATTGCTCATTCAAACATTTTTCTTCATAAAGTATCTCAATATGCTTCACCATTTGCCAAGCCGCTTGTTGCATTAGAGCAAAGCTGTTATTGCCTTGTGCAAACCATGCTTGTTCCATCGCATAGAGCTGCTTGCTGCTATATAGCGCGATAGGCATGGTAGAAATGGTAGTTTTCGATGACAATTCATTTAACGTTGGCATAATTAATCCTCGATTATTCTTATAAAATTTGGCTGAGTTCATAATTTATTATTGATACAAACCAAAATTGATGTATGTATTTGCTGCTATTAACTTTAATGTCAATTAATTATGTTTAATCCATATAAATCTATATTTATACGGATTTATTCACTTTGATACTTGCGCTCTTCGCTCACTGGCTTATCATATCCATATTCACATTATCATTGATCGTCAGATATGAGCAATAAATCTCAAACAAACTCTCAAACGCAGATGCCATCATTACCTACTAGCGTCTCTGCTAAAAAGATTGCTATCAATGATACGCATGATTTTACTACTACAGCAGATATTAAATGCTGGATTAAAGAGACAGCGCAATCGTTAGGGTTTGCAGATTGCGGCTTTTTATCAGTACATCACCCTCTGTTTGTTAAGCAGACTGAACAGTTAAAGCAGTGGTTGGCCAAAGGCTATGAAGCGCAATTACAGTTTATGCACAGCAATCATCATCTTCGTGCGCACCCTGAGCAACTGGTAGAAGGCGCAAAAACTATTATCAGTGTACGTATGGATTATCTCACTCAAACCCCAACACCACGTACTGTGACTGACAATGATTATCCTAACCAAGGTATCATTGCTCGCTATGCAAGAGGGCGCGACTATCATAAAACCATGCGCAGTCGCCTTAAGCAGCTGGCGTTAAAAATCGAGGCAATGCTTCCTGAATGGCGACATCTAGATATTGGCGCTGACACAGATTTTATTTTTAGACCTTTTAGTGACTCAGCTCCTATCTTTGAGCGACCGATTGCTGATGCTGCGGGTCTTGGCTGGACAGGCAAGCATACATTACTCATCAATAAACAAGCCGGCTCGTTCTTTGTGCTCGGAGAGCTGTTTATGAGCCTTGAACTACCTGACGATGAGCCAGTTAAAGAGCATTGCGGCAGTTGCAGTGCCTGTATTGATATTTGCCCCACTCAGGCCATTGTCGCGCCTTATGAGCTTAATGCGTCAGCTTGCATCTCTTATCTTACGATTGAACATGACGGTATTATTGATGAAAAATACCGCCGCGCTATTGGTAATCGTATCTTTGGCTGTGATGATTGTCAGCTGATTTGCCCATGGAACCGTTATGCCAATTTGACGCCCGTAGAGGATTTTGCGCCAAGGCATCGCCTTGATAGCAGCAGTTTGCTTGAATTGTGGCAATGGCAAGAAGCAGAGTTTATGAAAAAGACCGAAGGTAGCCCACTTAGACGCACCGGTTATGTGAATTTTCTGCGTAATATCGCTATCGGTCTTGGCAATGCCACTGGTAATCAAGAAATCATCGAAGCATTACAAGCGAAACTGGGGCTACATAACACTATGCTTGACGAACATATAGATTGGGCAATCGCCGAACAACGTCATAAATTGGATATCTTACTTATTAATAATTAGAAGCCTAATTTTTAACTCTATATTTTATACATAAAAAAACACCTCATATTTTGAGGTGTTTTTATTCAGCCATATTCTAAGTGTCCAAAATACTATGAGTGTTTCGATACTTATAATGACTTAAAAAATGATAACTATTTAGGAATACGTAGTACTTGACCAGGATAAATCTTGTCTGGATCAGATAACATCGGCTTATTGGCTTCAAATATCTTCATATAATCACCAGTTGAACCATAAACATCTTTTGCAATTTTAGATAAACTATCACCAGATTTTACAGTGTACATAGTCGACTCAGGTGACTGCTCTTCAATATCGATATTATCAATGACTTTAGCCACGTTTTGTACATTACCGATGGCAATAATAGCTTTTTCACGATCAGCTTGAGTCTTAGCTTTACCACTAATTTCTGCAGTATCGGTTGACCCATTATACTTAATCTTTAAATCACTAATATTTAGATTTTGCTGCTGAATACGACGAAGTAAAATATTGGCTACTGATTGCGCTGAAGGCTCAGTACTCTCTACTGCTGTATTAGCATCTGCTTTGGTTTCTACTTTAGCGTCATGCTTGGCGTCATCACGATTAAAGATTTTATCACCAATGTCTTTTGCAAAACTGAACATACCCATATAACTTCTCCTTAAAATATTATTAATTATTATGCATAATTGTTGTTTCGATGATAACGCATATCGGTTATCACCCTTTTTTGCTTACCATTATGAGTATAAGCAAAGGCATGAGCGATAAACAGTAAGAGTATGTTGAGTAATGTTGATTTGGCGTAGCCAATGTTAACGCTAATATTAAATCAGTTGTTATAAGTGTAATAACAATAAAGAGAAATGACAAACATAAAAAAACCGCCTATCTATTAAGATAAGCGGTCATATCGAACCTATTGAGCAAGTCGCTAATTATAGCTGTGCTTGTACGTAGTCAATTGCTTTTTGAACAGTCGTTAATTCTGCTGAATCTTCGTCAGGAATCGTGATGCCAAAATCGCTTTCAAATGACATAACCAACTCAACTAAATCCAGTGAATCAGCGCCTAAGTCTTCCATAAATGAAGCATCATTGTTGATGTCTTCAACATTCATACCTAGTTGCTCAGCTACGGCAGCTTTAACTCTTTGCTCGGTATCATTACTCATGTAGATTTCTCCTTTTTGATCTATTATTTTGACAAACTACTATAATCACGTGGTTAGCCACTATAGCATTGTATATAAATGGGATTTTCAGATCCATATAGCCATCTGAGTGTACTATAACAAGTTATACATTCTGTACTAATATCTAGTAAAGCCTTGCTATCATACATGGCTTTGACTTAAAAGTATTCGACATTATAGCACCCTTTATTATAGTTTACACTCGTTCACACAGTTTTTTATTATAAGTATGTAACACTTGGGATTCAACACTAATTGCTATCGCATGTAGGAAAAATCCGACAGCAAACTGCTACATATACATGCCGCCATTGACCGGCAAAACAGCACCTGTGATATAACTGGCTTCGTCACTGGCTAAAAACAGTACAGCAGCAGCGATATCTTCTGGTTGACCCAAACGGCTGATAGGTACAGCATCTAACATCGAGTTCAATAAACGCTCATCAAGCTCATCAGTCATGTCTGTTTCAATCAAACCTGGCGCGACGCAGTTAATGGTTACTTGACGTGAACCAATTTCGCGCGCGAGCGTACGGCTAAAACCCTCTACGCCAGCTTTAGTCGCCGCATAGTTAGATTGACCGGCATTGCCCATTTGAGCAACCACAGAGGTAATATTGATAATACGACCACGGCGTGCTTTCATCATGCCGCGGATAGCACGTTTGCTCATACGATAGACAGAAGTTAGATTGGTATCTATCACATTGTCCCAATCTTCATCTTTCATACGCATCAATAAGCCATCTTGAGTGATACCAGCATTATTTACCAATACTTGAACAGCACCATAGACGCTTTCTATCTCTTCAAACAGCTTGTCAATCTGCGCAGTATCGCGTACATCTAAAACACGACCAATACCGCCACTATCGTTTAGATAGTCATCAATCTGTGCAGCACCTTTTTCGGTGGTGGCTGTCCCAATGACAAAATGTCCTTCTTTAGCAAAGCGTTTTGCGACGGCTTTGCCGATACCGCGGCTTGCGCCTGTGACTAATGTGATCGTACGGCTCATGATAATACCTCCAGCAATTTATCTAGACGAGCGGGCTTGTCAGTCGGATAGCTCATAATTGGATGCGCTTGACGCTTCGCTAAATTACTCAAGACGTTACCACTACCACACTCAATTAAAATATTAATTTGTTTATCTGCCAGCTCTTGCATGGTTTTTGACCACAATACTGGCTGACTTAATTGTTCAGTTAACGCCTCTTTGATACCTGCCGCACTGGTTTCAACACGTGCATGACGGTTTTGAATCACAGGAATCGTTGCTTGATCAAACTTAATGGCGGCAAGCTCTGCTGCCAACGCTTTACTAGCAGGCTCCATCAAAGCGCAATGTGACGGCACACTTACCTTTAATGGAATGGCTTTTTTACCCGTATTTTGTACTTTATCAATGACTGCATTAACGCCTGCAGCATTACCAGAAACCACAACTTGCCCTGGGCTATTAAAATTTGCTGCGCCAACAATCGCATCATCTACATGCTCGGTTGCTTGCTCACACAGATTTTCGACTCGGTGATCTTCCAAACCTAGTACTGCTGCCATAGCCGTATCAATACCCACTACAGCGTCTTGCATCAATTGACCACGCTTATGTACCAGTTTCACGGCATCAGCAAGTGACAGCACGTTAGCTGCGCAAAGGGCGCTATATTCGCCAAGGGAATGACCAGCTAGGTAACAAGGCTTATCCTTTATTTTTTGTTGTAAGATGCGCCAAATAGCGATACTAGCGGTCAATAAGGCAGGCTGTGTATATTGCGTTTGATTAAGTTTTTCTTCATCTTGACAGATTGCCCACAAATCTTCGCCTAATGCCGCACTTGCTTCAGTAAAGGTTTCAAGAATTTCAGGATAGGTATCAGCAAGCTCGCTTGTCATACCGACGACTTGTGAGCCTTGCCCAGGAAACAGTATTGCAATACGGGTAGGTTGTTTTTTTATCATATCGGGTACAGAGCCCATAACCAATATTCCTTATTTGATTGGAAACACCCCTAGCGTGAATGGGGCTAATCGTAGAGTTAAAGACTATAATAGGATATTAATTTTATAGAGCCGTTACTGTCACTAGTCCTTTAAGACAGCATACTCTTATGAAACTATACACTGACATCGGTAATTAACAAAGCTGCTAAAAAGTTAATTGTTTGTCTCGCTTCGATAAATCCTTTGGTGGGACTTATACTAGATAGCTAAAATAGCTAATTCTTCATAACTGATGCGTTAAAACAGCCGTCAACAGCTAACAGTCAATAAACAGTACTAAAAACTAATAATTAATACTATTACTAAAAAACCCATAGCAAAAAGCCAAGTTATCTAGCCACATAATATATGATAGCGAAATAACTTGGCTTTCATTAGCTCAAACCAATTGCTGAATAATAGCCTGATAAAGAACATCGACAGTCATAAAAACCATCATCTTTAGCAGCCATCAAATAACAATAAATTAAGCGTCTTGACTTACTTTAAACAACTGACGACCACGATAAAAACCATCTTTGGTCATGTGATGACGACGATGTTTTTCACCAGTAGTAGCATCAACGCTTATTTCAGCGATTTCCATACGATGATGTGAACGGCGCATGTCACGACGTGAACGACTTTTACGACTTTTTTGAACGGCCATGATATAGCTCCTATACTTAAAAGGGATAAGCTTGAAATTCAGCTTTAATCGACACTGACAGAGGCTATATAATCACAACAACCTAAGTCTTACGCATCATTAATTAAATAGATTGCCACGTATTAAAGTGTTGATTACGTCTAAAATCTATAGTTAGTCTGCAAGGTTAGCTTCTCTCTGCCAGTAGCAGATTGCTAGAATGCAATAAACGGGACATTATACGCATGTTTAACGGATTAATAAAGCCCTGCTTTTCACTCTTCTGTATAAAGCTGGCAAAAATATAATAGAACATATCTTTTATCAATGCCGTTTATAGCGTTATAAATTACCTTTCAAAGATGCTAAAGCAGCAAAAGGATTTTCAGTTTCTTCTTCTTCAGGTATCTCACCAAACTGCTCGACACTCATTTCACAGTCATCATGCTTTGGCGCCATTGGCGTTTTGAGCAAAATTTCATCTTCTACCAATTTTTTGAATGGTAATAGTCGCTCTGGCGATTGCTCAGTGACAATTTCGTCTAACAATAAATAATCTTGCTCTTCATTAACTAGGCGTATTTGGCTTTCATTATCAAGAAGCGCAATATCATACTCATCACTCAAATCAATAGCAATCGGTTGCAGACAGCGCTGGCAAGTCAGCCAGACTTCACCAGTCAATGTGAAAGCCAAATGCAGTACATTGTTACGACGATACAGAGTGGTATTTACCACAATATTTGATTGTTCATGTTCACTAGCTAGAATAGTCGCAAGACGCTCAAAAGAGCTGGGAGCTTCTTCACCTGCCCATTCAAAGCCAGTGTCTTCCCACTTATTTAAAGAGATGTTATCAGGCATGCTGGTTGACGTAGGCACTTGTACTTTACTAGCATGGAGCGCTGACGGCTTGTTATCTTGGGTGCTTGACATACGCGGCCTCATTGATCAAAAACGGTGTATAATATTGCCTGCCATACTAACGGAAAGCGCCCTGTTGCGCTAGCGCTAGTATGTTAATATTTTTTGGCAACTTCCTTGTCATTGTTTACCTAAAGAGATAGCACATCCTGCTCTATCATCCTTTACTTGGTTAAAGTTTTATTTATGATATCGCCTACCGCTTCTCCTGATTTTTCCAATTTATTATCTACTATTGATGCCAAAAATTTATTACACCGTTTGAATGAATTGCAAAGTCAGAAAACGAATCCTACTGAACATAGTATCAATCTTGAGGCAGATGCCTCATTAAAAAAACTGTCATTACAGTGGCAATATTTGGCTAATAACTATTTGATTCATTCTGCTAAAGACATCATTGAGCCTATCAAAGTATGCGAATTTATTCAAAACAGTTTAACCGATCTTAATTTACAAAATGAATTATCGTTTGAAAGTATTGAGCAAGCACTGACCGATTGGCTTATTAATCTATTTAATCATTTATTTATCAGCAAACAAGTTATCTTGGTTCGTAGCACTGGCGAGCCCGAATACTTTCCTGCCCAGAGCAATCAACCCGCAAGAATTGAGTTTGCTCATGGATTTTTTTCTAGTGCATTGCATGAAATAAGCCATTTTTGTATGGCAGGTGAACGACGTAGACAACTACCTGACTTTGGCTACTGGTATGCACCTGACGGACGCTCAGCGGCTCAGCAGCAGGCATTCGAACGTGTTGAGGTTAAGCCGCAAGCTATAGAGTGTTTGTTTACCTTAGCTTGTGGACGACCTTTTCAAGTATCACAAGACAATCTATTTGCAGATTTTGATACCAGTGGTAGTACTTTTGCTCAAGATGTTTATCAACAAGTTCAAGCATATATTACTAAACCAGATACCTTACCATCTGATGCTAAAACCTTGCTACAAGCTTTACTCACTATCTGCGCCGTATCTTAGCTAAAACCTACAATGTAAGATTTTTTATTATTGTCATCAAAACTCATTACAAGACTGGCTATTGTTAACGATTTTATACTCACGTTAACGCCTTGCCCATAAACTTATATTTACTTTACGCTATACTACTTAATAAAGCCGTATTTTAATCTTTAGTACAAAAAGCAAAGTTCATCAATCAAATTCTAATAATTATAAAATAAGGAATTATTATGCAAGTATTTTATATTCATCCAGAAAATCCGCAGCCACGGCTGATTGAGCAAGTAGCAGATTTATTACGTAAAGATCAATTGATTATTTATCCGACTGATACCAGTTACGCTTTCGGCTGTCGCTTGGGGGCAAAAGATGCCTTGGAGAAACTAAAACAAATACGCGCACTTGATGATAAACATCAATTCACCCTACTTTGCCGTGATCTAAGTGAGATTGCTAATTACGCTGCAGTAGACAATGTACAATTTAAACAGCTCAAAGCGCATACGCCAGCACCGATTACCTTTATTTTAAACGCCACTAAAGATGTCCCTAAGAAGCTGGCACATGCAAAGAAAAAAACCATTGGTATTCGTGTTCCAAGTAATGCTATTGCCCAAGCTTTATTAGAAGCGATGGATGAACCTATTTTAACCAGCTCATTAATACTACCGAATCGTGATGATATATTAGATGACCCTTTCGAGATCGAAGAATTATTAGGCAATCAGATAGATGGGCTCATTAATGCTGGCATTAAAACCACCAAACTCACGACCATCGTCGATATGACTAGTAGCCAGCCAGAAATCATTCGGCAAGGTGCTGCTAATGTAAGCTCATTGCTGTAGATATAGACATACTGTAAGTGTTTAAATATGCACTTCCCTAACGATCATACAAAAATTTAAACGAAAAAAAGCTCCAATTGAATTGGAGCTTTTTTATGTACATATTTTGGTTACTGTAAAATTAGTCGCGATCAACCAATTCTACATAAGCCATAGGCGCATTGTCACCATCACGGTAACCACATTTTACGATACGCAAATAACCACCTGGACGAGCTTGGTAACGAGGACCAAGAGTACCAAATAATTTGCCTACCATAGCTTTGCTACGCATACGGCTAAATGCCAAGCGACGGTTAGCAACGCTGTCTTCTTTAGCCATAGTGATCAATGGCTCAGCAACGCGACGTAACTCTTTTGCTTTTGGTAAAGTTGTTTTGATCAGTTCATGCTCAAATAATGAGTTGGTCATGTTCTGAAACATTGCCTTACGATGACTGCCGGTACGACCCAGCTTGACTCCACTCTTACGATGGCGCATAGTCAAAAATCCTTAAAGTTTAACGGCTACGATAAGAAAAGCGATCATCAACACGTAAATCAGCTGGTGGCCAGTTATCTAGGCGCATACCAAGCTCCAAATCTTTAGACGCTAGTACGTCTTTGATTTCTGTCAATGATTTCTTACCAAGATTTGGGGTTTTTAGAAGTTCAGTCTCTGAACGCTGTACCAAATCACCGATATAGTAAATGTTTTCAGCTTTTAAGCAGTTGGCTGAGCGAACCGTTAGTTCAAGATCGTCCACAGGGCGTAATAGCACCGGATCAACCTCTTCTTTTTCTTTCACAGGCTCAGGCGCTTCTTCAGCTTCTAGGTCAACAAAGATAGAAATCTGTTGTTGTAATATAGTGGCTGCTTTACGAATTGCTTCTTCTGGATCTATAGTGCCATTTGTTTCAAGCTCAATGATAAGACGATCAAGATCGGTACGTTGTTCTACACGTGCGTTCTCAACCTGATAAGCAACACGAAGCACAGGACTAAAACTTGCATCAAGTTTTAAGCGTCCAATTGCTTTAGTATCACCATCTTCACGGCGCTGGTTTGCTGGCTCATATCCACGACCCATTACTACGCGCAAACGCATCTTTAGATGACCACGGTCACTCAATGTACCCAATACCAATTCTGGATTGATGATGTCCACATTGTGCGGTAACGTGATGTCTGCAGCAGTAATAGTGCCTGGACCTTGTTTATCCAAGGTCAGAAATACTTCATTTTGGTCATGAAGGGTGATTGCTAAGCCTTTTAAGTTCAAAAGCAAATCAAGCACATCTTCTTGTAGTCCTTCAAGCGTTGAGTATTCATGGTCAACACCATCAATCTCAGCTTCAATGACTGCAGCACCAGGTAATGAAGATAACAAGATGCGACGTAAGGCATTACCCAAGGTATGCCCAAAGCCGCGTTCTAACGGTTCGAGCGTGACTTTCGCAATCGTTTCATTAACCGTATCCACGTTGATGGCGTTCGGCGTTAGAAACTCAGTTGCATTTAGCATCATGATGTCACCTCGATTTATTAAACTGATTTAATTAACGTCAATTGCTCAATGCCATGTGAACAGCATCGAGCAGTACGTTACTTACTTAGAGTATAGCTCAACGATTAAGCTTTCGTTGATTTCAGCAGGTAGATCAATACGATCAGGCGCTTTTTTGAACGTGCCCTGTAGCTTGCTGTGATCAACATCTAGCCATTCTGGAATACCACGTTGGGTAGCCAGCTCAATTGCGTTTTTAATACGTAATTGCTCGCGAGACTTCTCTTGGATAGCGATGACATCACCATCTTGCAACTGAATTGATGGAATATTCACACGAATAAACTCATCACGGCCAGCTTTTTTCACCATAACAGTACGATGGCTAACTAACTGACGTGCTTCAGCGCGCGTAGAGCCAAAGCCCATACGATATACTACGTTATCAAGACGGCTCTCAAGCATTGCTAACAAGTTTTCACCAGTAGCGCCACGCTTACGAGCAGCTTCTTTATAGTAGTTTGCAAACTGACGCTCTAATACACCGTAGATACGCTTAACTTTTTGTTTTTCACGTAACTGTAGAGAGTACTCTGAGCTTTTGTTACGGCTAACACCATGTTGACCAGGTGGACGAGCCGATTTTTTCGTTTTTACGTCGTATGGTTTAACACCAGACTTAAGACCTAAGTCAGTGCCTTCACGACGTGATAATTTGAGTTTTGGTCCAATATAACGGGCCATTGTTATGTCTCCTATAAGCTTCTATTATAAAAAGCTTCGTCTTTAATATTAGACGCGGCGCTTTTTCGGCGCACGGCAACCATTGTGTGGGATTGGGGTTACATCAGAGATGCTGTTAACTTTATAACCCAATGCACCTAGTGCTCTTACCGCAGACTCACGACCCGGTCCTGGTCCTTTGACCAAAACATCGATGTTCTTAACACCATATTCTTGAGCCGCTTTACCAGCGACTTCAGCTGCAACCTGAGCTGCAAATGGTGTAGATTTACGTGAACCACGGAAGCCTTGTCCACCTGAAGTGGCCCAAGCCAATGCATTACCTTGACGATCGGTAATCGTAACAATGGTGTTATTAAAAGACGCATGGATATGGGCAATGCCCTCCGATACTGAACGACGAGCCACCTTTTTGCGACTGCGAGTGTCTTTTGCCATCTTTTAGCTTCCTAAGTTAATTATCTTTTGAGAGGGCGTGTCGGACCCTTACGAGTACGAGCGTTGTTCTTGGTGTTTTGACCTCTAACTGGTAAGTTACGACGATGGCGGATGCCACGGTAACAACCAAGATCAACCAAGCGCTTGATATTCATTGACACTTCACGACGAAGATCACCTTCAGTCATGTATTCTGCAACTTGTGCACGGATAGCATCTAACTGTGTATCATCTAACTGACTGACTTTAGTACTAGGGGCAATGCCAACTGCTTCTAAGATTTTCTGAGCAGTGGTACGACCTACACCAAAGATGTAAGTTAGTGAAATAACAGCATGCTTATTATCCGGAATGTTTACGCCGGCAATACGAGCCATTGATTTCTCTCCATTAAAGAAAAATACCCTTATTGATTAAAATAAAGTGTTATTTTTCAGATTTGTTGCTGTCAATACTAAAGCTTTTATAATTATTATCGCTGCTTCGAGTTGGTAAACCAATCTATTCATTGATCATTTCATAAAAGATTTTGCATAAACTACGGCAAGTGGCGGATGATATCGCATCCGCCGTCATTTTTCAAGTATTAATTTAATAAGCAAGCCAATCACTTAAAACTGACTTGCTTAAATTATTAACCTTGGCGTTGCTTGTGGCGAGGTTCTGCGGTACAAATGATATGTACACGGCCTTTACGGCGCACAACTTTACAGCTACCACAAATCTTTTTAACTGATGCTTGAACTTTCATAGCATACTCCTTTGAGATATCGTACCGCTCATTTAAGGTTGAGTGGGCGATTGAATTAACGTCTGATCATGATATTGATGGGTCATCAAATGCGCTTGAATCTGCGAGATGAAGTCCATTACCACAACCACCATAATCAGTAACGACGTACCACCAAGTTGAAACGGCACACCAAACGATGACTGCACGACCATTGGCATTAAACAAATAACCGTCATATACATCGCGCCAATAAAGGTCAATCGGTTTAATACATGATCGAGGTAACGCTGAGTTTGTTGTCCTGGGCGAATACCTGGGATATACGCACCACTACGTTTAAGGTTTTCAGCAACTTCGCGCGGACTAAATACCAATGCCGTGTAGAAGTAACAGAAAAAGATAATCATTGCACCAAATAGAACGAGATACAGCGGCTGTCCTGGAGACAACACCAATGCCATATTTTGCAATATCTTTTGCGTCAAGGTAGGATCAGGCGATTGACCAACCCACTGCCCTAAACTTGCAGGAAACAATAGCAATGAGCTAGCAAAAATAGCAGGAATAACCCCTGCCATATTTAGCTTCAACGGCAAATGTGATTGCTGCTGAGCGTAAATCTTGCGACCTTGCTGTTGTTTTTGCGCATAATTGACAGGAACACGGCGCTGAGCACGTTCAATATAGACGATACCCGCAGTAACCGCGACACCTAACAGTGCAAAGATAAAGAGGACAATCAAGTTCATTTGACCTTGGTTGACCTGTTCAATAGACTGCGAAATCATACCTGGCGTACCAGCCACAATACTCGCAAAAATGAGCATTGAGATACCATTACCTACACCGCGCTCTGTAATCTGCTCACCAAGCCACATTAAGAACATAGCACCAGCTACCAATGAAGTAACCGCTGGAATATAGAAAGTCAGACCAGAAGATAAAGTAAGGTTTTGACTGATTAAGCCAGCACACATCCCTAATGACTGTACTAGAGCTAATGCAAGTGTCCCTTGACGAGTATACTTGTTTAGCTTACGCCGTCCCGCTTCACCCTCTTTTTTGAGAGCTTCAAGCGATGGCAATACCGCAGACATCATCTGTACAATAATCGATGCTGAGATATATGGCATAATACCAAGTGCCATGATGGACATACGCTCTAGTGCACCACCTGAGAACATATTAAACATGCTCAGGATGGTATTTTCGTTGCGCGAAAACAGATCAGCCAAGTTAACCGGATTGATACCCGGTACCGGGATATGCGACCCAAAACGATAAACAATCAATGCGCCGATTAAGAATAACAAACGCGTCCATAGCTCATCATACTTACGTATAAAGGCAAAAGGATTAAGCGGTATACCAGTCGATGACATTGATTGCTTTGACACGTTACTACTCCTCGATGCTACCACCAGCAGCTTCGATTGCTTGCTTAGCGCCTTTAGTCACTTTGATACCTTTAAAAGTATAAGCTTTAGTGACTTCACCTGACAACATAACGCGCGCACGCTTCATGTCACGACGGATAAGGTTAGCAGCTTTCAAAGTTTCAATACTAACGACATCGCCTTCAATTTGGCTCAGTTCAGACAGACGAACTTCAGCAGTCGTCATAGCCATTTTACTGGTAAAACCAAATTTTGGTAGACGACGATATAAAGGCATTTGACCACCTTCAAATCCTGAGCGTATGCTAGAACCTGAACGAGATTTCTGACCTTTTACACCACGACCACCAGTTTTACCAAGGCCTGAACCGATACCACGACCACGACGTTGGGCAGTTTTCTTTGCGCCAACACCTGGTGATAATTCATTTAATCTAAGACCCATTACGCTTCCTCCACTTTTACCAAGTAGTTAACGCGATTGACCATACCACGAGTTGAAGGAGTATCTTCTACTACAACAGAATGATTAATACGGCGTAAACCCAATCCTTTCAAGCATGCTTTGTGGCTCTTGAGGCGATGGGCACCCGATTTGAATTGAGTGACTTTCATTTTTTTCATCGTAACTCACCTAGTCTAAGTTAACCCAAGATTTCGTCTACAGATTTACCACGTTTTGCTGCCATCTTTTCTGGAGTTGACATATCACGTAAACCGTTAAACGTTGCACGAACAACGTTAGCAGTGTTGGTAGAACCATAACATTTAGTCAAAACATCTTTGACACCAGCAACTTCTAATACAGCGCGCATTGCGCCACCAGCGATTACGCCAGTACCTTCAGATGCAGGTTGCATATAGACTTTACTAGCACCATGACGTGCTTTGATCGGATGATACAAAGTTGCATCATTTAGCTCAACAGTAATCATATTACGTTTGGCAGCTTCTAGTGCTTTTTGGATAGCAGCTGGCACTTCACGTGCTTTACCGCGACCAAAACCAACGCGACCATTACCATCACCAACTACAGTTAGTGCAGTAAAAGAGAAAATACGACCACCTTTAACAACTTTTGCAACGCGATCAACGGTAACTAAGCGTTCTACTAGACCGTCAGTCTGTTCATTTTTATCATTTTTATCATTTCTAGCCATGATTAAAACTCCAATCCGTTTTCGCGAGCAGCTTCAGCTAAAGCTTTTACTCGACCATGATATTTAAAACCACTACGGTCAAATGCAACTTTAGTAATGCCAGCTGCTTTTGCGCGTTCTGCGATCATTTGGCCTACAGACGTCGCTGCATCAGCGTTACCAGTCGCGCCTGAACGCAAGCTGCTGTCTAAGGTAGATGCCTGAGCAATCACTTCACCACCGTTCGGAGAGATAATCTGGGCATAGATGTGTCTTGGCGTACGATTAACCGTTAGACGATGAACGCCCAAAAAACGGATATGTGCGCGGGTTTTCTTAGCTCGACGTAGACGAGCTGCTTTTTTATCAAACATTTCAACTCACCTTATTTTTTCTTGGCTTCTTTGCGAATCACATGCTCGTCACTATAACGAATACCTTTACCTTTGTAAGGCTCAGGTGGGCGGAAACCGCGGATATCGGCTGCTGCTTGACCAAGCTGCTGCTTATCGTTTGATTTTAAAACGATTTCAGTTTGCGTTGGAGTTTCAGCTGATACACCTTCAGGTAACGTATATTCTACTGGATGTGAGTAACCAACGTTTAGCGTTACTTTATTACCAGCAGCTTGAGCACGGTAACCAACACCAATCAACTGAAGACGTTTTTCAAAGCCTTCGTTAACGCCTATTACTAAATTATTTAGTAAAGAGCGCATGGTGCCAGTATGCATCATCGCTTCTTTTGAATCGACTGTAGGTGAGAAAATGATTGCATCATCTTCCTGTTTCAGCTCGACCAATTCATGCAGGCGTAAAGACATATTGCCGTTCTTGCCTTTAACTTCGACCTGCCGATCGTTCAAAGTAACGCTTACGCCGTTTGGCAGCGTCACTGGGGCTTTAGCCACACGAGACATAGGAATATTCCTTAGAAAATTAACTTCTTTATATTAGCGAAAAAACTAACAGGCTAAAAAGCGTGTTAGTTTAGCATAGTTGACCGCGTTAGACACCTAACAATGTTAAATAATTTATCACTACCACATTGATAGAAGCCTAACAGCGTCAAATAGACTTTATCGTCGTGTAGCTTACGCTACAAATGCGACGACTTCACCACCGATACCAGCAGCGCGTGCAGCACGATCAGTCATGATGCCTTGGCTAGTTGATACAATAGCAACACCCATACCTTGCTTAACAGTAGGGATAGCGTCTTTACCGCGATGCTGACGTAAACCAGGACGGCTAAAACGTTGAATCGTCTCGATGACAGCTTTGCCTTCGAAGTATTTTAATACGATAGTCAAAGTTGCTTTGTTGTTGTTTTCTTCAGTAACAACAGCGCTAGCAACATAACCTTCGTTAACCAACAAATCAGCGATTGATTTGCGTAGCTTAGAGTTCGGCATTGCTACCGATACTTTATTAGCCATTTGTGCGTTACGAATACGGGTTAGCATATCCCCAACGGTATCTTGCATACTCATATAGTTACCCCTTACCAGCTTGCTTTACGAACACCAGGCACATCGCCTTGCATGACACGCTCACGCAGCATATTGCGTGATAAGCCAAACTTGCGGAAGTAACCGTGAGGACGACCCGTGATAGCACAACGATTGCGCAGACGTACTGGTGATGCGTTACGTGGTAAAGCTTGTAGCTCTAGCATCGCTTCCATACGAGTTTCGTCACTTGCAGTCATATCACTGATAGTTTCTTTTAGCTTGATACGCTTATCAGCGTACTTAGCAACCATTTTTTCGCGCTTTAATTCGCGGTTAATCATGCTCTTCTTTGCCATAACGTCTTTACCTTATTTAAATGGGAAGCCGAAAGCTTTAAGCAACGCACGACCTTCTTCATCAGATTGAGCTGACGTAGTAATTGTCACATCCATACCACGGATACGATCAATCTTGTCAAAGTCTACTTCTGGGAATACGATTTGTTCTTTGATACCCAATGAGTAGTTACCACGTCCGTCAAAGGCTTTAGGAGAAAAACCACGGAAATCACGAATACGAGGAATTGCAATGGCAATGAGACGATCTAAAAATTCGTACATTTGCTCACCGCGTAGCGTTACTTTACAGCCAATTGGCCATTCTTCACGAATTTTAAAGCCAGCAACTGATTTACGCGCTTTGGTGACTACAGGTTTTTGACCAGCAATAGCAGTCATATCAGCCACAGCACCTTCAAGCAATTTCTTGTCTTGAGACGCGCCGCCTACACCCATATTTAGTGTGATTTTAGTGATTTTTGGCACTTGCATCACATTCGCCAAACCAAGTTCTTCTTTGATTTGCTGTTTTAATTCTTCGTTATATAAAGATTTTAATCTTGCCATTACCATTACACCCTTAGTGTCTTACGCAGTCGCCACTACTTCACCGTTCGAACGATACAGGCGTTGTTTCTTGCCGTCTTCGCCGAACTGATAAGTAATACGATCAGCTTTTTGGGTTTGCGCATTTAAGATTGCGACATTTGAGATATGCAGAAAAGCTTCTTGCTTAAGAATGCCGCCTTCAACGCCAGTTGCCTGATTTGGCTTCTGATGTTTAGTGACAATGTTAATGCCTTCAACTTTAATACGATCGTTTTTTACAGCTTGTACAGTACCTTGCTTGCCTTTGTCTTTCCCAGCAATCACGATAACTGTATCGCCTTTACGTAATTTTGACATGGATTACCTCACAATACTTCTGGTGCTAGTGATACAATTTTCATAAACTGATCACCACGTAGTTCACGAGTTACCGGTCCAAAAATACGAGTTGCAATCGGCGCTTTGTTTTGGTTCAACAATACCGCAGCATTGTCGTCAAAACGTAATACCGAACCATCAGGACGACGAACGCCTTTTTTGGTACGTACAACTACCGCATTCATCACGTCGCCTTTCTTAACACGACCGCGAGGAATGGCTTCTTTAACCGTTACTTTAATAATGTCGCCAACTGATGCATAACGACGATGAGAGCCACCCAGTACTTTAATGCACTGAACTCGTCTTGCACCGCTATTATCTGCAACTTCCAGCATAGATTCAACCTGAATCATAGCGTTACTCCACACGTATGAGCAATAAAAACCAGTTGCTGCCGCTAGCACAGTATGAGTAGTCGGCATTTTAATATTAATAACCGCTGCTACTCTTAATGTGAGTGATATACGCTCGGCGCAATCAGTATCCTTAAAAAGGCAGCTATTTTAACAGCTTCTGGCTTTTAATGCAATTTACTTAGATTTTTTCTACTTTTTCAACCACATCAACCAAAGTCCAAGACTTGGTTTTTGAGATTGGACGCGTTTCTTTGATGCGGACAAGATCGCCTTGTTGGCAAACATTATTCTCATCATGTGCTTTGATTTTAGTAGAACGACGAAGCTGCTTGCCATATAAAGGATGACGAACCAGACGCTCAATCAAAACCGTGATGGACTTGTCCATCTTGTCACTGACAACTCGTCCTGTCAGAACACTAGCATTGGTCGTTGCTTGATTGTTATCGCTCATGAGTCGCCTCGTTGTTTCTCGTTAATCAAAGTCTGAAGCTGAGCAATCGCACGACGATTGACACGTACTTCATGGGTATTCCCCAACTGACCAGTTGCTTTAGCCATACGAATACGGAAAGCATCAAGTTGCTTTTCATCAAGTAACTGGGTCAGTTCTTCTAATGATTTATCACGTAATTCACTGATCTTCATTACATTATCGTCCGCTTAACAATGGTAGTTTTAAAGGGCAGTTTAGCTGCAGCAAGCGTTAACGCTTCGCGAGCAAGCTCTTCTGAAATCCCTTCAAGTTCATATAGTATTTTACCAGGTTTGATTTCGCATACCCAATATTCTACAGGACCTTTACCTTTACCCATACGTACTTCTAATGGTTTATTGGTAATTGGTTTGTCTGGGAAAACGCGAATCCAAATCTTACCGCCACGCTTAATTTTACGAGTGATGGTACGGCGTGCTGCTTCAATTTGACGGGCAGTCATACGACCACGAGTCAAAGATTTTAGACCAATTTGTCCGAATGCAACGGTGCTTCCACGATGAGCTAGCCCAGTGTTACGACCTTTATGCATTTTACGAAACTTGGTACGTTTTGGCTGTAACATAGTTTAACCTCTGTCTGTGTTTCGACGGTTTCCGTTTCCACGACCACGGCGTTTTGGCGCACGAGTCTGCTCTTCTTTAACGGGATTGTATACACTGTTCATACCGTCAAGGATTTCGCCACGGAAGATCCAAACTTTTACACCGATGGTGCCGTAAGTGGTTTCCGCACGTACTGACGAATAGTCGATATCAGCGCGTAGTGTATGCAGTGGCACACGACCTTCACGGTACCATTCAGTACGAGCAATCTCAGCACCGCCAAGACGGCCAGACAGCTCAACTTTAATACCTTTAGCACCAGAACGCATGCTGTTCTGTACCGCACGCTTCATAGCACGGCGGAACATAACACGACGCTCAAGCTGACTTGCGATGCCTTCCGCTACTAAATGAGCATCAAGATCAGGCGAGGTGATTTCTTCAATGTTGACCTGAGCAGGTACGCCCATAATTTTGGTCAATTCTTTTTGAAGTCTTTCAATATCTTCGCCTTTCTTACCGATAACAATACCAGGACGCGCAGTGGCGATGGTAATCTTAGCAGCACCAGTAGGACGCTCAATCATGATCTTGCTAATCATAGCACTATCAAGTTTCTTGCGCAGATATTCACGAACCTGAATGTCGTTAATTAGGTATTCTGAGTATTGTTTAGGGCTAGCATACCAGTTTGCGTTATGCTTTTTTACAACACCAAGACGAATTCCGATTGGATGTACTTTTTGTCCCATAACTTATTCCCCTACCTTTATAGTGATGTGACAGGTACGCTTACTGATACGATCAGCGCGACCTTTAGCACGTGGTAGGATACGTTTTAGCGTAATGCCTTCATCAACGTAGATGGTTGATACTTTAAGAGTATCGATATCTAAACCGTTGTTGTTTTCAGCATTGGCGATGGCAGAGTTAAGACATTTCTTAACAAAAACCGCGCCTTTTTTATTGCTATACGTTAGGATATCCAAAGCACGCTCAATAGATTTGCCACGAACTTCATCAGCAACGAGTCTAACTTTTTGTGCCGATATGGCGGCACCGCGTAATTTTGCAGTTACTTCCATGGTAAGCACCTTATCTCTTAGCTTTCTTGTCAATGCCGTGACCACGATATGTACGAGTCGGGGCAAATTCACCTAGTTTATGACCAACCATCTGTTCACTTACGATAACCGGTACATGAGTACGGCCATTGTGAACAGATAAAGTTAGGCCAACCATTTGTGGCAGAATCATTGAACGGCGCGACCAAGTTTTAATTGGTTTGCGTGAGTTGGTTTCTAATGCAGTTTCAACTTTAGCAAATAAATGCGCGTCTATGAATGGACCTTTTTTCAATGAACGAGGCATGAAATTCTTCCTTTATTTCTTCTTGGCGCGACGGCGGATGATCATGTTGTCAGTACGCTTATTGTGACGCGTTTTAAGTCCTTTAGACTTCTGACCCCAAGGGCTAGTAGGATGGCGACCTTTGTTACGACCTTCACCACCACCATGTGGGTGATCAACCGGGTTCATAGCGACACCACGAACAGAAGGACGAATACCTCTCCAACGTGAAGCACCGGCTTTACCAAGTGATTTCAAGTTGTTTTCAGTATTAGAAACTTCACCGATAACAGCACGGCAATTTACGTGTACACGGCGAGTTTCGCCAGAACGCAAACGAAGAATTGCATAAATACCGTCACGACCTAGTAGCTGAACGCTAGCACCCGCAGCACGAGCCATCTGTGCGCCTTTACCGATTTTAAGTTCGATATTATGGATCACAGTACCTAGTGGTATGTTTTTTAGCGGTAAACAGTTACCTGGACGAATTGGTGATAATTCACCTGACATTACAGTATCGCCAACTGCTTGCTTTTTAGCAGCGATAATATAACGACGTTCGCCGTCAGCGTACTTAAGTAAAGCAATATGTGCAGTACGGTTAGGATCGTATTCAATACGCTCTACTGTAGCTGGGATATTGTCTTTAGTACGTTTAAAATCGATAATACGATAATGTTGCTTATGACCACCGCCGATGTGACGAGTAGTGATACGGCCATTATTGTTACGACCACCGGTCTTGCTTTTTGATTCTAGAAGCGCTGCAAACGGACGACCTTTATAAAGGTGTGGATGCACTACTTTTTCAACAAAACGACGGCCTGGTGATGTTGGCTTTGCTCTTACGATAGGCATGAGTGTAATCCTTATTCGTTATTCGCTGTTTCACTAGTAGAAGCAGTCGTATTTGCGACCTCTTCACCAGCATCAGCCATTTGTACATCTTGACCAGCTTTTAAGGTAACATAGGCTTTTTTATAGTCGTTACGACGGCCAATACTTTTACCAAAACGCTTTGTCTTGCCTTTAACGTTCAATGTGTTTACTTTTAAAACTTCAACACCTTCAAACATCATCTCAACTGCTTTTTTAACTTCAAGCTTAGTAGCCTTAGAGTCAATTTTAAATACCTGCACACCAAGTGAGTCGCCAAGCATTTGAGATTTCTCTGAGAATACAGGTCCTCTTAGGATCTGATAAAGTCTTGCGTTATTCATGCTAGTGCTTCCTCAAATTGTTTCGCAGCTTCGACTGTCATGATCACTTTATCAAAAGCGATCAAGCTCACTGGATCCACTTCACTTGTATCAAGTACATTGACATGTGGGATGTTGCGAGCAGCTAAGTATAAGTTTTCGTCAACTTCTTTGGTGACGATCAATGCACGTGATGCATTTAACTCACCTAACTTTGCGATCAGCTCTTTGGTCTTAGGACCAGAAACGCTTATCTCTTCAACCAAAATCAGACGCTCTTGGCGAATCAATTCGGCTAGGATGCACTGCATAGCACCGCGATACATCTTACGGTTAACTTTCTGTGACCAATCTTGTGGCTTAGCCGCGAATGCACGACCGCCCCCACGCCAGATTGGGCTACGAATAGAACCTGCACGAGCGCGACCAGTACCTTTTTGGCGCCATGGCTTAATGCCACCACCAGAAACTTCGGCACGGGTCTTTTGAGCGCGTGTACCTTGACGAGCACCAGCAAGATATGCGGTGACGACTTGATGCACTAGTGCTTCGTTGAATTCACGACCGAAAGCCGTATCAGAAAGCTCAACTGCCGCCCCTGTAACTGTTTTTAAATCCACGTTAATCCCCTTGCTTAGGCTTTGACTGACGGACGTACGATGACATCGCCACCGGTGGCACCTGGGATAGCACCCTTGATGACAAGTAACCCATTTTCAACATCAACCGATATCACTTCTAGGCCTTGAACGGTAACGCGTTTGTTACCCATCTGACCTGGCATTTTTTTGCCTTTGAAGACTTTACCTGGTGACTGGTTTTGACCAGTTGAACCAATGGCACGGTGAGATACTGAGTTACCATGAGTGGCATCTTGCATGCTGAAGTTGTGACGCTTCACGCCGCCTTGAAAGCCTTTACCTTTACTGTTTCCTGTGACATCAACCATCTGACCTTGTTCGAACAAGTCAGCTAGGATCTCACCACCAATCTCACGACCTTCAAGATCGCTATCATTGGCACGAAATTCCCAAACACCACGACCAGCGGCAACGCCGGCTTTAGCGAAGTGACCTTTTTGAGCTGCTGTTACGCGGCTGTCACGACGGGTGCCTGTGGTAACTTGGATGGCTTGATAGCCATCTACATCAGTATTTTTTACTTGAGTAATGCGGTTAGCACTGATCTCAACCACTGTTACAGGGATAGATGCGCCTGCTTCAGTGAAGACACGGGTCATGCCGCATTTTTTACCGACTAAACCGATCGCCATTTTAGACCTCTTTATATCTTATATTAATGGGTTGGGTGTTTATGTGCATTAACCCAAAGCAATTTGAACGTCAACACCCGCCGCTAAGTCAAGCTTCATTAGCGCATCCACAGTTTTATCGGTAGGTTGAACAATGTCAACCATACGCTTATGAGTACGAATTTCGTACTGATCACGAGCGTCTTTGTTTACGTGTGGTGAAGTTAGAACGTTGAAGCGCTCAATGCGAGTCGGCAACGGTACAGGACCACAAACTTGCGCACCGGTGCGCTTTGCAGTATCAACAATCTCTTGTGCAGATTGATCAATCAGACGATGATCAAAAGACTTAAGACGGATACGGATTCTCTGGTTAGCCATGCCAGCAAGCTCCTAATATGTGCTTTTGTCATTCTTGCTTTGCAAGGATATGAGCAAAAGCCGTTTGGTTAAATATTCACTTAAAGCGGCCTTCTGTTCTAAACCAGAATGAGTTCTTTATCCGAACTTATAGCGTGCCAAAAGCAAAATAGTTTAAAGCCCCGCCGACCCTTCCATTGTAGGATGTCAGCAAAGGCATAATGAAATAGTGCTAGAAACGATGCTCTAGCTGTCATAGCGCCAGCTGTTTGATTGGCTGCGCATATATAATTCAGTGGCCTGTATTATACATAATAATCAGATGATTGCAAGGGGCTTATTTACAATGATATACACAACTGTTTGATATAAATATTGGTTTTTAAACCAGATCCTCTAACTTTTAACCAATTGCTTACTAATCCTCAAAACTAAACCGTCCCATTAAATGCCCTAAGTTTTCAACATTTGACGGTAATACTTACTATCCAGATCCCGCCTTGACGTTCAATCTAATACTATATCGTATTGTTCTTGGGTATATAAATTCTCAACATCGAAGGTAATCACTCTACCCAGCAAATACTCTAAATCTGCCACAGTATCCGATTCTGACGTCAGTAATAAATCAATCACTGCCGCATGAGCGACCACCGTAAACTTCTTTGGAGAATTATAAGTACGAGCACAGCGCATGATTTCACGAAATATCTCAAAGCAGACCGTTTCAGCGGTTTTGACAAAGCCGCGCCCTTGACAGGTCGAGCAAGGCTCACATAGTTGCTGACCAAGCGATTCACGAGTACGCTTACGGGTCATCTCAACCAAACCAAGCTCACTGACTTGAGTGATTTTGGTTTTGGCATAATCTTGTACTAGCTGTGACTGCAAGCTCTCTAAGATATCATCCTTATGCTGCTGCTCAAGCATATCGATGAAGTCTAGGATAATAATACCGCCTAGATTACGTAAGCGCAGTTGACGGGCTATTGCGTGTGTTGCCTCTAGATTTGTTTTGTAAACGGTATCTTCTAATGAACGCCCACCAACGAATGAGCCAGTATTGACATCAATGGTGGTCATTGCTTCGGTTTGGTCAATAATCAGGTAGCCGCCTGACTTTAAATCAACGCGGCGTTTGAGCGCATCACGTAAATCATCTTCGACGCGGTGCACATCAAACAGAGACTGCTCAGCGGTATAATGTACTATGCGATCATAGACAAAAGGCACAAATTCCTTGGCAAAGTATCTAACCTGCTCATATATCTGCGAATTATCAATCACGACTTTTTCGGTACCAGCGTGTACCAAATCACGGATAGAACGCAGTGGTAGCGATAATTCTTGATAAATAAGCTCTGAGCTTTGATTAGGCTTCATTTCTTGGCGACGGGCACATATCGTTCGCCATAGTTGCAAGAGATAGTAGATGTCTTCTTCAAGTTTATCAACGGGGACACGTTCAGCGGCTGTACGTGCAATAAGACCGCCCTTGAGGTTGACGGTTTGCATCAGGCTAGTAAGCTCAGTCTTGAGACGGGTACGCTCTTCTTCACCATCAATACGCTGCGAGATACCGATATGCTCACTCGATGGCAAGTAGACCAGATAGCGAGATGGCAGTGATATATTGGTGGTTAAGCGCGCGCCTTTACTGCCCAGCTGATCTTTGGTGACTTGAACTAAGATACGTTGGCTCTCGTGTAGGCGATGCTGGATGAGAGTTTTCGAAACTGGTACAACTTCTGTGTTCTGCGTACTTATTACAGGCGGCGTAATGGCTAAATCGTCAGCCGTCACCTCTATAATAGTGCGCTCATCATCAGCCTTTTCGACTTTACTGCTTTTGGCAGCTGGACGAGGTTCACGCTGCATATCATTAACGTGTAAGAATGCAGTACGTGACTGACCAATATCGACAAAGGCTGCCTGCATACCCGGCAGAACGCGCACCACTGTACCCAAGTAAATGTTACCAACCAAACCCAGTTTATGATGACGCTCAATATAAATCTCGCCCAAGATGCCGTTATCTAATACGGCGACACGGGACTCCATGGGACTAATATTAATCAGCAGCTCTTCGGACATAGTATTTTCTCTTATCACTTAGCTTTCTGGTGAAGCATTCATAGTTTGGTAGCCTGACAGTGTAACAAATGCCACTTGCTTTTGCCCATGACACAAGCGTGTCATTATGTGCAGATGGTTTAATATCAAGCTTCATCTTAAAGCACTGCTGGATCCATACCCCTACTCTCACTTTTTTCAAACATTTAAGATTTATTGATTACTGCCTATTTAGGCATCAAAATTTTAAAGCGTATCAGTGTCATTCATCTCTTTAATCAATGTTAGCGTTTGGGCAAGCGGTAAGCCTACCACATTGGTATAGCTGCCATTGATACGGCTAACCCAAGCCGCACCCAAACCTTGAATACCATAGCCACCTGCCTTGTCTACAGGCTCGCCGCTGTCCCAATAATCACTCATCATCTCTGGGGTAAGCGCTATAAAGGTGACATCTGTGCGTTCAATGATTTGTTGCTGATTGATGATTTGCCATACTTGCTCATTGTTGAACTCATCAGAACGTTTAGGCTGTAATGAGAATTGCGTCGCTTGTACCGCCGTCCATACTTCATGAGTACTATCGGACATTTGCTGCCACATACGATAAGCATCTTCGCGATTATTTGGTTTGACCAAGACTGTTTTGCCATCTGGCAATACCCCAATGGTATCAGAGGTCAATAAAATAATGGGCTTCGATAAGAGTGATTGATATAAGTGAGCGTCATTATTCTTTAACTGTCTATTTAGCTGCACAGTTGCTGCCTCTGCTTTGGCGGCGACCATACGGACAATATAATCTTTGGGCGACTCATCTTGATAAGGCGTTTCATCGATATCAACACTGATGACCGTAAATTCTAGTTGCACTCTACTTAGTAACTCGCGACGACGCGGCGAGCCGGATGCTAAGATAATATCCATCACTACTCTCTATATTATGTAGAAACTTGATATTGATAGGTTTAGTCATAAATAAACGAGGGTCGTTTATCGTTGATGCTTATAAAAACCATGTGTGACGAAAATACTTATATTGATAATCGATGTAATAATCAATCTGATTAACGCACAAATTTTCGTAACGTCAATAGTACCAATGGCCAGCTAATAATACTCATCAATAAAGAAAAAGTAGATTGGGCAACAAAGACATCTTGTACAAACATCTGTAGCATCCACAGACTCGCTTGAAATACAAATAATCCTAAACTCGCTATTATCCATGCACTAATCGTATTTAGCTGTCTGATATAGATACTGGTCACCTTTATCATAAGCGCCACTGCCACAGCAGAAAAAGCCTGCTGTCCTAAATGAGTATCCATCAGCAAATCAGCAATAAGGCCAATAGAAAAGGCACTAAAAATGCCCACATAACGCGGCTGAAACAATAACCAAAAAATCAATACCATGATCATGATCATAGGACGCAATGTGGCCATACTAGGACTTAATGGATAAACACTGAGCGATGAGGCAATAATAAAACTCAGTACAATCACGGCATGCAGCAGCCCATTTGCATGATCAGAATCAGGATATGCCATGAATACGTACCTTTAGCGGATGTTTAGCAGCTACTTAATAATGAATTCAGCATTGCAGGGAATAAAAAACGAGGAGTAAAACAGCGCACTTAAATAGAATAGCGGCTGATTATCAGGCAATGATTATCTCTAACAATGACCATCAAGACTCATTGATGCCAATATTGTTTTTATTAGCCAGCTTGTCTTGCAGTATCAGCACATAAGCATTATCGACAAAGTTTGCGGCAGGTGTGACATCAATGCTTCTAAAATTATCCGCTTGCGTGTCTTCAATATGGGCGATACGACCAACACGGTAGCCTGCAGGGATACGCCCCCCTAATCCAGACGAGACCAGCTCATCCCCGACGCGTACATCTGAGGTTTTAAAGACATACTCAAGGCTCAATGAAGTAGGTATACCCTGACCAGTGACAATAGCGCGCTGACCTGTCCGCTTGACAGTAACAGCGACGGACTGCTGTTCATCAGTAATAAGCAATAAACGGCTGGTATTAGGATAGACATTGATAATCTGCCCTAAAATGCCGTTTTCATCAATGACCGTTTGCCCAACTTGTACCCCATCTTGCTCCCCTTTATTCAACACCACAATTTGACGCAGTAGATTGGTGTCAGTACCAATTACCTGTGCCAGATTTAAATCAAATTGTTCAGGGCGTGTGGTCGATAGAATACCTTGCAGGCGAGCGTTTTGCGCCAAGATATAATCTTGCTGCTGCAATTTAGCTTGCGCGTGAATAAGTTGAGATCTGAGCTGCATGTTTTCGCGGCGCAGCGTTTCTTTTGATTGTAGGCTGCCGCTTGACCAGTGTTGTGCATAACTGGGTAATAATGACAGCTCGTAAATAGGCTGCATTGCGGCGTGGCTCGTTGAGCGTATAGGCTTGAACCATTCTGGATTTTTGCTATCAAACCACATCAATATCAATGCCACTATTAATAAAACAGCAGTCATACGAAGCGCGAGTGGCTGGCGAGCAAAAATACTTGGAGTCATAGTTCGTCTAATGTAGAGGTTTTAATGTGAGCATTAGCCAGCACTGAATAGCACTATATAAAAGGCATTTGATATCAAAAAAAAGCTCAGTATCTATCAGATATTGATTGCCTTTATTGATAATATTAAAGGCAACCTTTTTGGCTACCTTCAATGTTATTCATCTATCCTTTCTCATGCCTAGTTATCGTTAATTTCAGCCTTGTCTAACATTGCTAGTATGACAATGCTTGATAAACAGTGATTTATACAAAAATCATATTTAGGCTTTTGTTATTGATAAAATCAAGCGCAATACCGCCACCACGGCTCACGCAAGTTAATGGATCTTCAGCGACTGTAACTGGTAAGCCTGTCTCTCTTGAGATGAGCTTATCTAAGTCACGTAATAGTGCGCCGCCACCGGTCAAGACAATACCGCGTTCAGCGATGTCTGATGACAACTCTGGTGGCGTCTGCTCAAGTGCTGCTTTTACCGCACTAACGATACCACTTAACGGATCACTCAAAGCTTTTTGCACTTCTTCTGAGTTGACCGTGAAGGTTTTTGGTACGCCTTCTGCCATGCTACGTCCGCGTACTTCTACTTCTAACTGGCTGTCTTCATTTAGCGCAGAGCCAACTTCTTGTTTGATACGCTCAGCGGTGGTTTCACCAATCACGCAGCCATGAATACGACGTACATGGGTAATAATGGCATCATCAAACATATCGCCACCGATACGGATAGACTCAGCATAGACACAACCTGACAAAGCGATAACGGCAATCTCAGTGGTACCACCGCCGATATCAACGACCATCGAACCGCTGGCTTCATGAACCGGCATGCCAGCACCAATCGCTGCTGCCATTGGCTCTTCTAGTAACAATACTTTGCTGGCGCCAGCTGACGATACCGCTTCACGAATCGCTTTTCGCTCGACAAGGGTAGACTTGCAAGGCACGCAAACCACCACATTAGGCTGTGCCATAAAACGCTTAGCTTTTACCTTGGCGATAAAATGCTTAAGCATTTTTTGCGTCACTTCAAAGTCAGCAATTACGCCGTCTTTTAATGGGCGGATAGCCGTAATATTGGCAGGCGTACGACCCAGCATCTGCTTGGCATCAATACCAACAGCAGCAACGGTAGGGTTCTGTGTGCGATTGCTTCTTAAAGCGACCACCGTAGGCTCATCGAGCACCACGCCTTTACCAGGAATAAAAATAAGGGTGTTCGCAGTACCGAGGTCGATTGCGATATTATTTGATAAAAATCCAAACAGGTTCATGACTAATATTTCCAGCGTATTACAAATGAGGCGAATGAGGCAAATGAGAGTGACCGAGGGATTACTCGTCAGTATTGAGCAGGTCGTCTTTAGACATTACCCGTGGCGAGAGTTTATCATCGTAACAAGTCAAACCGAAGCTATAATGATGAAATGAAAAAACTGAGCTAAATTATACCGATTTGGCTCAAAAAAAACACAGATATTTGCATCAGTACGCTAGGATTTTGCGCTTATACGCTAAAAGTTGTTACAAAGTTTGAAATCGCAGACCATACCAGCCGCTTTGATGAAACAGCCTTTAATTCAATCACTAACAAGCAGCTACCGTCTTATGATACTTACTAAGTAGTTTGCTTGATAACTTGCTTAGCAGCAGCAGCTACCCACTGTAACGTATTTCGTCATTAAATGGGGAGCTATTGACCATCAACTTTTTACTATCCAGTCAGCTTTGCATAATTGCTTATTCAGTTGAGCCTTTTTTAATAGAAGAGTCGTGAATAAAGCCCTTTTAAGCAATCTTGTGAGTAAAGATTGTGCTGTAATCAAGTGTCCTACTCTGTAAACTTCGGTCAGATGCTTTATAATAAAGCCACTGTATACTTACATCTTTATATAAGTCGCTTATTTTAGTCTTATCTGTTTTAGTCATATTCTACTCTAACAAAAACTGTCCGTAACTGGAGACACTATGTCACAGCAACCATTAACGTCTGACAACACTGTCAGCCGTGAAGAAATCCTAGAAGTTGCCAACCTTGCCCGTTTAGGTGTCGATGAAAATACTGCCGATAGCTATGCTGCTGATATCTCTAAAATACTTAAGCTGATGAACACGCTTGGTAATGTCGATACCACCGATATCAAACCTTTATCAAACATTCATGAAGCTTGCCAAGATTTGCGTGCTGATGTCGCTAAACACGATATCAATCGTGAACGCAATCAATCGGTTGCCCCTGCTGTCGAAGATGGCTTGTATTTGGTACCGCAAGTGATTGAATAGGCGGCTGTCGCTCTCTGATTTCGTATCTTACTTTATGCTATTAACATTTTGACGGACGACACCTTATGTCTGAACTTCATTTATTAAGTACCCAGCAGCTCATTACTGGTCTGCAAGACAAACAATTTAGCAGCCTTGAGCTGACTGACCACTACATCAAACGTATCAACGCGCTTGATAGCAAGATTAACAGTTTTATCACTCATACCTCTGAGACAGCACGCGCGCAAGCAAAAGCGGCGGACGAGATGCGTGTACAAGGGGACAAACGCCCATTACTTGGCGTACCCATGGCGCATAAGGATATTTTTTGTACTCAAGGCGTATTGACGACCTGTGGCTCTAAAATGCTGCATAACTTTATCTCTCCTTATGATGCGACCATCGTCACTAATATTGATAAAGCTGGAATGATTAGCCTTGGTAAGCTCAATATGGATGAGTTTGCGATGGGCTCAGACAATGAAAGCTCATATTATGGTGCGGTGCACAATCCTTGGAACATAGCGCATGTACCTGGTGGCTCATCAGGTGGTAGTGCAGCAGCCGTTGCAGCAGGATTTGTACCCGTTGCGACTGGTAGTGATACCGGTGGCTCTATTCGTCAGCCTGCCTCATTTTGCGGCTTAACGGGCATCAAACCTACTTATGGTCGTGTCTCTCGCTTCGGTATGATTGCTTATGCCTCGAGTCTTGATCAAGCTGGTAGTATGGGTCGCAGTGCCATGGACTGTGCCTTCCTATTACAGCCAATGATTGGTCATGACCCACGCGATGCGACTTCTATCAAATATGACATGCCTGATTATGTACAAGATTTAAATGACGCAGCTACCAGCGCTGGTGATAAACCGTTTGCCGGTTTACGTATTGGCGTTGCTAAAGAATACTTTAGTAAAGGACTTGATACTGAAGTCGAACAAGCAGCTCGTGCAGCGTTAAAGAAATACGAAGAACTTGGCGCGACCATTGTAGAGGTGACAATCACTGATCCAGAGATCACCCTTGCTACCTATTATATGCTCGCCCCAGCTGAAGCATCATCAAACCTATCACGCTTCGATGGTGTGCGCTTTGGGTATCGCTGTGAAAACCCTAAAGACTTGATTGACTTATATACGCGCTCGCGTTCTGAAGGCTTTGGTCCTGAAGTACAGCGCCGTATTTTGTCAGGGACTTATGCGCTATCTGCTGGTTACTTTGACGCCTATTATACTAAGGCACAAAAAGTGCGCCGTATCATCGTCAAAGATTTCGAAAATGCTTTTGCCAACTGTGATGTGATCGCCAGTCCAACGGCGCCAACAGCGGCTTATAAACTTGGTGAAGACCTTGATCCTGCAACGATGTACCTAGGTGATGTTTATACCATTGGTGTCAACTTAGCGGGTCTACCTGCGCTTAGTCAGCCAGTTGGTTTAACCTCAGCTGGATTGCCTATTGGTTTGCAATTGATTGGACAATATTGGCAAGAGAGCAAATTGCTCTCTACTGCTCATTTATTCCAGCAGCATACAGATCATCATCTGCAACACTCTACCATCGCGAAGGAGACGGTATAATGAATACAGCAACTACTACTGATAACAACGCCGTTCGCAAACACGATGTTCGTAAAGAGCTATTCGTCGATGGTTATGAAGTGGTCATCGGTATCGAGATTCACTGCCAACTGAACACAGAAAGTAAGATATTCTCGAGCGCGCCGACTGACTTTGGTCACGAGCCAAACAGCCAAGCCAGTATTGTAGATTTAGGCTTACCGGGTGTCTTGCCAGTACTAAATGCTGGTGTGGTTGATCGTGCGCTAAAATTCGGTATAGGTGTCAACGCTGAGCTGGGTCTATTTAATACCTTTGACCGCAAAAACTACTTCTATCCAGACTTGCCTAAAGGCTATCAAATCACCCAGATGGCCAATCCTATCGTTGGCGAAGGCTATATAGATGTCGTGGTCAATGAAGGTGAAAAGAACGAATATCCAAAACGTATGGGTATCACCCGCGCGCATTTAGAAGAAGATGCTGGTAAATCAGTACACGATGCCGTCGATGGTATGACGGGTGTGGATCTTAACCGCGCTGGTACGCCGCTGATCGAAATCGTTTCTGAGCCTGATATGCGCTCGGCTCATGAAGCGCTTGCCTATATCAAAGCCATTCATCAGCTGGTCACGTGGCTGGGTATCTCAGACGCTATCATGGCAGAAGGCTCATTCCGCTGTGATTGTAACGTCTCTATCCGTAAGCCTGGAAGCGAGCTTGGTACACGTACTGAGCTGAAGAACTTAAACTCGTTCCGCTTCATTGAGCGTGCCATCAATCGCGAAATCGAGCGTCAAATCGACATCTTAGAAGATGGCGGTAAAGTTGTACAAGCAACGATGCTTTATGACCCAGAGCGCGACGAAACTCGTGTTATGCGTACCAAAGAAGACGCCAATGATTATCGCTACTTCCCTGATCCTGACTTGCTACCTGTGCGTATTGAGCAGCATACGGTTGATAGTATTCGTGCAGCGATGCCTGAGCTACCGGTTGCCCGCCGTGCGCGTTTTGAAGAAGCGCTTGGTCTTTCAGAATATGATGCTCGTATCTTGACTGGTAGCCGTCAAATTGCTGATTACTTTGAAAATGTGGTTGCAGAAGTTGGGCAAGCAGATGCCAAAATGGCGGCTAACTGGATAATGGGTGATTTACTTGGTGCGCTAAACAAAGATGATAAGGAAATTACTGACTCCCCTATCAGCGCCAAGCAATTGGCTGGTATGCTAGCCCGCATCAAAGACGATACTCTATCTGGCAAATTGGCTAAAAAAGTCTTTATTGCCTTATATGATCGTGAAGGTGGCGATGCTGATGATGCAGCAGATAAAATCATCGAGGAAAAAGGTCTTAAGCAAGAAACCGATACGGGCGCTATCAAAGCCATCGTTGAAGACGTCATTGCTAAAAATGCAGCGATGGTTGAAGAGTATCGCGGCGGTAAAGAAAAAGCCTTCAATGGTTTAGTTGGTCAAGTAATGAAAGCCAGTCGCGGTAGTGCCAATCCACAGCAAGTCAACCAAATTCTGAAAGAGTTACTGGGTTAAGGTTAACTGCTCATTGGTTATACTGGCTATGATATGTAAAATGCCATTGCAGATTTTGGCTGAAATAAATAGCTCTTGCAATATACATAATTTTGCGTAAAATAGTCAGTCATTCGGGGCGTAGCGCAGTCTGGTAGCGCACTACACTGGGGGTGTAGTGGTCGCAGGTTCAAATCCTGCCGTTCCGACCAAACATAGATATAGGGCATACCGTCATTGACCGTATGCCCTTTATTTTGGGCGTTTTTCAGGTATTGAGCGTTATATAGGTGTATGGCGTTCCATATAGAATGTTGGTATTATTGTTGGTATTGAGCAGTACCAACATGGACAATACCAACAAAGGATAGACCCATGCCCCTAACCCATACAGGTATCAACAAGCTACAGCCTAGTAGCACCTCAATTGACACAAAACGACCTGATAAACACAGTGATGGTAACGGGCTGCAATTATGGGTGCGTTATACGGGCGTTAAGTCATGGATCAGCGCCTACCGTTGGCAAGGCAAACAGCAAACCCTCACTATTGGCACTTATCCAGTAATGAGCCTACAAAATGCACGCCAGCGCAATATTGAGATTAAACGCTTGATAGCTGATGGTGTGAACCCTAAAGACGATAGGAAAAAGACACAAGCCGACAAT
This sequence comes from Psychrobacter sp. ANT_H59, assembly GCF_008369225.1. NCBI lineage: Bacteria > Pseudomonadati > Pseudomonadota > Gammaproteobacteria > Moraxellales > Moraxellaceae > Psychrobacter > Psychrobacter sp. ANT_H59. The sequence goes on from NZ_VOBE01000007.1 coordinate 69,347, forward strand.
GACGGATCAAGGGTGTTCGATACCATAGCCCAGCGTTGGCATGATGACCGCAAAGCGCATATAGCCCCTACTACCTATAGCCGTGATTACTCGCAGTATCAACGCGATATTAAGCCCTTCATTGGTCACATGAATATAGAAGACATAATCGCGCCTGATGTTTTGGCTATCGGTAAAGCTATCGAAGCAAGAGGCGCTGGTGATATGGCAAGGCGTGCAATGCGTCAAACAGGGCAAATCTTTAAGCAAGCCATACGTGAGGGCTTAACCAACCTGAACCCAGCCAATGACCTAACCGAAGCCCTAAAACCGCATAAAGTGAAGCATCATAGCCGTATCACTAGCCAGCAATTACCAAAGCTACTACATGACATTAACACCTATGAGGGTGATGTACTGATAAAGCTAGGCTTATGGTTTATGTGCTATACGTTTGTGAGGACGCAAGAACTTAGGTTCATGGAATGGTCAGAGATAGACTACAAAGCTAAGATATGGCGCATACCAGCCGAGAAAATGAAAATGGATAGACCGCACTTAGTACCGCTTGCCCCTCAAACAATGGCTATTTTAGAGCAGATCAAGGCGCTAGGGTTTTCAGATAAGTATGTTTTCTTTAATCCATCGACCCGCAAGCCTTACAGCATGAACGGCTTTATCACTGCCCTATGGCGTATGGGTTATAAGGGTAAGATGACAGGGCACGGGTTTAGAGCGCTTGCCAGCACTACCCTACATGAAAATAACTACAAACATGAAGCGATAGAGCTACAGTTAGCCCATGAGAAAGAAAACAAGATAAGCGCAGCCTACAATGGAGCGCAGTATTTACACTATAGAATTAACATGATGAACAAATGGGCTGATTTTATTAGTGATGTGTACGCAGGTAAGCCAGCAAAAGAAGTCTATACCAAATTTAGAATGCCAGTAGAGTACGATGATTACTGATAAGGCGCACGCTGGCAAGTTGTATAACGTTATTGTCATGCCAAAGGCTAAAAATACAGGCACTGCTTAGAATATATGCAAAAACCACTTGCAACTCATTAGTCCAGATAGTCGACCACTAGCTATCTTTATTTATTGTTACATCAACACCAAACTATCAAATGGAAACTCTTTATGTCTGAACTTAATCCCCCTAGCACCCTGCAAAAAATACTTAATGATTATCGCAAGGTGACCCATACTCAAAGAGATTCAGGAACCCTATTTGAAGAGTTGATGATCAAATACTTTGAGAATGAGCCTAAATTTGAGTCTGAGTATAAAGAGGTACTGTCCTATGCAGATTGGGCAGATAAGTATGCGGAAGAATTAGGCTTACCTAATAAAAAAGATACTGGTATTGATCTAGTGGCAACCAATTACTTAGGTGAGCATCATGCTATCCAATGTAAGAACTATGTGCCTAGTCATAAAATGGCAAAGTCTGATATAGATAGCTTTATGAGTGCTTCAGGTAAAAGCTATTTTAGTTATCGTATCGTCGTTAGTACTGTAGATGAGTGGACAGATAATGCGACTCAAATGATCGACAATCAAAACCCACCTGTCAGCATGATTAACCTAGCTGAGCTTGAGCAGTCCTCAATTGATTGGGATGAGTTTTATCAAAGTGAAGAGATTAAGTTTGTTGAAAAATATGAGTTAAGACCACATCAGCAAGGCGCTCATAATGGTGTGATTAATGGCTTAAAAGAGGCGGATAGAGGTAAGTTAATTTTAGCGTGTGGTACTGGCAAAACCTTTACATCGCTACGCATTGCCGAAACTATGGCTGGCAAAGGCAAGAAGGTATTGTTCTTAGTACCAAGCTTAGCGCTTTTGAGTCAAACGCTTAATGAATGGACTCAACAAGCTAAAATACCGCTAAAGAACTTTGCTGTATGTTCAGATAGCGATGTAGGTAAACGCAGTAAAGGCGATGACGATAGAGTGATTGCTACCCGTTCTGACTTAGACTTTCCTTCTACCACCAACGCTAAAAGCTTATCAAATGCAATCAAAGCATTGCATGATGACGAACACATGACCGTTGTGTATAGCACTTACCATTCTATCAATGTGCTATCAGATGCTCAGATGAGTCATAACACCGGTGAGTTTGATTTAATTATTTGTGATGAAGCCCATCGAACTACAGGTGCGACTTTCGATGATGAAGACGAATCCGCTTTTGTTATGGTGCATAGCGATAACAATATCATGGGGAAAAAGCGTCTTTATATGACGGCAACCCCACGTATTTATAGTGAAGATGCCAAGTCCACAGAATCCGTGCAGTTATGCTCGATGGATGATGAAAAGCTATTTGGTAAAGAGCTTCACGTTATCAACTTCTCACAGGCTGTTGCTTTAGATCTATTGGTTGATTATAAGGTTATTGTATTAAGTGTAGAAGAAAGCGTTATTAGCCGAAGAATACAAAGCCTATTACGTAATGAAGATAACCACCTAAATGTAGATGATGCAGCCAAAATTATTGGGTGCTGGAAAGCACTGGCAAAACATGGTCTTTATGATTCAGACGATCCTATGAGGCGTGCGGTAGCATTCTGTCAGGTGATTGGCACTGACTATAAAGGTAAGGCTCATAAGGTATCTTCTAAGCTTATATCTGAGATGTTTAGTGAGGTCGTAGAAACCTATCAAGCGGCTGAAATTAAGGCTTTACGAGAAGAAGATCCAAATGCCGTCATTCCGCACTCATTAACCTTAAAGTGCAAGGCTGAACACGTTGATGGCAGTATGAATGCCAGTGAGAAACTTGCAAAGCTCGATTGGCTAAAACAAGACCTAGAAGACGATACTTGTCATATTTTATCAAACGTACGCTGTTTATCTGAAGGCGTGGACGTACCAGCGCTTGATGCAGTGATGTTTTTAACCCCTAGGCAATCACAAGTAGATGTGGTGCAGTCCGTTGGTCGTGTAATGCGTAAGTCTGCTGGCAAGAAACTGGGCTATGTCATTCTGCCAGTCGTTGTACCTGCTGGCATGGATCCTGCTGACGCACTTAATGACAACAAAGTCTATAAAGTAGTATGGCAAGTATTAAATGCCCTACGTTCGCATGATGATAGCTTTGATGCCATGATCAATAAGCTTGAGTTTAATGGTCGCGATACTAGCAAAATGGAAGTCATTGCTGTTACGGATAAGGTTCAAAAGAAAACAGCCACCACTACAGGCAAAGCAGGTCAAAAAGCTAAAGGCGGTAGTAGTATTGGCACTGATAATTCAAGTCAGCAACAACAAATGGCAATGGATTTTGAGGTCGGTGAGATTGAACGCGCCTTATATGCCAAGGTAGTCAAAAAATGTGGTAACCGCCACCACTGGGAAGACTGGGCGAATGATGTTGCCAAAATTGCTAACACTCACATTGACCGTATCGAAGCTATTTTAGAAAACCCTGAATACGAAAAAGAGCATAAAGCGTTCAATGCGTTCGCTAATGAGCTACGTGATGATTTAAACGATAGCATTACTGATGAAGAAGTGGTCGAGATGTTGGCTCAACACCTGATCACTAAGCCCGTGTTTGACGCTTTATTTGAGCAATATGAGTTCGCCAAGCGCAATCCGATATCAGTCGCTATGCAAGACCTCTTAGATATCCTTGAGTCTCATAGGCTAGATAAAGAAGCCAAGCAATTAGAGTCATTCTATGAGTCTGTGAAAATGCGTGCCAGCGGTGTGCATAGCGCTGAAGGTAAGCAGAAAATCATTTTAGAGCTATACGATAAATTCTTTAAAAACGCTTTCCCACGTATCACCGAACGCTTAGGTATTGTCTATACGCCTACTGAGGTCGTGGACTTTATCATTCATAGTATCGAAAACGTACTGAATGATGAGTTTGGTGCCAGTCTTGCCGATGAAGGCGTTCATATACTTGATCCATTCACAGGTACGGGCACTTTTGTCACTCGCTTGCTTCAAAGTGGGCTGATTCCTAAAGACAAATTACCTCATAAATACAAGCATGAGATACACGCCAATGAGATCGTACTACTGGCTTACTATATTGCCTGTATTAACATTGAGACGGTCTATCACTCTACAATACTAGACGTTGATACAAAGGATAATAGCAAGGCAAACGAAGTTGGCTATACCCCATTTGAGGGCATTTGTCTGACGGACACTTTTGAGATGTATGAAAAAGGTGATCTAGTCAGTGATCTATTAGAAGACAATAGCGAACGTCGTAAACGTCAAAAAGCGTTAGATATTCGGGTGATTATGGGTAATCCACCCTACTCAGCGGGTCAAACGAGTGAGAATGATAACAACAAAAATGTAGGTTATCCTTCCTTAGATTTGAGCATTGCGAATTCTTATGCTCAAAATAGCACAGCAACGCTTCAGAAGAATCTTTACGATAGTTATATTCGTGCCATACGCTGGGCGTCAGACCGTATCGGTGACAAGGGAGTTATAGGCTTTGTAACTAACGCAAGCTTTGTAGATAGTAACTCAATGGATGGATTAAGGCATTGTTTAGCTAAAGAGTTTAGCAATCTATATATCTTTCATTTGAGAGGCAATCAACGCACCAGTGGCGAACTATCTCGCAAGGAGGGTGGCAAAATTTTTGGCTCTGGAAGCCGAGCGCCTATTGCTATATCTATCCTAGTAAAAAACCCAAAAACCGATAGCACAGGTAAAATCAAGATTCATGATATTGGAGATTATCTAAGCCAAAATAAAAAGCTTGAGATGATCAGTGAGTTTAAAGACTTAAAAGGCATTACTGAATCTAACGGCTGGCAGGAAATAGTTCCTGATGAATTCAACGACTGGATAAATCAGCGTGATCCTAATTTCGATAACTATATCAATCTAGGAGATAAAAAATCTTCTAATAGTATAGCCATATTTGAGAATTACTCACAGGGAGTGTTAACTAGTAGAGATTTTTGGTGTACAAACTTTAGTAAGAGTTCGTTAGCAACTAATATTAGCTCAATGATAAGTTTTTATAATGAGCAACGTGATAATTTTAAAAACCAGTCCTCTAGCGATAACTTGAGTGTAGAGGATATTATAGACACTAATTCAGAAAATATAAGTTGGTCAAGAGCATTGAAAAACCAACTAAAAAGGGATGATTTAATTTCTTTCAATTCTGTAAACATTAGAAGGAACAATTATCGTCCTTACACAGCTACAAATTTTTATTTTCATAGAAGCGTAAATGAAATGGTTTATCAAATGCCGTCGATTTTCCCTTTACCTGAAACAAAAAACAGAGTGATTTGCATAATTGGTAGAGGTGAAAAAGTAGGCTTTAGTAGCTTAGTCTCTGATTTAGTGCCAAATTATCATTTCATGTCTTCTAGTCAATGCTTCCCCTTGTATCTTTATGAAAAAATTGTTGATCAAGCTAGCGAGAATGATGAAACCTTTCAATTTAACTTAACCGCACCTGATGAGCCAATAGATGACGAAAACATCATTACAGATGATAACGGCAAACCTATTTACCGTCGTAAAGATGCGATCACTGATGAGGGCTTAGCACACTTCGTTGATTATTATGCCAGTCAAATGAGCGCAGATGACAGTATCAGTAAAGAAGATTTGTTTTACTATATTTATGGCTTACTTCACAGTGAAGAGTACCGTGAGCGCTATGCTGAGAATTTGACTAAGCAATTACCGAACATCCCACGAGTACAACAATATCAGGACTTCGTAGCATTCAGTAATGCTGGTCGTAAACTAGCCGACTTGCATATTAACTATGAAAACCTCGATATGTACCAAGGAATTAAGTTCACTACCAAACTTACCAATCTAAAGCTAGCTGATGGTCAGCATTGGGCTAAGTCTAAGATAGAAGATGATAAGTTCTATGTGACTAAAATGAAGCACGGTAAGCGTGCAAATCAAGAAACGGGCAAGAATGAAGACGATCCAACTAAGATAGTCTATAACAGCCAAATCACTATTGAGCGCATACCTGAAGAAGCTTATGACTATGTGGTGAACGGCAAGCCAGCCATTGAATGGATCATCGAACGTCAAGGCGTAAAGACTGATAAAAAATCAGGTATTATTAACGATGCAAACGATTGGGCTATCGAGACGATGGATAACCCACGCTATCCGCTTGAACTGCTACTACGTGTCATCAACGTGAGTTTAAAGACTCAATCTATAGTGCGCGAGCTACCTAAGCTGGTATTAGAGAAGATTTAAGGATAGCGGTGCTGTATAACATCGTATTATTTAATAACTAAAGCTTACGAGACAAATATAAGTAGAGGTACACTCTGCTATAACAGCTATGCAAGGCTAGGACTAATTACCCGAACGACAGCTATTCACACCCTTATGCTGTCACTGCCTTGCACCTACTTTGATTTAAGGGTGTAAGGGTGTAAGGGTGTGAATTGTGGGATTAGCTGAAGCGATTACATTAAAAAGTAATGCAGAGCGAGAGAAGTATGTATCAGTTTATGAGGTTATAGAGATTATAGATAGCCATGATACAGACATAATTATCTATGTAATGGATAGTTTAGGCTTATTTTCTTTGACAGTATATGAACTAAGTAACTTAGACCCTTATATTCCTATTTACAAACCGGTATGCAATAGTTATGAGTTAAAGCAGAAAGTTAGAGATTATATAAATGCTAGACGACAATTTATTCATGAAGATAATAATTTTGATGAAAATATGACGTTACAACGTTGTTTGAAGAAACAAAAATTTTGGTCAAGATTTGACTTGTTAAAGATAGAGTTTATAGCTAAAAACACCAGTCTGATAGTTTTAGGTGATAGTAACGCTCTATATTCAATGTACAGTGACATGATAAATAGAAGTGATAGCGAATACTATGAATTACCGAAAAGCAGTCAGCAAGCCATAAAGGATTATATAAATTTAGGCAGATATCAAAGAGAACTAATAAACCTTCCAAGCTACAGCCCTGAACAAATAATATGCCTAATGACCAATGATGACCCAGCTCGTATCAATCGCGATGAAAAGTATCGGGTATATTGGAACATGCTGAACACTGCATTACATGCCAACGAATTAACACCAATCAATGGGGAAAATCTGATCAGGGCTGAACAAGTTAAAGCATGGCTAGCCAAATGTGGTTTTATTTATAAAAATTTTAATGATGATTTAATAATAGAACAATCAGTACAAAACGAAGAACTACAAAAACGCATAGCAGAACCTGAAGCAACCGCTACAAAACTGACAGCCGCCAAAGCTAAATTAACAGACAAGCCAGCTGATGTTAAAAATCCAAATCCTAAAGATAGTGCATATTGTTTGATAGCAGTATTAAAAAATCTATTGTTAGATCCTGATATTAATGCTTTTCATTTTAAAAGCAGTAATATCAACAGTAACAATAAACCGTCACAAACAGGGTTGGCTGAATATATTGATGAAATGAAAATATACGGCATCAAAAAAGATAATATAAATATTCTTTTTCAAAATGCAAATAAGCAGCTAACAGAAGCTAAGAAGAAATCATAAATTGTAAATACTATTTACAGATTGTATTTACAATGCCATAGATAACACTACCCCTTAGAGTATTAACCACTGGACGTTACATACCGTAGCGTCATTTAGTGGAACTATACCAATGGACAAGCAACAAACCAATCAAACCTCCGTTATTGCTTTTACTGATAACACCTCAAACAGTCCAGCTATGCAACTGCCTACCACTGGTATGGGCAGGGCTAAAGACATTCTGCCATTCCTACCCTTTAGTAAAACCACCCTTTTTGAATGGTCAAAAGATGGACGCTTTCCAGCACCTGTTAGGTTGTCACCAACGATGACAGCGTGGTCATATGCACAAGTGCACGAATGGATCAACAAACATACATCAACTGCTAGCGAGGTGTAAATCATGCCGACACCTAAACCAACCTATATCCAAATCATCATGGCGCACCTAATGACAGGTAAGACTATTACCACTATGCAGGCTTATGATGAATATTCAATTACTTGTCTATCCCAACGTATCAGCGAACTACGCGCTAGTGGTGTAAACATTGATGATGAAATGGTAACGCAGAACGGCAAGCGGTTTAAACGCTATTGGATAGACGAACAGGTACGACAAGGGGGCAACCATGACTAATATTAGCCAATCAAATGACATATTAGTACCGCGCCTAGTCGCAGTCGATAGTTATTACCTGTCAGTCATTAATGATCGCACACAAGACTTATCAGACGATGCTGAGAGCCTAGCAATGGCGCTTAGTGTTATCAAAACCGACTCACAGCCCCAACACGGGGCACATGCTGGCAAGCATGGCTTACTGCTAAGGTTTATTATCTTTATGGCATGGGTGGTAATTATTGGCTTATTTATATCACTGGTACAGTGTCAGCCCATGATTCCAAAACCGATTGTAACCGATAACAGTAAGCCGAGAGAAAGCTAATGATATATCGGCAACAAACACTCACTCAAGAAAAAGCCCACCGGATCAGGGCGGGCTTATCCAATATCTTATGTAACTATGTACTGGCAAGTAGTATTCAACTAGCTAAGCTAGCTGATAGTGATCATAGCATATCACGTGCCAGCTATGATACAAGGGGCGTATGATGCACTACTTCACGTTTCACCCAAAAGACTATATGAGTAAAACGAACTTCCTTGAACCTATGGAGGACTTGGCTTATCGCAGAATGTTGGACTATCAATACCTAAATGAGTGTCCACTTCCTAAAGATATTGACGAGATAGCAATGCTTATTAATATGCGAACGTATAGCGAAAGCATTGCGACCGTATTGCGTTATTTCTTTGATATAACTGACGATGGCTATGTGAATGATAGAGCCGAAAAAGAGATCGCTAAATATCAGGAAAAATCAGACAAAGCACGTAAATCGGCTAACGCTAGATGGAAAAAAACAGTTTCTAAAGCCAGTAATGATAAAGGGTTAAGTAATAGCGATGCGAACGCAATGCAAAATCGTAGCGAAGGCAATGCTAACCATAAACCATTAACTACTAACCAAGAACTATCAACTAGCCTGCCATTTGATGGTTTTTGGAATGCTTATGACTATAAGAAAGGAGGTTTAGTGAAGCCAAAAGCTAAATGGCTATCACTTGGTATTGAGACACAAAAGCTAATCATGGCCCATATTCCTGACTACGTTAAGTCAACGCCCAATAAGAGCTATCGCAAATACCCTATGACTTACTTAAATAACGAAGGCTGGCTTGACGAGATAACAGAGTCTGACAACACTGACGCAGAGCAAAGCAGTAGTGCTCGTCTTCATAGCAACCGTAGTGACTCGTTCGACTCTCAGCCACAGGTCAAGATATTGAGCCGTGAGGAGCAGATAGCAGCAAACAAAGCGAACATGGAAAAAGCGGGGCTAAAATTATGAATTTTTATAATATGGATATAGAAAAGGCGCTATTAGCTTCGCTCATGAGCATAGACAATTCTTTGGGGCATGTTGTCAGTGAGATTGATGCTAACGACTTTGCATCAGTCAAGCATGAGTTGATATTTCAAGCAGTTAAGGCATTAGATAAAGGCGGTCTACCATACGATACGGTTATGGTTTACGATTGGTTAGCCGCTAATAATCATAGTGATGCTGTTTCTGATAGTTATCTAGCTGAAATCTTAAGCACAAGCCCAGCTACTCTATTTAACCTTGTGGCCTATGCTGATCGCATACTCGAACTGTCAAAGTATCGAACTGTCAATCGGGTGCTTCTACAAGCGCAGAACGAATTAAAGCAAGCCGATACTCGCCTTGATGATAAGGTTAATGGGATTATTGAGCAACTAACGGCTGTCATTGATACCAACAAAAGCGGTAGTGGTGCGCGGTCTGTCGGCACATTGATGGACGACTTTTTTACTAATCTACAAGCAGCTAGCAAGGGTGAAGTAATGCCATTCTCACCTACTGGGTTTATTGATCTTGATAACCGTTCACCAATACAAAACGGTGACCTTGTGGTCGTAGGAGCGCGTCCATCGATGGGTAAGACTACGTTCGGTCAAAACATTGTACAGAGCATGGTTAGAGATAGCTTTTACACAGACAGCAAGGGGAGTTACAAGCGCAAGGCTGGCGTGTTCTTTAGTTTAGAGATGACGGACTCATCTGTTATGCAGCGCTTCATGTCGTCAATGGCAGGGGTTGATTTAGGCGCTGTCAGAAGCGGTATGAATGTTAGCGCTGACGATTGGGCGAACCTGAATAATACGGTCAGAGATTACAGCAAAGAATATCCTATGTTCATCGAGTCGGGGTCATTAATTACTTATCATCAGATGCGTACGACCTTGAATAAAATCCGTAATCAGCATGGTGAGATTGGGGTCATTATGGTTGACTACTTGCAGATCATGGGCGGGATTGATGGTAAGGATCGAGTGAATGCACTTGGTGAGGTAACGAGGCATTTAAAAGCATTTGGCAAAGAGTTCAATTGCCCCGTCATACTCTTATCACAGTTGAACCGTAGCTTAGAGAGCCGACCCAATAAGCGGCCTATTATGAGCGACCTGAGGGAGTCAGGCGCAATCGAGCAAGAAGCCGATGTGATTATGTTCTTATATCGTGATGAAGTTTATAACGATAAATCAAAAGATAGAGGTATAGCAGAAGTAATTATCGCTAAGAACCGCCAAGGCCAAGTTGGAACGGTTCGACTAGGCTTTGAAGGTAGGTACTCACGCTTTACCAACTACAGTCCGATGATGCACAACCTTGATGCAATCCCTGATTTTGGCAGCAATTCTTAGCTGGCAAGTAGGGTGCGTTACAGTGATGAACCCTTATCTTCATATTAAACTTTTGATGTTTTTTCGCGCTTCTTCGCGCGCCAAAACGCTCTATTTCACACTCTCCAAGAGTTAAATACTTTTTTCAATATAGTAAGATTATTTACTTAAAAAAACCAATCAAAGTCATACCAATTAAGGCTTACCAGTCTTTTACTGGTCTTGTAAAAATCAATTTCGCTCTTATGTTTAGGTAGCAATATACCCAGTAATTACTAATTAACGCGCGAAATATTGTGTTTTTTCGCGCGAAGTCGCGCAACTACGCGCAAGAATCGTTTTTAATTAAGATATGAAGAATAAACTTCTGTATAGTAGATTTATTTTAAAAACGATACAGTGCTACTGGCTATAAATTTTTTGCATCCTCTGTCACGCCTACCAACAGCAATAAAGAAAGAATTATAGCAGTAGCACGTTATTACTACCGTATCACTTTTATTTTGAACTGGCTATATTTGATGTTAATTGGTTGTAAGAATTAAGGTACTAACTAAATGATAAACCAAACAAATAGGAAGAAAATTTTAGATTTAATTTTAAACTTAAAGGGAGTTTTTGAGTTTGCAAATAATAGAGACGAAGGTATTATTCCATTTTTAAATGAAATTTGGGATTTACAATCGATGCCTTCTGAGGATAATCGATTTAGTAATGCAGAACAGGATATTATCCAGCATACAATTAATAATGATGATTTGAGCTGGCATGAGTTATTCGAGAAACGATTAGGGCTAACACAACAGGAAGACAAATTTACAAAATTTCTAGAAGTATTTCTGTTACCTAAGTATCAAAATAATTTAGAAGATATCCACTATCTTGTAGAAAGAATTAATGATGTTCTAGATAGTCAAGGGTTAACGCTTGCTATAGTAAGTTACGAAGATGAGTTTCCTATTTTAGAGTTAACTAAAATTGATGCTCTTGATCAGCCTAGTGATATACCAATCAATAAAATCCCCTTCTTTGTTTTACCATATCCGAATATGCCAGTTGACAAATTTGTTAGTAGGCTAGAAGTAGATAAAGAAAAACCAACTCAGCACTTCCTTTTGGTAACAGATAATTGGGATGATTATGATCACAAAACTACATTCCAGTTAGTCTACTTCGACAATGGCAAGAAAACAGCTTTAGGCGATGTTAAAATAGGAAGCAACAAAGATCTAGTTACAGTAGACGTCTTACCAACTAATTTTCTTTATTTAGATGAGGATTTCGTCTCCCTTGGACAATCGGAGAATTATTATAAACAGCTGAAAAAATTGTTCGGTAATATGATTACTTCTATTCTTTATTCCTTAAAAGATACCGCTTTCTTCTCTGAAATATCTGAAAATTATGAAAACTCAGATACTTTTAAAAAATCTTTAATCAGATCTGATGAAGCCGAAAGACTACATAGGATCGCGAAGCCAATGATTAAAGGAGCTGATCTAGAAAACATATATTCTTTCGAATACCATTTTTGTCCTAAGTACGCTGAAACTATTGTTTCTGTGCCTTTTCATTTTTCTGCAGATGGATATTTACCTAAAAGAATGATTGCTCTGATAGGCAAAAACGGAGCTGGGAAAACTCAGTTACTAACCTCTCTACCTTTAGAGATCGCGAAAGAAAAGAGTGAAGTATTGACTCCTCATAAACCGATTTACAGTAAGATTATCGCAGTTTCCTACAGTATATTTGATAATTTTGAGTTTCCAAAGAAGACATCAGACTTTAACTACGTTTATTGTGGTTTAAGAGATGAGCAAGGAAATATTAGAACGAAAAAAGGTCAATTACAAAAGTTTCACAACACTTGGAAAAAGATCGCCACACTAGGAAGGCTTAAAAAGTGGAAAAAAATTATATCTAAATTTTTAGATCTTGAGCTAATCAATCTTTTTATTAAACCTTCGCCAGATGATTCCGATAATTTGTACTTTGATAAATTAGGTTTCAATAAGGCTAGAGAATCTCTTAGTTCTGGACAATCAATAGTTCTATTCGTTGTATCTGAAATCGTTGCAAATATTAGGCTTGATAGCTTATTATTGTTCGACGAACCTGAAACCCACCTTCATCCTAATGCTATCAGCCAACTTATGAATGGTATTGCAGAGTTGATTAATGAGTTTGAGTCTTACTGTATAATTGCAACTCATTCTCCAATTATTATTCAAGAAATGTTCTCTAGAGATGTTTTAATAATTTCAAGAGAAGAAAACATACCGTCGGTTAAAAAGATAGGTATTGAGTCTTTTGGTGAAAGTTTGTCTGTCATAACTGAAGAGGTTTTTGGTAGTAGGGTAATACCAAAATTTTATGAAACAACAATTGAGCGATTAGTGCGACAGCATAAAAGTTACGACAAAGTCCTAGAGATAATTAAAGAGGGTAACTTACCAATGAGTCTAAACGTTCGCCTTTATATTCAAAGTTTAGTAGAAAAATATGCTGAAAATTAATTCCTATAACGAAAGCTCATTCTCCTTTTACAAGGATGTTGTCAGTTCTAAACGTAATACTGTAAATAAACCAAGACTTAAAGGAGAGCTGGAAACAATTTCTAACGATCAATCATCCTACTTTGACGTTTACGATGACGCTTTTAGTTCCAACTCCTTGTCTATTATTGCAGCTGGGTCTTACAACGACAATGATAAAGCTAATTTAAATGGGCTATACAGTTATAGAAGTAAAAAAATACAGGAGTTAAAAACCCTACTTACTAGACATCCACTACATACAGAGAATATTCTGAATACTTGTCAGAATTGTACAATCAATGAAGCAGATACGATGGATCATGTCTTGGCACAGACAGAATTTCCTGAATTTGCTGTTCACCCTAAAAACCTTTTTCCATGTTGTGGTTTTTGCAATAAAAAAAAGTCTGATAAATACGTTGATGAAGAAGGGAATCTTTTATTTTTGAACTTGTTCCTTGATGACTTACCTCAATCTCAGTATCTACATGTTAATTTTGGTGACAATTGGCTACCTCGTTTCTATTTGGCTCAGCCTACCGATGTTTCTGACAAAGTTTTTAATCTGATCAAGAGTCATTATGAACGATTAGATCTTTTGACTAGATTTAGTGATAGCAGTAATAAAATTATTAATGATATAAGAACCACAATTAAAGTATTTGGAGGGACACAGATACCAGACATAGTAAGCAAGATGGAAGAATATTGTCTAGAACAAGGGCCTTTTTTAGGTTATAACCATCGGCAAGTTGTTCTTTATCGTGCTTTGGGTTCGTCTGAAGAGTTTATTCTCGAATGTATGAGATAAGTTCACTCAATAGAATAATTAAACATTGAATTTAGCATATCCATATATTTAAATTTTAAAAGTGATTGGTACAGTTATTTTGTTATAACCTATACTGACTCTATATTTAGTAGTATTAGATATAGAGCATTCTTATTATGATGGACAGATTGATGATTGAAATATGAGTTCAGATTCTTCTATCAATGATAGTTTAGAGTGTGTGACATACTGAAGACTGTTTTACATTAGGTTATTTAGGGACAGCATTTCACAATCAATCTAATCAAGGTTTATTTTTTCAATGAAATCGGGGTTAGTGGCTATCAATGCTAGTCAAGATCAGTTAGGTAAATCTCTCACTATTGAAGTTTAAACCTTATGCTGACTTCACCAAAGATATTGGAATAGGCTTAGATATTTGTAAGAATACTATGTTAAGGCTACAAAATGAAAGTCAATTACGCTTTTTTTATAGACTCACAAAACTATTTTGATATATATTTTATTAGTCGTTAATAAAGGAAATAAATTGCGCATTTGTGCGCGCCCTTGAGACTACTTTGAGCACAATTTTAAATAACGTTTAATTAGTATATTTTTACTCCAAACCCATACTAACTCTACCTTTAACAATATCTCTAAGATAATATAATGCTAATTATTTTACTGCTTACAAGCTAAAACGCGCGATATTTGTGCGAATTGCGCGCAACATTGTGCGATCCGGAATAAATATGCTGAACTGATGCATAATACAATTGATTACAAAATAAGACTCAATCTATAGAATATAGTTTTAATAACATTAAAATCAAAATCAATTGTTGGTATTATTGTTGGTATCGCTAAAAATTTAAACTATGAGAACTATATATTTAAAGGAACACAGACCTTTCTTTACTTCCTGCCGTTCCGACCAAACATAGTAGTAAAGAGAGAAGCCAATCATTGTTTTCAATGGTTGGCTTTTTTTTGTGATAAATTTGGCTGATAATTAAAGAAAGAAATAGTAAAATTTGAGCAGGGCTAGGATTCATTACTCAAAAGCCAGCCAGCCACACACCTTTAGGCTGGTACTGACTTGCAACTACTATAATTTAAGGGTGTGTAAAGGTGTAAATTATGGTTAATTCTAGAGAGGGTTTTTCAGATGCTGACCTTCAAAAAATTCTCGAACAAGCCGAACGAATAGAGTTTGAAAGATTGCAACATAGAACAACTATACCCACAGTATTTATAAAAGAATTACTAGATAGCCCACCTAATTTTTTACTAAGTCGTAATTTTTTTGACGTAGGTTATAAAGATAGGAAGAGAATATCAATCATTCATGAGCTAATAGAAAAGATAGAGAATATTGCTATTGAAGACTGCAAAGGACTTTTAGAAGAACAGGGTTATCGTGTAGATTTTGAGAAAGAAGAATCTATTATGTATAGAGGATTATCTGTTCATATTATGCTCAGTAACAAAGATATTTACTTAGAGTCAAAGGAGCTTAAATGCTTGAACTTTCATAAACTATGTGACTGTATCAATTTAAAAGCTTTTGCTAGACTTTATTTTGAGAACCAACAATATGAAGCTAGTTTTTACTGTATCAACTTAGTTGGCTATGTTTTTGGTGCAGGAACAAATGAAGTTAGAGGTGATAACGATTTTCAAAAAAAACTATCAAAGTCCAACAAGACAAAAGCGAATAAAAGATGGTCAAAACACAATCAAACCAGACCTGAAAAAAAGAAACTATACCTAGAAATTATGGATCAACAGAACTTCACTACTTTTGCTGAAACAGCCGAATATATTAAACAGCACATTGAAACAGATAAAAAACCATCTTATGACACTATCAAACGATGGTTAAGCCAAGCCAACAAAGGCGATTTTTCATAACCTATCATACTGTGGTATGCAGGCATACAACACGCTATGCATGCATAAGTATTTAGCTATAACCATACAACCTATAACATAAATCCATGAACCGTTACGCACCGTTGTGTAACGGCATAACATGGAGCTAAACATGACACAGCAAGATCATATCCCACCTAATCTAGAACAACAGCCATCGCATAACGCGCCTAGCAACTTATCAAAACGGCTATTGCCAATACTTAAAATGGTACTTAGCATCCTATTGCCTTACTTGCTATCACCGCCTGATATCAGCATTCATATTCATCACATTAATATCATATTTTAAAGCCAAAAAACTGAGCACTACCCTAGCCGATACTCGTGTCCTATAGACTTTTATAGAGCGAGCCGTTAGGGTAAATGCTACATCTTTGCATTGGTTCAACTTATGTCAGAGCCTATCGCTCAGCCCACATCTACTCGCCTTATAAATGACGCACCTTGGGAAACTTACCAGCGACCTTATGTGCGTGATTTGGCGTATGTGCTTGCTTGCCCAAACGTTTTGACTAAATGGCTTGACGTTGCGCCTTACCAAAACACTCATGCTATTTCCGTACATAGCGCAAGTTTTTGGCAACAGCAATTCGCAGGATATCAGCAGCGTTTAAAAGAGTTGGATACCACCAATGACTATCAGGCGCTAACCCGCTATTTACTAACGCGTCCAAGTCCCAATCGTTTGGGTTTTCACTTTGAAGGGTTACTGTCATTTTGGTTAGAGGATGGATTTGCGCGCAAACTACATCCGTATGAGACACTGGCTAATAATGTGCAATTATTTAACGGCAAGCAGACGACGGGTGAGCTGGATTTGATTTTATATAATCATGAGGAGAAGCTCACTGAACATTGGGAGCTGGCTATCAAGTTCTTTATGGGGTCAGCACCCTTTGAGCCGATCAACTGGGTCGGTATCAACTCCAACGACAATCTACAACGCAAAATGACCCACATGCAAACCAAGCAGTTTGGTAGCATTTGGGTAGATACCGAAAATCATGGACAAGTTAAAATCGGTAAGCGTTATGGGGTGATAAAAGGGCGGTTCTTTTTACCAATCAATACCTGTAATTTTACTTATCCGTCTTGGTTATCACCAAGCTTTCCTATACACGAATGGTGTGATAAGTACGACACAAGCACTCTCGCGACTCTTGATATAAGGGCATTACGAGCCGCCCATTATATTGAATGGTTTACTAGGCGCGATTTTTATGACGGTCGTCAGTCGCCACTGAACAATTCTAAAAACGATATATTAAAAACAGGTTTATATTTTGCAGGCGATAGACCTATTGTCATTTATCCTAAGCAGACCGAACAAGTAGAAAATAAACTTTAAGCTTTTATCATCATCTTAATAGCTTTTAATAACTCTCAATTACTTGCATCAGCTCATATCTCAGCATGTCGGCACTCGGCATGCGCTCCGCATGAAAACGCACGATAGCAATGCCCGCACTGGCAAGCGCCTTGTCTTTTTTGTCATCGGCTTTTTGCCTTGCTTTACTGCTATGTGTCCAATCATCAAGCTCGATGGCAACCAAGGTAGTCTGAGCATCAATATCAACGATTACATAGTCAACACTTTGACGGCAGATACGATTGAACCAAAAGCTGCGCTCAGATGTCTCATTACTATTCGCCTCGATAATCCGTGATAGCTGGACTTGTACAAAGATATGATATTCTGGTAATGCATTTTTTAACTTATTAAAAAATATCACTTCAGTAGGGGTCATGATAGGCATCGGCGCAAACGGCCAAATAGCCAACTCATCACCGCGTACAGGTGGCGGATCTGGTTCAACAGCTTGTTTATTAGAAAATAATTTTGGTAAGGTAATCAGCCCCAAAAAGCCAACTGCCAATATTAAAAATATAGCGCCAAATGACATGGTTTTACCTTATGCAATATCTAAGCAGTTAGATAGCTTGCCTATATGCTAGCCTAGCCAACATAACAAACTACCTTTAACTGCAGCAGGTCGACCCTTATGGGCTAACAGGTTATACAGAGAGAAACAAAAATGGTGCTCATGGTAACTAAGTATGAGCAAATGGACAAACACTAAAACAAAAAACACGACAATAGATGTCGTGTTTTAATTATAAAAGCATCAAATGATGATAAATGAAAGCACTCTCATTAAATTTTCAGCTGCTATTTCATTATCATGCGTTTAGCAGTTTAACAAAATCTAGCGCCAGTATAATACCCAAGCGCTGGTGGTATTCACTTTAGGGTCACTATTAATCTTATCCTTCAAGGCTAAAGCAGCTACTTTACCACGCTCAGGACCGACAACAACCCGCACACCGCGACTTGTCGGGCTGGTCTTAACTTGATAACCTGCAGATTGGAATTTTTTTGCCATCTCATCCGCTTTGGATTGGTCGTTTGCTAACGCTACTTGTACCCCAAAGCTACCTTTAGCATCGGTTTCTTTGACTTCTTTGCGGGCTTCACTGAGTTTTTGCTGAGCATCACGTTTAGCATCTGCTGACTTTTTCGCTAAAGCTTCTTCTCTTTGATGCTTTTCTTCACGTGCCTGTTCAGCCGCCGTCGCTTCTCGCTCTAAACGCTCTACTTGCTTACGCGATGGAATCGTAATGGTTTGACCAAGATTTAGCGATGTTGATGTTGAGAGATTATTGGCTTGAGCTAAGACTTCTACCGGCATATCGTACTGGCGTGCCAGTTTAATCAGCCCATCTCCTCTTTTGACTTGATAGTCAGAGGGCGACTTAGGTGGGGTCTTTTTTGCGGCTTCATCCGCCTCGCGCTTTTTTTCCGCAGCTACTTGCGCTTCAGCCTGCTTTTTAACGTCTGCTTCCTTTTTGCTATCTGCTAATTTCTTAGCAGCAGCTTGCTCTCTAATAGTTGCTTGTCTTTCAGCTGCCTGCTGCTCTGCTAGTGCTTTCTTCTTTGCTTCAGCATCATCAGCGGAATTAGTGGACGTCTCTGCACTAGAAGGCGCTGATATAGGTGTTGCAAGTGTGTTCTTCGTCGCCTTTTCATTATTACTGTTAGTATCAACGTTATCTTCGATACTTGGTGTGGTGCTCGCCAGATATTGCTGACTTTCAGCGCGTGCTTTTGCCAATGCTTGTGCCTCTGCCGCTTCTTGTTCAGTCAAGAACTGCTGAGCACGCTTTTCTTGTTCTGCAACGCGAGCGGCACGCTCTTTTTGTTTTTGTGCCAAGATACGTTTTTCTGTTTCGATATCTGTTGTCAGTGGTTGTACAGACGTAGGCTCAGCACTCGGTTGATCGATCATTGCCGATGCTGGCTGTGATTTATTGGTATCACCAATTTGTTGTACCATGGCGTATAGCATCACGCTACCACCGATAATCATCCCAATGCCCAATAAGGCTTGTCTCGAAAAATTCATCCGTTTACGTCTCTTAGTTGGTAATAAGGTTGATTGGGCGGCACGGTTATTGTTTTAAACTATATTATAGATAGCTTAAATCAGCAAGCCATTAGCGCCAGTTGCTTCCATCAGTGTTAATACTAATGCGCTAGGTTTTAATCACTTTGATTATAAAGCATATTTTTCATGCTGTCTGCCACCACGCTATTACTAAGACTAACATCAAACAATCAATGTTTTAACGTAAATTATCGCGTTTCAAGCGTAGACAATGCCTCTCCAATCGTATGAAAAGAGCCACAGACTACGATCAAATCTTGTGGCTGACTGGCATTTATAATCGCATGAGTGGCTTCTTGCAAACGCGCAAACTCATGTATCTGAGAATCATCGAAATAGCTCGCTAAGATACCTTGCAAATGCTCCGTAGTGGCAGCACGTGGATAATCAATCTCAGCGATGAACCAATCACTGATTGGCAAGCCTGCTGTCGTCAAACGCTGCACCACTTTATTAATATCTTTATCACCTAGCATAGAAAACAACATTTTAATGGTAGCAGGTTCACCTGAAGTTTGATTAACTTGTTCAGGTGTACTTTGCTGTGTTAAATGCTGCTGCCAAAGCGGTAATAATTGCGCCAATAAAAACTCAACGCCTTGGTCATTATGCGCCACATCAAATAGCCAATGACGCTCATGGACTTCACGATAATCGAAGCGACCGGCAAGCTTAACTGTTTTTAGCGCTTGCTCTATAGCATTGGTATCGACGTCCAAGGGACTTGCAAGTACTGCTGACAGAGCATTGGCAGTATTGGTGAATGACAGTGCGGGTCGTGGCAACTGCAACGTCACAGCGGCATTACTATATTGCCACGTAGTCGAATCATTTTCGTAATAGCTGAAGTCTTTGCCGATTTGATAACAAGTCACCTGATGCTTATCTATCGCTTGCTGTACGCTATTTGGCATCTCTGTAGCACCGTAAATGACGCTAATCCCATTACGTAAAATACCTGCTTTTTCCGCTCCGATGGCTTCCACATTATCACCCAACCAATCAACATGATCGATGGCAATATTGGTAATCACTGCCATATCAGGGTCGATGATATTGACCACATCTAAGCGACCGCCCAGCCCTACTTCTAACACCCAAACATCGCAATCCGCTTCAGAGAATATGAGTAAAGCTGCCAGTGTTGTCATCTCAAAAAATGACAATGTTAAATCACATTGCAACCGTGCCGCTTCTATTTTGCTAAAGGCAGTAATCAGGGTTTCATCGCTGACCATCTCGCCATCGATCCGTACCCGCTCGTTAAAGACGCTCAAGTGCGGCGATTGATATAAGGCAGTTTTATATCCTGCGGCTTGGCACATCTGCGCGATGACCGCAGTCGTCGAGCCTTTGCCATTAGTACCTGCAACCGTAAATACATAGGCGTCATCTTTGGCTGATTGTACGACTCCCAATGCCTCAGCAACTGGCAGTACTCGTGACAGCCCCATATCTATCGCCGAGACATGAATCTGCTGCATATAATTCAGCCATTCGGTTAAAGTGGCTTGGTTGTCAGGGGTACTACTGGGGCTACGAGACACTAAAGAATCAGACATGGACAGAACCTATATCAAAGTTTGAGATAAAAGATAAAACTTATATAAAAAAATAAAAACAGTATGACTAGCTTGCTACAAAGCAAAAATAGCATTTACCGTTATACACGATAAATGCTATTCATTAGTTTTACATATTTGGCAGATATTAGCACGCCGCTCGATCATTATGCAGCGAAATTATAAAACAGCTGCTTGAATCTAACCCACGTGTTTTTATTTTTACTACCTACTGAGCATCAACGTTGGGTACGCTACACAGTTTTGCCAGCAGACGATAAATGGTATCAATCATTTGATGACGATGTACCACTTCATCAACCACACCATGTTCTAGCAAAAACTCTGCACGTTGAAACGGCTCTTCTAGTGTCTCACGTACTGTCTGTTCAATCACACGCTTACCAGCAAAGCCAATCATAGCTTTTGGTTCTGCTAAGTGAATGTCACCAAGCATCGCAAGAGATGCGGTCACACCGCCATAAACAGGATTGGTCAGTATCACGATATATGGCACGCCAGCAATTCTCAAACGCTCGATTGCTGCTGCTGTTCTTGCCATTTGCATCAATGATAGCAAGCCTTCTTGCATACGCGCACCACCAGAGGCAGCGAAACAGACCAAAGGTACTCTGTCTGCGAGGGCTTTTTCGGCAGCTTGAACAAAACGGTCGCCAACCACCGATCCCATAGAGCCACCCATAAATCGAAAGTCAAACGCACAAGTTACGATATCGAGATTGCGCAATTTGCCATATAGCACAATCAGCGCTTCACTCTCTTTCGTTTTTTCTTGTGCTTCTGCCATGCGACTTGGATACGGCTTACTATCTACAAATTTTAGCGGGTCTTTGGCGGTAAACTCTTGCCCAAGCTCGCCTTCTACCTTATCAAGCAGCCAGTTCAAGCGCTCACGAGCACTCATTGGCAGATGATGGTCACAATGCGGGCACACGTAACAGTTAAAAATCAGCGCTGTATTGGTAATGATCGAATGGCAGCTGCTGCATTTTGTAGAAGGCTCTGTCTCTACAGCGGTCAATTGCGCCGTTAATTGCTGTTTGATACCCGGAATCGGGCGCTCAAACCATGATTGACCGGCTTTATTGCCATTCTGCTGCAGGCTTGTACTATCGTTATTTATATCAGGTTTTGTCATCGTATCAGTCATATTATTCGCCATTATCTAAGGCTTATTGGCAAGCTCACTTGTGCACTTGTCCGTAAGAGTCCATTTATAAGAATCAGTTTAATCGTCACATATCCTCATGACTTTAGCAATTATAAGGCACGCTAATGCATAACTGTGACCATTTATATGTAATGTTAGTTTACACACGTAAACTAACTTTAGCAAAGCCATTTGCCTGTGTCTTTATAAACATTGTTATAAATAGCCTCATAAATATTGTGACGATAACTTGCCCAACTGTTTGAGCGGGTGCTTATAAACTATCGAGTGCGCCGCGTAACTCATCCATTTTTGCCATAATTTTTTGCTGAGCATTAGCGACTGCAGCGATATCATTGGCATCGATATCAGCAAAGTTCTGCACCAATGCACTACCGACGATAATACCATCCGCATGAGCACCAATTGCTTTGGCAGAAGTTGCATCACGAATACCAAAGCCCACACATACTGGCAAATCCGTCTCTGCTTTAATGGCTCGTACTTGCCTTGCAACATCGTCAGTATCTAGCGTTGCTGAACCCGTCACGCCTTTTAAAGACACGTAGTAGATATAACCACCGCAATGGGTCAATACTTGCTGACGACGTTCAGCCAGCGTAGTTGGTGATAATAAGAAAATCTCATTCATCGCGTGCTCAGTCAAATGCTGGGTAAAGCTACCCGCTTCTGCTGGCGGCAAATCAACCATCAAAATACCATCGACGCCTGACTGCTCGCATAGCGCAACAAAGTTATCATAACCGATAATCTCTACTGGATTGAGGTAACCCATCAGGATAATTGGCGTCTGCGTGTCTTGCAGACGGAACTCTTTGACCATTTTTAGCGCATCACGAGTGCTCGTACCTGCTGCTAATGCACGCTCGCCTGCCAATGCTACTGTAGGACCATCTGCCATTGGGTCAGAAAATGGTAAGCCCACTTCAATCATATCTGCGCCATGCTTGACTAAATCATGCAGCAAGCCAACAAAGTTACTCGGATTAGGATCGCCTGCCATCACATAAGGGATGAGTGCTTTTTTATTTTGTGCTTTTAGGGTTTCAAAGGTGCTTTCAATTCGAGTCATAGTGGTCTCTTAATTATTATAAACTGGCTCATTTGACCCTTTATTTAATAATAACGGGTCAAATCAGTAATTTTTCTTCCAAGGAATAATCCAGTTGCTACTAAAAAGTAGCTATTACAGCTCAATCCCTTCTGCCTTCATCACCGAATGCAAATCTTTATCGCCACGACCAGACATATTGACGATAATAGTTTGATCAGGAGTCATCGTTTTAGCCAGCTTCAGTGCATAAGCGACCGCATGAGCAGATTCAAGCGCCGGAATGATGCCTTCTTTACGCGTGACTTCATGGAAACCTTCTAACGACTCCTTATCGGTACAACCAACATACTCAACACGCTTCATATCTTTTAAGAAGCTATGCTCAGGACCAACACCAGGATAATCAAGACCAGCTGAGATAGAATGGGTTTCTTGGATTTGACCTTCATCATCGGCCATCAAGTAAGTACGGTTACCGTGTAATACACCAATACGACCAGCAGCTAATGGTGCTGAATGACGACCCGTCTCAATACCATCACCTGTTGCTTCCACGCCATACATTTTAACTTCATTATCATTTAAGAAGTCAAAGAATAGACCAATGGCATTTGAGCCGCCGCCAACACAAGCGACTAGCGCATCTGGTAATTTACCCGTCATTTGCAAATGTTGCACACGCGCTTCTTTACCGATAATTGCTTGGAAGTCGCGTACGAGTAATGGATAAGGATGCGGACCTGCAACCGTACCGATAATATAATACGTGCTATCCACATTGGTAACCCAATCACGCATGGCTTCATTCATCGCATCTTTGAGAGTGCGTGAGCCAGATGTTACTGGCACAACTGTCGCACCAAGTAAGCGCATACGGTAGACGTTCATCTTTTGACGCTCAACATCGTCCGCGCCCATATAAACGATACACTCTAGTCCCAAACGCGCGGCAATCGTCGCCGTCGCAACGCCATGTTGCCCTGCTCCAGTTTCTGCAATAATACGTTTTTTGCCACTCATTTTGGCAAGGAGCGCTTGACCAATAGTGTTATTGACCTTATGAGCGCCAGTATGGTTTAAGTCTTCACGCTTAAAGTAAATTTGCGCACCGCCAATCTCATCACTTAGACGCTTGGCATGATAGAGAGGCGTTGGGCGTCCAACATAGTTGACCAAATCATTGTGATATTCTTCCCAAAACGCAGGGTCTTTTTTGACTGTGTTATATAACGTTTCTAGCTCTTCTAACGCTGCCATCAAGGTTTCAGAGACAAAGCGTCCGCCGTGGACGCCAAAATGTCCTCGCGCATCAGGATACTGGTTAAAATCTTGCACACTTTCTGGATTGGTAAAGCTATTAATAGCGTGTGCGGTGGCAGATACATCTTTGTTAGCGACATGACTCATGGTAATTCCTACTGTAATAAGTGGTATTTTTTAGGATAGCTGTTTTTTGGAATAACTATAGGGAAAACTGTTTATATAGTTTGCTTTGGCAATGTGGCAGCAGTAAAGCTAACTATTTATATTCGAAGGTTCGCCAAGCGTCTCGTTTTGCCATCGGTCGCGTTTTACCGCTTTCATAAAGGCGCGAATCTTAGCGGGGTCTTTTTTGCCTTTATCAATCTCAATACCGCCGCTGACATCGACTGCGTAAATAGGCAGCTCTATTGTGGCAGCGACATTGTCAGCATCAAGCCCACCCGCTAAGATAATCGGTAGTGAGCTGTCATTCGGTATCAAACTCCAGTCAAAGCGTGCGCCTGTGCCGCCATACTTATGCTGATGGTAGGCATCTAGTAATATGCTGCTCGCCCCTGCTGCGGCAAAACTGTCAATTTGCATCTTTACACTATCGAGCGTATCTTGCTCAGCATTGACACGCAACGCTTTAATCCAGCGTTTATTGACGCTGCTTGCCAGCTGACGGCACTGCTCGGGCGTTTCATCGCCATGAAATTGGATAATATCAAAAGAGACATGATTTGCCAGTTCAATAAGCTCATCTTCAGGCATATTGACGACCAAAGCCACCACACTGATAAAAGCCGGTACTGCAGCACTCAATATTTGCGCCTGCTCGATTGTAACCGCACGAGGACTTGGCGGATAAAATACCAAGCCAATGGCGTCCGCATTGAGCTTAACAGCAGCTTTAATATCATCAAGTTGAGTAAATCCACAAAACTTAACGTGCATGAGGTGACCTTGCGAAAGACTGAATATGATGATTTGTTAATAAAGGAGCAAATCAATTGCATCCAAAAACTTATCCTAGCATACTTTTATTCATAGTTTTGTTTATGATTGCGATTGATTAATATGGGAATAGATGAATGTCTAAGACGGCGGTAGCGATAAAAAATAATTCACACAACAAAGTCGAGGATAGTCATCAGCTGCATTATCTCATGTGGTTTCGCCGTGATCTACGCGTTCATGACAATACTGCTTTGGCTGCCATTTGTGAGCGTGCAAACGAAGACAATGCTCAGCTCAGCGCGGTTTTTTTTCTCACCCCTGAGCAGTGGCAGACACATAATATGTCGCTTACACAGCTTGATCATATTGCGCGAACACTCCCTATCCTCGCACAAAAACTGCACCAGTTGAACATCATTTTAACCGTGCAAATCTGCCCTAGTTTCACTGATTGTATAGCTGCGTTGAGCGCATTATGTGAGACAAATAATATCAGCTGCGTGATGGCAAATCATGAGTACGAAGGTAATGAGGTTGCGCGGGATGAACTGTTAACCAAACAACTTGCAAACAACGAAATTGAGTTTATCCGCTGGCATGACCAATGTATCTTACCACCGAAAAGTATCACTACCAATGATGACAGCATGTATCAAGTGTTTACCCCATTTTATAAAAAATGGCGGCATACCTTGGAGGTTAGTGACATACAAATTCATACAGCACTTGCCGTCATAGGTAATAAACAAGTTAATTTAACATTATCAGAAAACAGTGCAAATACTACTCAAGATATAGAAGCATTGTGCAAAGAAACTGTCCACGACTATCAAAAATATCTACAAACTCATAAATCCTATCAAGATATAGATACGGACAAGCAAATTAGCCAAGCTCGCCTTGCCTATCCTGCTGGCGAAGTTACTGCTTGTCATCGATTAGACCAATTTATCGCGGATGATATCAATAACTATGATGTGAGCCGCGATGTGCCCAGCTTACACGCGACCAGTCAGCTATCCGCTTACCTTACTATTGGCGCAATCAGTCCCAGACTTTGTTACTTACAAGCTACTAAGGCGCTAGGGAAATTACATGGAAATGATGGTGACAACTTTGACAGCGGTGACAATAATGACATTAACCGCTGGATAAGCGAGCTGGCTTGGCGAGATTTCTATCGCCATGTTTTAGATTATAAGCCTGAGCTTATTCGCCATCATGCTTATAAAAATGAGATTGATAAGAAAATCAACTGGTCGTATGATGAAGATGCTTTTGCAGCATGGCGTGAGGGCAAAACGGGTGTGCCATTAGTCGATGCAGCGATGCGCTGCCTTAATACGACAGGCTTTATGCACAATCGTTTGCGCATGGTTACCGCGATGTTTTTGACTAAAGATTTATTGATTGATTGGCGCTGGGGTGAGCGTTACTTTATGCAGCAGCTGATAGACGGTGACTTTGCGTCTAATAATGGTGGCTGGCAGTGGAGCGCATCAACAGGTACAGATTCTGCGCCCTATTTTCGTATTATGAATCCCTTTAGCCAAGCTAAAAGCCATGATGCTGAGGGAATATTCATTAAAACTTGGCTACCTGAATTAAAGCCAATCCCTGCCAGTGTCTTGCATAGCGAGGATAAAATGCGCAAGGCTCTGAGTAAGAATGGTACCTTTGCAGATATTGATTATCCTGTGCCAATCGTTGAGCATAAACTGGCACGACAATTAGCGATTGCTGAATTTAAAAAAGAGTAATATCTATAGTTAAAATATCTCAAAAAACGCTACAGTGCTGCTGGTATAAATTTTTTGCAGCCTCTGTCTGCGTAGGCACAGCAAGCAAGAAAAATTAATATCAGCAGTACTTGATGTATCGATATTACTTTTCCCTGACTATATAGTCAGATAAAAATAAAAATGTTATGAAAATTTAAACGCGCTATTGGTATAAATTTTACTGGCGTGCTGCGTTCCCAGAGGCTGCGCAAAATTCATAACAATAGCGCTATAACACTTTCGTAATAAACTCACTATACAACCATTATCTACTGAAAATTGGTTTTATTATTTATTAACTGTAGCTGACGCTGAAGCGACTGACGGCATCTGACACGAGCCAGCACCCTGCGTCGTGACCGTCACTACTGCACCAGTTAACGCAAACAGCTGTTGCAACTGCACTTGTGCATTCTCTAACGCCATAGTCATGACATCACCACGGCAAGCACGTTCAAGCACTTCTTCTTTCGCCATACTTTGTGCTTGTTGTAAGATTTTTGGATCGACTTGCATCATCCCAAAAGCACCGGTTTGCCAATCATAAATCTCAATATCATCTAGATAGACTGAAAATATCTCTGATGGCGGCAGCGTAATATTAATTTTTGGCATAATAGAAACGGGGGCATTAACATCAGAGTTTTCAGCATCATTTACTTCCGACTCGGTAGGCTGTATCACTTGTACCATCTCAGGTGTCAATGCGCTCAAGTCAATGCCTGCCTCTACGCGACCACGAGCAATAAATAGCGCCTTTTGCTCATCTTGCCATAGCTTCATCCAACTGCCTGAACGCTGACTAGTAATCACCGTATCAACGCTGAACGCTACCGTCTCCAATCGATTCAAGTTCTGAATTTGTGTCACCACACCTTCACGAGTGATGGTTTCTATGGGCTCTTCTTTGGTAATATTCTGCACAGTATAGATAGCGAAAATGACGGCTGCGAGACCAGCAAGCAATACGATCCACGACATCATAGCGATGGATTTTTTCGCTTTTGAAGAAATCGTATTAATAGGAGTTCGATTATCAGAACTGTTCATATAAACACCTTTGTGGTTTTATCATAGTTTTATCGATTATTTTTATAATGCCATATTATTAGAACTACACAAAAAACGACATACTAGATGATAAATGCCATTTTTAAGCAGCAACTTCAAGTAATGACTACTAATACTCTACATAATTACCAATAATACCCTTTTCAAAAAACCCCTTTTTATTTGCTATAAATACATTTAGAACTGGTAAATAATCGAGTTATAGCTGTCTGATTCAACCCTTTAAGTAACCTTCGCTCTGAAAAAACAAAAAGTCATTGCGTCTTAGGCGAACTTTACCTAACATAGTCAGGTTGTATGCTTAAAACATCGGTATACAGGTATTTTTCGAGCTTTATGCTAAAGACAGCGCTCGATGAAGTCTGATATTTTTATACAAAATAATATGTTATATCCTTTTTTAAATGCTGTTTACGAACGCACTGCTCACTAGCGTACTGTCTGTTGTAGTATTTTCTAGCTAGGGCATGTCCTACACTATTACCAAGTAATAACAGGTCATCTTGCGTCGGCTATCAAACCACACGCTCAATATCCTACTATTTCTTATTTATTTTATCGTCGATAAGGTTCCGCTTTATTTATGAAAGCCAGTCAATTTTTATTTGCCACGCTAAAAGAAACACCCAGTGATGCAGATATCGCTTCAAGCCAATTAATGGTTAGAGCCGGTCTGATTCGCAAAATCGCTTCTGGATTATATATCTGGTTGCCAATGGGTTTGCGCGTATTGCAAAAAGTCGAGCGTATCGTTCGCGAAGAGATGCAAAATATCGGCGCTCAAGAAGTGCTTATGCCGATGACTCAGCCTGCTGAGCTTTGGCAGCTGACCGGACGTTTTAACGACTATGGTCCTGAGCTACTACGCTTTAAAGACCGTCATGACCGCGATTTTGTATTGGGACCGACTCACGAAGAAGTCATCACCAATCTTGCCCAAGGCGAGCTGCGCAGTTATAAGCAATTACCGATTACTTTCTTTCAAATTCAAAATAAGTTCCGTGATGAGATTCGTCCACGCTTTGGTGTGATGCGCGCACGCGAATTTACCATGAAAGATGCTTATTCGTTCCACGTTGACCAAGCGTCACTGGCAAAGACGTATGATGAGATGTATGACGCTTATACACGCATATTCACGCGCTTAGGTCTTGATTTCCGTGCGGTACAAGCCGACACTGGCTCAATAGGTGGCTTTGCCTCTCACGAGTTCCATGTCCTAGCAGACAGCGGCGAAGATGATATTGCTTTCTCTGATTCGTCTGAATATGCTGCCAACGTTGAGCTTGCAGAATCTATGAGTATGGCAGAACGCCAGCCTGCGACGATGACTCGCGAAAATATTGATACCGTCAATATGCCAACCTGTGAAGCCGTTGCTGAGCATTTGAATGTTCCACTTGCCACAACCGTCAAAACATTGATTGTGCAAGGTCATACGCCAGAAGGTGAGCCGCAGCTTATCGCTGTGGTATTACGTGGCGACCATACACTAAACACCATAAAAGCCGAAAAAATTGAAGAAGCCAATGTCCCTTTAATGATGGCAACGGAAGAAGAGCTAAAAGCCGCTGGTCTGCATAAAGGCTATATCGGCGTTGAGCTTAATATGCCAGTCTTTGTTGATCGTGCAGCAGCGGCATTGTCTGACTTTGTCTCTGGCGCCAATGAAATTAATAAGCACACGACGGGTATGAATTGGGAGCGTGACGCGCATATCACCCGTATTGTTGATATTCGCAATGTACACGAAGGCGACCCTTCTCCTGATGGTAAAGGTACGCTGCAGATCAAACGCGGTATCGAAGTCGGTCATATCTTCCAGTTGGGTGATAAATACTCGCAAGCGATGAACTGCACGGTATCAGGTGAAGATGGCAAGCCGGTCACTTTGATGATGGGCTGTTACGGTATTGGCGTCAGCCGTATTATCGCTGCTGCTATTGAGCAAAACAACGATGAAAACGGCATTATGTGGCCATCAACACCAGATGTTAGTGATTCTTTAGCACCTTTTGAAGTCGCTATCGTGCCAATGAAATCAAAAGAAGACACCGTTATGGAAACAGCAACGGCATTGTACGAGGAGCTAAAAGCTCTTGGTATCAATGTATTGCTTGATGACCGTAATGAGCGCCCAGGCGTGAAGTTTGCTGACCTTGAGCTGATTGGTATTCCGCATCGTATCGTAGTATCTGACCGTAATTTGGCAGAAGATAAATACGAGTACGTCAATCGCCGTGATAGTGAGAAGCAACTACTTAGCCGTGATGAAGTAGTAGCTAAAGTCAGCGGTAAATAGTGCAACGATAAAATCAGTACCATAAAAAGCGCCTATCTCATTATATGAGATAGGCGCTTTTTTTATAATTAGAGATTTACTTAAAAACCATTCACAATGCTTTTCTTACTGACGAATCAAACGACTAGGCACAGGCAATAATGTAATATCGCTCACACGACAAGGATTAATATCAATACCACCTCGACGTGTATACCAAGCACGAACCATGAGCTCACTTGGCTCATAGTATTGACTCAAATCAGCAAATATCTGCTCAACACACTGCTCATGAAAGCCATTATGCTGACGGAAACTTAATATATAACGCAGCATATTTGCGTTATTAACTGGCTTATTAGTGGTTATTGAAACTGCCAATGTCCCCCAATCTGGCTGATTGGTCACCGGACAATTACTACGTAATAGATTAGAATAAAAGCTAAAAGTTTTACCCTCTGATATTTTAGCATCACTTGAATCATGTTCTAATAATGACGCATCAGGATGCAGCGTTAATGCTACTTTCTCAGTACTGTCCGCTAGTGCATCATCAATACAAATGCCATAAGGCTGAGCGATCAATAGCCCTGAATGCTCATCCTCTAAGTCAAACAATTCAACGTTAACTTCAGCTTGTACGCATTTCGACAAATCTTTCGCTATCAGCGTTTGTACTGTTTCCCAACTACCAAATTCAGTAAAGTTGATACTATTTAGATAAAGCTTCAATGACTTTGATTCAACAATAAATGGCGAGCTTGCCGGAATGCCAAAGCGTGCTATCGCGACCTGCGATATACCTTGCTCATTTAACCATGACAGCTCAAATGCCTGCCACCAATCGATACCTATCTCTAGCTTATCATCCTGCCAACCAATGACCTCTCGCCCCATACTACGAGCAATCGGATATAACGTCTCTGGACTATACTCAGTTGGATAATCAGTGGTTTGTTCACCCAAGATACCGTGGATACTCATTGGTATTTCCTAATAGTAATGATTGAAATTAAATAATATTTAAAGTTTTAGTAAGATTATTAACCAGTTCAAGGGCTCGAACGGAATGAAAGATTTATATAAACCTTATTCTTCCTACAAACGTACGCGCGAGCCGTCACTTAATAGTCGATAGGCAATGGTATAAAAGATCGCACAAAAAGCAAAAATAGCGCCCATTGAATACCAGACATTGACGTCAGAATAGCCCAAAATCCCATAGCGGAATGAGTTGACCATATAAACGATTGGGTTCAATAATGAGATATTTTGCCAAAATGGTGATAAGTTTTCCATCGAGTAGAACACCCCGCCAAGATAGGTCAGCGGCGTTAATACAAAACTGGGAATGATGGAGATATCATCAAAAGAGCGGGCAAATACAGCATTAATAAAGCCGCCCAATGAAAACAGAATAGAGGTGCCAAGGACAGTAAATATGGTCACAAATAAATGTTCAATACCCAAATCAGTAAAGAACAGCGCCACGATCGAGACAATGATACCAATCGCTAATCCGCGGAAAATACCACCGCTGATATAGCCCATCAAAATAGCATGTTTTGATACGGGCGAGACCAAAAGCTCCTCGATACTGGCGGTAAATTTGGCACTAAAAAAGCTTGAGACCACATTAGAATAGCTGTTAGTGATGATTGCCATCATAATCAAACCAGGCACGATAAACTGCATATACGGCACACCGCCCATCTCACCCACACGTGGTCCAATCATCTTACCAAAGATGACAAAATACAGGCTCATGGTAATGACTGGCGGCAATAACGTCTGCGGCCAAATACGTAGAATTCGGCGCACTTCTTTTACCAAAATAGTGCGAAATGCAATCCAGCGTTGTGCAAAGTTCATGCGGTATCTCTCCTAAGCGCCTATGCTTGCTAGAGTAAATAGTCTCTAGTGCAAACAGAGTTGCCTATCTGATTATTCTATTTAATATACATGTTGAATGAAGATTTATTAATACGGTCTTATTATTCATAAAAATTCGTTATAAAGCCCAACTTTCAAAGGTAGCTAATGCTAAAGAGCTACGAGCTTAAAGGCTCATGTAGGCTTTTATCTACCAGACGCATGAACAACTCTTCTAAACGGTTGGCTTTATTACGCATACTCGCGACCGTAATACCTTGCTCAGACAATTGAGTAAAGACACCATTTAACGACTCACCTTCTGTCAATGTTACCTCAATCGTCAAATCATCCGGCTGCACGACATCCGTCACACCCGTTAATACTAATTGATGTGTTAACGGAGTCGCCACATCAAAGACAAAAGTCTCAACCGATAACTGCGCAAGCAAGTCTTTCATTTCAGTATTGATACGAATTTCACCGTGATCCAAAATCGCGATACGCTTACACAGCTGCTCAGCTTCTTCAAGATAATGCGTAGTTAGAATAATGGTGGTGTTTTCTTCAATATTAATCTGTTCCATAAACTCCCACATTGAGCGGCGTAGCTCAATATCTACACCAGCAGTCGGTTCATCTAATATCAATAGACGTGGCTTATGTATGAGCGCCCGTGCAATCATCAATCGACGCTTCATACCACCTGAGAGCTCACGCGATTTGCTGTCACGTTTTTCCCAAAGTCCCAAAGCTTTGAGCAACTTCTCTGCACGCGGTTTTGCTTCTTTTGCTGCAATGCCAAAATAGCCTGCTTGGGTAATAAGAATGTCTTCAACTTTTTCAAACTGATTAAAGTTAAACTCTTGCGGTACTACGCCCAAAAATTGCTTTGCTTTTGAGGGATCAGATAACAAGTCCGTACCAAAGATATGGACACTACCCGCTGTTGGCTTAAAGAGCGAGCTAATGATACCAATCATCGTTGACTTACCAGCACCATTTGGTCCCAGTAACGCAAAAAATCCCCCTTGCGGAACCGTAAGACTGACATCTTTTAATGCCGAAAATCCGTTGCTATAAGTTTTGGATAAATTCTGAATCGATAGTGCTGGTACTTCAGACATGAATACCTCTTTATGAATGATTAATCTAAAAAATGCTGTATCAGCATGCCAATTCTTATAATCGTTGCTGTAGTGTATTAATGTGAGGCTGAAGGGAAGCTATTTCAACGGTGGAATATCATAACGACGACATGAGTCCTATCAATCATACATAAAAAAGCACCTACCTCACTATGAGATAGATGCTTTTTATTTATTGCCTTTTAAAGCACCTTAGCCATAAAAACTAGCTGGCTTCACCAACCATATAATCAACGGCATTTTGTACTTCTTCATCAGGAATATCCGCGCCGCCTTTGGCAGGCATAGCATTGAAACCATTGATAGCATGGGTATATAGGGTATCTTTACCTTTTGCTATACGAGGTCCCCAAGCACCCGCATC
Organism: Psychrobacter sp. ANT_H59; assembly: GCF_008369225.1. Classification (NCBI taxonomy): domain Bacteria; kingdom Pseudomonadati; phylum Pseudomonadota; class Gammaproteobacteria; order Moraxellales; family Moraxellaceae; genus Psychrobacter; species Psychrobacter sp. ANT_H59. The sequence goes on from NZ_VOBE01000007.1 coordinate 103,355, forward strand.
ACCTAACTTAGGAGAGCCGAGCAGCCCTGACGCATGACAAGTTTGGCATACTGCGTTATAGACTGCTTTACCATCACGAGGACCATCGCCTGCAGCTGGACCAGCAGAACGAGCCGTCACGTCACAAACTTCATCTTCTTCAAAACATATTTTGGCAACAGGCTGAATACGAGCAATCAGGTTCGGATATAACGCAATCAATTTTTGTACTTGCGGCGTATCTTGTGGAATTGGCTCTTCAACAGCAGCTGGTGCGGCTGCCGCAGTTGCCTCGGCTGGTGCATCTGTTGCTGTCGCGTCTGTTTGTGCAGTTGCATCAGCAGAAGCAGCGCCATCCGTGGTGTCAGCCGCCGCTTGAGGCTCATCACCTAGCTTTTGAGGGGCATTTTCGACAACCTCTTTGCCTTCTGCGACAGCAGATATAGTAACGGGTGTATCTATAGCACTTTCAGCTTGGCTCACAGCGATACTAGCGATTCCTAGAATGGCAGCTGCCGATAACATAACTACTTTTCTCATTCGTCACGTTCTCTTATTACGTATACAAGGGTCAGCAAGACTTAGACATTCTGTCTGTCCTCCTTTGACAACAAACCGTTGTCAATAGCAAACAGCCATCCCGCATGCGAGCGCACTTGTAATCGGTGATTATAAATATGGATTCTCCCTGACATTATAAGGGAAAAGACGGGTAGATTGCCATGCCTGTTTGCGGACTATGCTGTTTTTTCTTAAAAAACCTCAATAGCTGGCTTCATTCATTGGCTTTATGACTTTTATTTGTTAGACTAAGCGGTCTTTATTTCTAGGCACTTTTGCGCTCGTAGCTCAGTTGGATAGAGTATCGGTCTCCGAAGCCGAGGGTCGTGGGTTCGATTCCCGCCGAGCGCACCAATCATCGTATTTCGCCATTTCTCAGCACTACCTCAAATCTATAAGACCATTTAAAACAAAACCTTGAAGTTTTTATCATTGATAAGCTAGTCTGTTAATACCTATAAAATGTTGTATATATTGTTGTTAACTCCATTTTATGCTGACTTATGACGGAGTATTACTTCTCCTAGCTGGGTATTCGTACCAATCTACTCTGCCTCTTGCAAATTGGCATCTAGTTGCGCACGGCTAGGGACACGCTGATAATTAATCACTGGTATATCACCCAAACGGCGTTGACTGGCAGCAAGCTTGGGGTCAATCGTAATCATCGCAATTTTTATATTTTGTCGAGTAACGAGCAAATGACTGCCCTTTCGTGTCACTCGATAATCAGGAAAATGCTGCTTAATCATCTCTGCCGTCTTTTGTAAGGCGTCATTTATCGGTTTTTTCTTATCTTTTGACTTTGTATCATGCAAGTTATTTGGTGCACGTGATTTTGCAAAAAACCATAATCCAACGATAACTGCCGTCAATATGACAAGCCACCAAATTCCGTCTATCATAAGAAAGGATATCCATTATTAGCAAGGGTTAGCTTATGTTAGCAGAATTATCATCAGCGTTAATAGCAGAAGTAGAGCGTGCTGCTGAACTATTAGAATCGAAACAGCATATTTGCCTTTTAACTGGCGCAGGGATTTCAGCAGAAAGCGGCATTCCGACTTTTCGTGATAAGCAAACTGGCTTGTGGGAGAATTATCGGGCTGAGGACTTGGCGACACCAGATGCCTTCGCCCGCTACCCAAAGCTGGTTTGGTCATGGTATCAATGGCGCAGACAGCTCGTGGCTAGTAAAAAACCCAATCCTGCCCATACGGCATTAGCACAGTGGCAGTATCACAGTCAATCGACTAATCAGCAACTGACCCTCATTACTCAAAATGTCGATGATTTGCATGAGCAAGCAGGCAGCACTGTTACCCACCTGCATGGCAATCTATGGCGTAATCGATGCAGTCAATGTCAGACACCTTATACAATCCAATTAAAAGGCGCTTATGACAGCGAGAATAGCATCAGTTTTGATGAAGCTCTAATAACTTGCCAGCATTGTGATGGTTATATCAGACCTGATATTGTGTGGTTTGGAGAGTCGTTACCGATGCGGGCATGGCAGACAGCAGAGGAAGCTGCCGCGAGTTGTGATGTATTTATTAGTATCGGTACTTCCAGCCTCGTCTATCCCGCTGCCGGACTGGCACAACTGGCAAAACATAACGGTGCCAAAATTATCGAGATAAATCCTTATCCGACACCAAATACGCTAGTTGATATTACTCTGGCAGCAAAAGCTGGTGTCATCCTGCCAGAGTTGGTAAAAAGAATGGGCATACTATAATAGACAAACCATTAACCTACCGCTTGATCGACTTTGTCCAAATACTGCTGCTTTAGCTCATCACTGATAAATGACGATCTAAAAGAATTTTTTACCAAGGTGATAATATCGTCTTCTGTCAGTGGCAAATTCTCACTGATATTGATGAAGTTCTGATTGATATAGCCTTTAAAATAAGCAGGGTCATCTGAGTTGACCGTGATATTTAGACCATAATCTAGCAGCTCTTTGATGTTGTGCTCTTTATAGGTATCAAAGACTCTTAATTCGATATTAGAATTCGGGCACACGGTGAGCGGCATCTGCTCATCTTTTAGACGCTGCATCAGCTCAGTGCTTTTGATAGATTGCACACCATGGTCGATTCTACTGATATCCAATAAATCTAACGCTTCATAAATGTAAGAGAAATCCGCTTCTTCGCCAGCATGGGCAACCAACTTAAAGCCTTCCTCTTTTGCCTTTTTAAATACCTCTATAAACTTCGATGGCGGATTGCCTAATTCTGAAGAATCCAAACCGACACCGATAATGTCGTCTTTAAATGGCAATGCTTGCTCTAACGTCTCAAACGCTTCTTCCTGGGATAAATGCCGTAAAAAGCACATGATAATACAAGAGGTAATACCGTATTGTGCTTTGGCATCAGCCAGTGCACGTTTGATGCCTGTTATGACTGTCTCAAACGCCACGCCTCTTGCCGTATGCGTCTGCGGATCAAAAAATATCTCTGTATGAATAACATTATCTTCGACACATTTGAGAATATACTCCCATGTCAAATCGTAGAAATCATCCTGCGTAATCAAGACATTGGCACCGGCATAATAGATGTCTAAAAATGTCTGCAGATTGGTAAAGTTATAAGCATTACGCACATCTTCTATGTCTTTATAAGGAATCTCTATCTGGTTCTTTTTTGCCAATCTAAACATAAGCTCAGGCTCGAGCGAGCCTTCAATATGTAAATGCAGTTCTGCTTTTGGCAGTCTTTTTATTAGATCAATCATAATATTCCAGTATTGGCGTTATATATCGGTTATTTATTAAATATAGCGATAAGTGTTTAGTGTAATCTTTCATGCTGATGGCCGTCAGGGTTTATTTTAAAAAAACCACCGTATCAGACAGCTCATTACCTGATGGGTTTTGCTCCAGATGATAATACTGGCGCAGTACTTGACCAACCTCATCGAGCAATTCAGTCAAGCTTTCTTCTGTCTTCTGATTGGCAATACCGACTACCGCTTTGTCACACATTGCGCGCCAAACTGTTGGGCTAACATGGGCACTGATACCGCGATCAGCAACGATTTCAAGCTTGTGCTCGCAAACATTGACGTATATCAGCACACCAGTATTTTCTTCGGTGTCCCACACTCGGTACTCACTAAATAAATCAATCGCACGGTCACGGCAGTCGCTATGATAGGCCTCTTGAATAGGCAAATGATTTTCTACGATCAAAAATACCTCGCCGCGGTGACCTTGCTCAGCAAGTGTCACCCGCTCTGTCAACCGAGCTTTTGCCGCGGGCGTTAACCATTTACTATGCAAAACGGGGATAAATAAGACTTGGCGCCACCAGCGGGCAAAGCTGGATTTTGAAGCGTTATTCTCTGCCATGATACTATTTCCTCAAGTACGTCATTACTAATGGTTATTTAGTGTCTTTACTAGGTAGCTATGAAGCCACTGAAAAACAAAGGGCTAATGCTTACCAAGAACCGCCAGCGCCGCCACCACCAAAACCGCCACCGCCACCGCCGAAGCCGCCACCACCAAAACCGCCGCCGCCCATACCCGGCAGGAATATCATACCACCGCCTCTACCTCCTTTACCGCCGCCAGACCCGCCTTTACCGCCGCCGCGTGAAATCAAGAACAGCCATAAAAATATCGCCATAATGATGGTCATAAATAGACCACCGCCCAATGCTAGTGAACCTGCAACAAAACCACCGGCCGTCAGCACTGAACCGAATACTCGACCAAATATACTGGTAATAAAGCTACCAAATATCATCGCCATGATGAATAGAAAAATAGGAGATGGCAGCTCGTCTGATCCTTGTTGGGTAGTACGTTCAGCTGCCTGCGCATCGGCACGAGCAAGCACTTCAGGATCAGCAGATAAACGATTTTGTAAGGCCGTGACGCCTGCCAATATCCCTGCGCCATAATTATTTTGCTTAAATAACGGGGTAATATCCTCTCGAATGATGCGATTGACCGCCGCATCTGGCAGTACACCTTCGAGTCCATAACCTGTCAATATATACATATCACGGTCATTGACAGCGACAACCACAAGCAAACCATCATCGATGTCTTTACTACCCAGCTGCCATTTTTCAGCAACTTGCAAGGCATAATCAAAGATAGGCATGCCATTGGTAGTTGGGACAATCACCACTGCTGCTTGTGCCAAACCTTGCTGATAAATTGTACGTAGCTGTGCTTCTAAGCGCTGCTTCTCTTGTGGGTTTAAGATATTAGCTTGGTCGATGACAGGGCTGTTTAAAATCAGTTTGTCCGCATCGACACTGTCAGCAGTTGATTTGACAGGGGGACGTTTGGTCGCATTTGCCTCTGCCACGCCCTCATTGTTGGATGCATTAGGATTGATAGCTTCATTACCGAGTATGGTTTCGTTAATCGCCTCATTGCCTAAAACAGCATCATTAATAGCTTCATTGGATTCAGCGGCTTTTGCAATAGCCACTAAGTCTTCCACACTGCGATTTTGCGTGGTGCTATCGGCAGCAAGCGTACTGTCATCGGGCGCTGCATGCAATGTAGACGCGCTACCAATAGTAAGGGCGAATAACAACGCTGCTAGGGGTGTTTTTAAATGAGTCATTAACTGTATACCACCTCAAGTCAAATCTTTACTAAATTAATAGGTAGAGCGGCAATCAGTAAGTATTTAATTAATCAGTACTTGATGCTCTACCTGTTTTTAATGGCTTAACGATATAAATAGGCTTTAAGAGACGCTTATATTTAATATTAGACGCAACCTATTCATACCAGTAAGAAACGCTAAGACGGCTACACAATTCGTTTAATAGATGAAGCATACCGGCGTGAAATAAACGCATGATTCATCATTATTGATTTGCTGCTATTGAGCCGTCTTTGAGTCGCCATTGTCAAAATCCACGCTTGGTGCAGTAGAAATCTCTTTTTCGTTCGCGACGCTAAAGTTTGGTTTAGCACTCATCCCAAATACTTTTGCCGTAATATTGGTTGGGAATTGACGTACGGTCGTATTGTAACCCTGTACTTCTTGGATATAGCGGTTACGAGCGACGGCGATACGGTTTTCAGTACCTTCTAATTGCGCTTGCAAATCTTGGAATAGCACATCAGATTTCAGTTCAGGATAACGCTCAGACACTGCCATCAAACGTGATAGTGCACCCGTCATCTGTTCTTGCGCCGCCGCATAACGCTCCATCGCTTCAGGATCATTGAGTACTTCTGGCGTTACGGTGATACCACCAGCGCGTGAGCGGGCTTCAGCCACTTGCGTAAAGACTTCCTGCTCTTGCTTAGCATACTGCTGTACTACTTTTACCAAGTTTGGCACCAAATCCGAGCGACGTTGATATTGGTTGACCACCTCTGACCACGAAGCCGTCACTTGCTCATCTTGAGCCTGAAGATTATTATAACCACAACCTGTCAAGCCGACAGTAGACGTGGCTAATACAGCTGATAGCAAGATGGGTTTTACAATGGATTTACGGGTCATTGTGGATTCTCCTAATAATGATAAATATCAAACAACTGATAACAAGATTTTAAAATGGCTTTTGACTGCTTTTTTTGATACTGACTTCAATACTATGACTATATAAGCTTATATTTTGTAGCCTACAATATGTTGTGCTAATAATGGCGCTATAACGCTTTTTTTACAATTCATCGTTACCAAAACACAACCGCAAGCAACGACTTGTAGCATAATCTCTCGCTCTGTTTTGACTATGTATCTATATAACATAAATTATTGAAAAATCATCCAAACTGAGATAAATCGACCTTATGCCATATTCTACGGTACTTGTTGCCATAATAAAGCTTGCCATAACATATATATAGCTGCCGCTAAGAAGAAATTTCTAGTAATTGGGTAAAAAATATGGCAAATTGCAGTTACGTAGCTGTACGGTTTGCATACATTTGGTAGTGGACTTATTTTCTTCATAGTACTAGCGATTCGTTTATTTATCATTTAAAAGGATTAATAGACAGATAAATCATCGCTTTATGACTCTATTACGCAATTGTACTTAGCCGATACCGCTCATAGTAAGCTGAATGCCATCGCGATGATGGGTATTTAAAATTATAACCGCCTGTTTTATCCACTGGTTTATTTATAACAGCGTTTATGTTTATGGCAGGATGACGGATTACCAAAGTAAAGAGACAGTAAAAAGATGGCAACCATCGCCAATCGATTGATATTTATATATAAATGATATCAAGAGATGAGCAAATACAGCCAAACTTTGATAATAAACCAAGCGGATAAACACAGACAACTACAGTCCATTCTTGGTGACTATGTACATATGAAGCTTAAATCATTGTTTTAAGTACATGCAGATAATTTGAGTGGTTGGATTTAATAAGGATATTAAACCGTTAACTCACTCTATGCATCCTCATATATAGTCATTTTGAGACAGTTGAAGGAATAGATATATGGAAGGTTTAGTCAATTTAGTAAACGGAATTATTTGGAGCCCTGCATTAATTTACTTATGCTTGGGCGCAGGTCTATTTTATTCCATCATGACGCGCTTTGTACAAGTACGTTTATTCGGTGAAATGATCAAATTGCTATTTACTGGTAAATCTAGTGAACAAGGCATCTCATCGTTTCAGGCACTTGCCGTCTCGCTTGCTGGTCGTGTGGGTATGGGAAACATCGCAGGGGTAGCAGCCGCTATCGGCTTCGGTGGTCCTGGTGCTGTATTTTGGATGTGGGTAGTTGCTTTCCTAGGCGCATCTACTGCTTATGTTGAGTCGACACTGGCTCAGATTTACAAAGAAAAAGATGTAATCACTGGCGAATATCGCGGTGGCCCTGCTTACTATTTTGAGCGCGCACTTGGTCAAAAATGGTACGGCATCCTTTTTGCAATCTCATCTATCCTTGCTTGTGGTATGTTCCTACCAGGCGTACAGGCAAACGGCGTTATCAGTGCTTTCGCGCAGGTAATGGGTGAAGGTTCTATCGTTAACATTGGAGCCTTAGAAGTCGGCTCTATGCGGTTAGTAGCATTGGGTATTATTCTTGTGGTATTAGGTATCATCATCTTCGGTGGTATCAAGCGTATCGCAACGTTTACCGAGTATGCGGTTCCTTTCATGGCAATCGGCTATATTATCCTTGCACTGATCATCATGTTTGCTAACTTTGAGATGATTCCAGAAGTATTTGGCTTAATCGTTGGTGATGCTTTTACTGCTCAAGCAGGTTTTGGTGCAGCGATTGGTTGGGGTGTAAAACGTGGTATTTACTCTAACGAAGCCGGTCAAGGTACAGGTCCTCACGCTGCTGCTGCTGCTGAAGTTGAGCATCCATCACAGCAAGGTTTGGTACAGGCCTTCTCGGTTTACGTTGATACGTTACTGGTTTGTTCTGCTACTGCATTTATGATCTTAACGATGGGTACTTATAACATCCAAGGTACATTACCCGATGGTCAATTCATCGTCCAGAATGTAGCGGCTACGACTGAAATCAACGCTCCAGCATTTACGCAAATGGCAATGGAATCTGTCTATGGTGGTTTTGGTAATACCTTTATCGCTATCGCTGTCTTCTTCTTTGCCTTTACAACCATCTTGGCTTACTACTACATCGCTGAAGTGAACGTTGCTTACTTGACGCGCTTTATCGGTCGCGGTGCCAACAAAACTGGTCTATTTTTAGTTAAAGTCCTAATCATGGTGATGGTTGCCTATGGTGGTCTTAACTCAGCCGGTTATATTTGGGCAATTGGTGATATTGGTGTTGGTCTTATGGCTTGGCTCAATATTGTTGGTATTCTTGTTATCTTCTTTGTGGCACGTCCGACGCTTACCATGCTTAAAGACTATGAAGCACAGCGTAAAGCTGGTGTAACGCGCTATACATTTGATCCTGCAAAATTCGGTATCAAAAACGCGCCTTATTGGGAAGAGCGTCATCTAAAAGAGCAACAAAGAATAGCGGCACAAGATCCTTTAAATAAAGAGCATCGTTAATCCTCTGTAAAGTATTTGCCTACTAGCCAGTTATTAAAAAAGCCCGAGACCATTGTCTTGGGCTTTTTTGTATGTGCGCTCTTGCCTCTTTTCTACTATATTCGGTCCTAAATAAAAGAAATACAAATGTTATAAGGCACTACTGGATTCCTTTTACATTGCATCGACTCAAATTATTAGCAGCAATTAATAGGCAGCAAAAAGCCCAACTCAATGGCTGGGCTTTAGGTATTTTTACATCATTTACTGTTTACAAGAAAGACTTAGTAAGTCTATTAACCAAAACTTATTTAGGCAATAAAACTGTATCAATTACATGTACTACACCATTGGTTGCCATCATATCAGTGCCAACGATATTGGCGGTATTACCATTTGAATCTGTAATGACATTGGCATCACTAATCGTGATGGTTTGACCATTCGCCGTTTCAATCGCAGTACCGTAAGGAATATCAGCGGCTTTTACAACCATAGGTACGACATGGTATGGAAGCACACTTTTTAGCGTCGCTTGATCAGCAAGTAATTCTTCTTTGGTAATGTTCAACTTAGTCAATAAACCAGCAAAGGCATCATCAGTAGGTGCAAATACTGTGTACTTGTCTTCAGCCATCAGCATCGAATCAAGTCCAGCTGCCTGTAGTGCAGCGGTCAAGATGGTCAAGTCTTTATTGCCAGCTGCCATCTCACCAATAGTCTGCGTAGCTGCTGCTTCAGGGGCAACATCCGCTTCAACCATTGGTTCAGCTGCGACTTCTGGCTCAACGACTACATCAGTGGTTGCTTCTGGCTCAACTGGCTCAGCAACGACTTCTTTATCGTTACAAGCTGCTAATGACATTGCTGCCGCCACAACGGCGATAGATAGTAAGTTCTTTTTTAACATAAGACATTCCTTTGATATTAATAACTATTGAGTGAATAACAATTTGATAAGTACTGATTCGATAAGTAATAATTTTTGCATAAACAGTTTTTTTAAAATGCACAACACTGTTTAGAATATGACATCTTTTAAAGGGACGTTATCTGAAATCATCTACAATATTAACTGATTGATTTTTAATTGATATATTCTTAGGTAGTAGCACTGTAGCAATCACGTATATAACACAGGCGTTTCGTTATCTGAATCTATAACGAATTTAAGAGCTGCATAGAACAGCTCTTAAAAGATTGATCTTATACGCATATAATGGCTAGTTTTAAAACCTTACCAAAATACTATCTAGGCATTAGAACTCTATCAATCACATGTACCACACCATTACTGGCAGTAATGTCCGTTTTTAAGAGATTTGCTGTACGTCCACTTTCATCCATCAATTTGCCTTGGGCTGTCACCATAAGCGTGTCCATGCTTAGCATAGTTATATTGCCTGGTCTAACATCCTTGGCATAAATAGGTGCTGCGGCGTTAATCACGTGATAGCTTAAGATTTTAGTCAATAGTGGTTTATTGGCAAAGAGCTGTGCTTTGGTCATGTTATTTTCTTGTAACGCTTGCATAAAAGCAGCATTGGTTGGCGCAAGAATCGTATAGTTGGCATTAGGATTAGAGAGCGCGCCTGCTAAATCAGCAGCAACGACAGCTTCTACGAGTACAGAGAAGTCAGGATTGCTTTGGGCAATTTGTACTACATTCATTTTTGCCATTGATTGACTATGCATGGGCGCTTTCATAGGAGCGCTTTTAGCTGGCATCATATTGTTACAAGCACTTAGACCTGCAATTGAAACAGCTAAAGTACCAATAGCAGCGATTTTGATGATTTTCATAATATTATCCTTAATGAGTAAATATCTATAATCTGTTGGTTTTTATCTGGTATGTCAGATGAGATTGGCTTTCCTTAGCAGCAACGCTTAACGATATGATCACTGATTTGATAATGCATGATTACCCATGAAAAATAATATATAGGCAAACTTGCAAATAAAATCATCAACCCTTACTAATAAGCACTGCTTATGAAACATCAATCCTTCTGAAATTAAATTAACATATCCTTAAGTGGCGTAAACGGCTATTTACGCTACTTTTTGTGGTGTGCATGTAATCTGTATTTGCATTATAAAGTGATACTTTTACGTTTATAATCATAAGTAAAGCTATCTGTAACCCTAAAGATAAATGCTATTCATTTGTGCTCACACGCTTTATGCAATAGACTTTGATAACCTGACATTGGTAATATATTTTCTGCTAAAATCATCTGTATTTATTTACTATTTTTTACTGGCATTGATGGTTTTGACGTCTTCTCTATTAAAAATTATAACGACTTTTTCCTCTTCTTTTTTATAACTTTGACTCTATAAGCAGCGCTCCTATGACTCCAACAGCCCGTTCTCAAACTGATACCTCTTCAACCAATCTAACTGACACCAGTAACCCAAATGCCAATCCCAATGACTTTATATTGACGCCGCCTGCTGTGTTCCCTTATAAGGATCAGCAGCTAACGGCGCGAGCGCGCATTACAGAGCAAATGGCAGCACGGATTTTGATGCTCGATGGCGCCATGGGCACGCATATTCAAAACTATAAATTAGAGGAAGCGGACTATCGCGGTGAGCGCTTTGCTGATATCAAGCAAGATGTCCGCGGCAATAATGATTTATTGGTGCTGACGCAGCCACATATGATTAAAGAGATTCATTTGGCGCATTTGGAATCTGGCGCTGATATTATCGAGACCAATAGCTTTAATGGTACGCGGCTGTCGATGGCAGACTACGATATGCAGTATCTCGTGCCTGAGCTAAATAAAACGGCTGCTAAAATCGCACGTGAAGCCGCTGACGAATACACTGCGAAGAATCCAGAAAAACCACGCTTTGTCGCTGGGGTTATTGGTCCGACATCGCGTACTTGCTCGCTATCACCTGACGTTAATGACCCCGCCTTTCGTAATATTACCTTTGATGAATTGGTGCTGAACTATCGCGAATCAACCTTGGCGCTAATGGAAGGTGGCGTTGATATCATTTTGATTGAGACTATTTTTGATACGCTCAATGCCAAAGCAGCAATCTTTGCCGTCACAGGCGTGTTTGATGATATCGGATTTGAATTGCCAATTATGATTTCAGGCACGATTACAGATGCGTCAGGTCGTACCTTATCTGGGCAGACTGCTGAAGCTTTTTATAACTCGATTCGTCATGCCAAACCGCTATCCGTTGGCTTTAACTGTGCGCTCGGTGCGGACGCCCTACGTCCGCATATCCAAACGCTATCGAATATTGCCAATACTTATGTCTCTGCGCATCCTAATGCCGGTCTGCCCAATGAGTTTGGTGAATATGATGAAACTGCCGATGAAACTGCTGCACTGCTTGAAGGCTTTGCCAAAGCTGGTATCTTAAATATCGTTGGCGGCTGCTGTGGTACAACACCTGAGCATATCCGTCAAATCGCTAATATGGTAGCAAAGTACCCACCGCGCATCATTCCTGAGATTCCGCCTGCCTGCCGCTTATCTGGTCTTGAACCATTTACCATCAATAAAGACAGTCTATTCGTCAACGTTGGTGAGCGTACCAACGTTACGGGTTCGAAGAAATTCTTACGCCTAATCAAAACCGAAGCTTATCTTGAGGCGCTTGACGTTGCCCGTGACCAAGTCGAAGGCGGCGCGCAAATCGTCGATATCAATATGGACGAAGGGATGCTTGACTCTAAACAAGCGATGATTCACTTTGTGAACCTCGTATCAGGCGAGCCAGACATCAGCCGTGTACCGTTGATGCTGGACTCATCAAAATGGGATATTATCGAAGAAGGTCTTAAACGCACCCAAGGTAAGTGTGTCGTTAACTCTATCTCATTAAAAGAAGGTCACGCTGAGTTCGTCGAGCGTGCCAAGCTCTGTATGCGCTATGGTGCCGCCATCATTGTCATGGCATTCGATGAAGATGGACAAGCGGATACCTTTGAGCGTAAAACTCAGATTTGTAAACGCAGCTATGATGTGTTGGTCGATGAAGTGGGCTTCCCTTCTGAAGATATTATCTTTGATCCGAATATTTTTGCGGTTGCTACCGGTATCACTGAGCACAATAACTACGGTGCCGACTTTATTAACGCGACCAAATGGATTACAGAAAACCTGCCAAATGCCATGGTATCGGGCGGTGTCTCTAACGTCTCGTTTAGTTTCCGTGGTAACCCGATTCGTGAAGCCATCAATTCTGTATTCCTTTATCATGCGATTCAAAACGGCTTAACGATGGGTATCGTCAACCCAGCTATGCTTGAGCTATATGATGATATTCCAAAGGAAGCACGCGATGCCATCGAAGATGTGATGCTCAACCGCAATCAAGGCGAGACAGGTCAAGATGCCACCGAACGGCTGATGACCATCGCTGAAAACTATCAAGATGGCGGTAAGAAAAAAGACAGTACCGTCGATATGACATGGCGTGAAGGTACCGTTGAAGAACGGATTGCTCATGCGTTGGTAAAAGGTATTACTGCTTTTATCGAAGCGGATACTAAAGAAGCGTGGGAGAAATATCCGCGCCCACTTGAGGTCATCGAAGGACCACTGATGGACGGTATGAATATCGTCGGCGACTTATTTGGTGCCGGAAAAATGTTCTTACCGCAGGTCGTGAAATCTGCGCGCGTCATGAAGCAGTCGGTCGCTTGGCTAAATCCGTATATCGAAGCGGAAAAAGTCGAGGGTGAAAAGAAAGGTAAAATCCTCATGGCAACGGTCAAAGGCGACGTCCATGATATCGGTAAAAATATCGTCGGCGTGGTGCTTGGTTGTAATGGCTATGACATTGTTGATTTGGGCGTCATGGTGCCGTGTGAAAAAATCCTCGATACCGCGATAGCTGAGAAAGTCGATATTATTGGCTTATCAGGTCTGATTACCCCAAGCCTTGATGAGATGGTCTATGTCGCCAAGCAAATGCAAGAGCGTGGCATGACTTTGCCATTGATGATCGGTGGTGCAACGACCTCAAAAGCACATACGGCGGTCAAAGTCGAACCACAATACCAAAATAATGGTGTCATCTATGTGGCGGATGCCTCACGCTCTGTCGGCGTAGTGACCAAGCTACTGTCAAAAGAGCATTGCCAAGGTCTCATTGATGAAACCCGCGAAGAATATATCAAGGTACGTGAGCGTCTGGCTAAGCGCCAACCAAAGGCGGCGAAGGTCACATATGCCGAATCGGTCAAGATTGGCTTTCAGTATGATTGGGATAACTATGTGCCACCGACGCCTAATAAATTAGGGCAAGTGATCTTTGACGACTATCCTATCACTAACCTGCTGCCTTATATCGATTGGACACCGTTCTTTATCTCTTGGGGACTTGCTGGCAAATATCCGAAAATATTGCAAGACGATGTGGTTGGCGAAGCGGCGCGTGATTTGTTCGATAATGCAAATGAGCTGATGCAAAAGATGATTGATGAGAAATTAATCGTCGCAAAAGGCGTGTGTAAACTCATGCCTGCGCGCCGTACTGGTGCGGATACTGTCACCGTTTATGATAAAGCACCGACTAAGGGTGGCATAGCAGAATATCAATTTGAGCATTTGCGTCAACAAAGTGACAAAGCCAGTGGTAAGCCTAACTTTAGCTTGGCAGATTTTATCTCACCATCGGATACGCATACTGATTATCTTGGCGGCTTTACTGTTTCGATCGTTGGAACAGAAGCGCTGGCTGAGAAGTATAAAGCGGCTGGTGACGACTATAATGCCATTATGGTACAAGCATTATCTGACCGCTTAGCCGAAGCCTTTGCCGAACATCTACATGAGCTGATTCGCAAAGAATACTGGGGCTATCAGGCTGATGAGAGCTTAACCAATGAGGATATGATTAAAGAAAAATACGTCGGTATCCGCCCTGCACCTGGCTACCCTGCCTGCCCTGAGCATACGGAAAAAGGCAAACTGTTTGAATGGCTTGGTACGGGCGATGCCATCGGTACGACCTTGACTGAAAGCTATGCGATGTGGCCTGCGTCATCAGTCAGCGGCTTCTATTACTCGCATCCTGATAGTGAGTACTTTAACGTCGGTAAGATCAGTCGTGATCAGTTAGAGAGTTATGCTGAGCGTAAAGGCTGGGATATGAAGACTGCTGAGAAGTGGTTAAATCCGAATTTGTAGGGTTAGTTTGAAGCGGCGGGATTAGTTATTGTAGCTGATCCTGCTATTTTTCCATATCTTTGCTAACCAAAAGCTAGCGATGAAATCACTGTCTTACTATTATTCTGCGTATTCAAAATTCACCTTGAAAACACTCAATACAAAGACTTTTAAGTTAACTAAAGCTGTCCTTCTAGCTTTTTCTCTAACAATGATTGTGTTTGTAGAATAAAACAAGGCACTTCTCTATTTAATTGCTTTATATACTGGATTTTACCCTTCAAAGATAAATACTCATCTTTGAGTTGAGCATATGACTCATTATCAACATTGAGATTTATACTTTCACATAACTCTCTTAGCCCTTTATAATAAACATTCTTGACATCCACTGTATCTTTAAGAGCAACACCTGTCACTATCGGAGTCTGATTTGAAGTATATCTTTTGGTTTTCTCCTCTTTAATGATGTAACCGTATCGTTCTATAATTTTTTTCATAACGTTATAATGGCTATCATTAACAATATCACCAGATATAGTTATATCATCTGCATAGACTGTAAATTCTTGCTGAAATCTATTAGATTGTAGATACATCTCGTGAAACATATCTATATTCGCTAAATTACAAAGATATACACTAATTTGGCTACCTGTAGGTAGTGAGCCTTCAAAAGAACATATTATTGATAATACATAAGCTACATCTTGTTCACATTTCAACTTGTCTCGAAAAAATCTACGTAGAGCTTCATTACATATGCTCTGATAGTAAGATTTAATATCAAAAGTGATTAACTGCTTAGAGTATAAGTGAGCTTTTGCATTACTAATGTGAGAGCAGCCTTTTTTTGAATAATTTATGTATGAAGGTGTTTCAACTCTAGCTAATAGGTTAGCAATTCGATTATGAACACGATACATTAGATTAATAGGCTCTTGAATTAATCGTCCTTTTTGGTTTGTATAGCAATTATAGAACTTACTATTTCTAGATTTATCAATTAATAGCTTAAGTTCTTCATTATTTATACTAAGAATCTCACAAAGTTTTTTTAAGCTGGTAATTTTGTATAATCTACACTGATCTATAGAATACCTCTTATCAGCTTTTACCTTTAGTTTTTTTCTGCTCATCTTCAGTACTCCAATCTAGGATTTTAAGAATAAAGCTCGCAGATTTTATTCGAAAAGTCTTAGATATCTTTCCTTCATTTTCGAGTTGTTCTGAAAAGTACAGCAGAGAAGAGACAGGTAGATCGAAATAGTCTGAATAACTCTGTAAAAGCTCGATACTTGGGGACTTCTTACCATTCTCAATTTCAGACAGATAAGAATTAGATATATTTAGCTCTCGTGAGAGCTCATTTTGCTTCAATTTATGAAACAAACGAATTTTTTTTAAAGCATTGTTAATCATATAAGACTCCATAAGAATCTGTTGAGGACAACGCTTAAGGGTTACTATCAAAATAGTGCTTAATTAAATCAAAAACCCTAAGCAAACTATAAATAATTTTAAAAGCTTTCAATAGCAAGAAGATTGACTTCTTTAGCAATTTTCTACTTCCCTTAAGCGGTTGCTGATTATTAGTTGATTTGTTCATAAAACTTTCTCCTAGTTAATACTAGTACAATTACCAGTATCCTCATCACAACTAGAAAAAGAGACTTAATCAGCGGTCGATCCTAACAGGTGCTTGCTTGCTCTCGTCGCAAGCAAGCACCATACCGAACTATTACAACACGTCGAATAAAGGACGCATGAGCCCAGCAAAAGGTAGAGGGTTCTAATCCTCCGCAGGTAAAAAACTTACCTAATATTCATGATGAGTTATTCGTCTATACATCAACTAACATCCAATATTATACAATAAGAAAAAAATTAATCAATATTTATTTCGCTTATAGCGAAATAAATATTTGCAAATAGCGAATTTTAATGCTCAATTTTTTATAGTGTTTAGTTAGAGATTATCGTAGCTTCACCTTATTCTAACTATAGCTCAATCTAATTTGTCTTTCCCCCGCCGACAACGCTCCGAACAATAAATCACCTGTTCCCAATCCTTTTCCCATTTCTTGCGCCAAGTAAAAGGACGCTGGCAAACGGGGCAGATTTTTTGCGGTAGGTTTGCTTTTTTATGTGCCATTGTCTGCTCCCATTTCCCTATATCTCTACTTCATCATTAACCCCTATTTATCTTCTTTTTGATGATCCAATCCTTCATACTTTTTCACGCGGCGGCATTGGTCGGAGCAATAGACCATGCTCTCCCAGTTTTTATCCAACTTTTTAGTCCAACTAAATTCGCGCTCGCAGACAGGGCAGAGTTTTTTGCGGACGTTCTTCTTTTTATGCGCCATGATATTTACCTTTAAATTAAAAAAATCGCTTAACGACCCCAAATTGGTGAGCGAATTACCCCGCCCGTTTTACTGCTAATCGCATAACTGGTATTCCCTTCGAGAGAATGGATAACCAAGCTGCCGCCACTTTGACTGCTTTGACCGCCTACTTGTCCACCCAAATTTGACTGACGCGTCGGATAGAGGGCGTATTGTCCAGAAGGTGATAGGCGCGCAGGCTCATCGAGTCCCGTTTCTGCCAGATTGATGACTTGTCCTGTGGTAAGCATCATTACTGCCGCCTTACGACCATTGAGATATGCCAAACGCTGACTATCTAAGCTAAGCTGAGGACTGGCAGCATAGCCTCCCGTCAATATCAGCGCGGCGTTGCCCGTGGCAAAGCTATAACGATAAATGCTTGGGCGACCAGCGCGGACTTTATCACTGGTATAGACAAAGCTCTGCCCATCGCTGTCGTAGCTTGGCTGCACTTCAGTACTCGGTAGCGTGGTGAGCTGTTTGGTACTGCCATCACTGAGCTGCATTTCATAAATATCGGCATTGCCGCCGACAGTTGAGCTATAGAGCAGCTTTTTACCATCCGGTGAAAATGACGGCGATAAATTGCTGCCTTCTGCATTGACGACCAAATTATGACTACCGCTTCTGACATCATAAATATAAATCTTTGGATGCTGACGCGCGGCTTGTTTGCTATAAGCGAGCATTTGACCATCCGCTGACCACGTAGGCGCGTAGATATAGCCATTTAGCTGATCAATCAATTGACGCCCGCTACCATCGGGGCGGATACGATATAGCGTCGAGACCTTGGCAGCACCCACGCCTTGCTCCTCTACATAAGCAATATAGCCTTGTCGATCTATTGCTGGCATGCCAATAGTGAGCGGATTATTCATAGCCATCGCGCTAGGCGCTTTGGACAAAGCAGTTGGCATGGTCTGGCAGCCTGTTAATACCGCCAGCATTGAAAGCATAATAATAGGAACAGTACTGTTTAGCCTACGAATATTAACAGTCGGTTTTAAGACAGTGGTTTTTAACATAAGATAAAGTCCTATAGATTCATTCGATATGAGCTATTTAAAACGTGCAACTTACTATTAATAATATTAAGTAGAAGAGTGCTGAATGAAATATAAGTCATCAGGAACAGTGATGTCGCTAGTGTAACGCAGATTGGTCTCTTCTTTTAAACAAAAATTTTAGACGAAAAAATGCCCCACTGCTAAGTGAGGCATTTTTTATATACGGTTATAATATAACGGTAGTAACTGACTGTCTCTATTATTTAGCAACCGCTTTAAAATGAGCGACTTGACTGCTATTTTTGATGGTCAAGATAGGCGTGTTGTTTGCATTGGTGCTGATGCTATATTTACCTTGTACCGTAGCAAGCGTCGCTGTATCAAAGCTGGCTTGCGGCTCAGGGCATGCCATCATAGTAGATAGAACATTGCCTAATACAACATTGCCATTTACAACTTTATAGTTAGAACCCATATTATTACAAGTATTGACAAACGCAACACGGTCATTGCCGTTGTCTTTGAAGAATTTTAGGGTAAGTGGTTTGGCTGGATCAAAGAATAACTGAGTGACTTTATCGCCATTTGCGCGCTTTGCATCAACCATCTGCCAATCATATGCTTGTAGTGCATTAGCAGTAATCGGTTGAGTCACAGGTGCCGTTACGATAGGAGCAGTTTGGCAACCAGCAGCCAATGTACCTACAGCAAGGGTCGCAGCCATCATCATTTTAGTCATGTTTTTCATATAAACTCCTATAAGTTTCAAATATTAATATACAAAATAAGATATTCATTGTTTATTATTTTAATCAGTAGCGTTTGCTCTGATCAATTTGTTGTTTTCTTTAGTCTAAACAATGAGGCTATTATGCCCATTTCTCATAAGCCTATCATGATAGATTGAGTACCAATTAACGCTATCTTTGTACCATTTTACGGTATTTTTGCTAACATGCCTTGCTAAGCCAGTTATTAACTGCTAACACACAATCTTTTATCTTATTCTTAAGAATTGCTTTACTGCCTAAAAGCTTATCAAGCTATATTTACGGTTTTTACTTACCTTTGAATTCATATCTATAGCCTGTCTTTTGGTTAATTTGTATCGGCAGCTTTCTGCTGTTGTAGAGCGGCATAGCCT
This sequence comes from Psychrobacter sp. ANT_H59, assembly GCF_008369225.1. NCBI lineage: Bacteria > Pseudomonadati > Pseudomonadota > Gammaproteobacteria > Moraxellales > Moraxellaceae > Psychrobacter > Psychrobacter sp. ANT_H59. The sequence continues at coordinate 122,584 of NZ_VOBE01000007.1, forward strand.
GTTAAACGCTTGCGTTCAGAGTCGTTGAACAGTTGCCTTTCAATCTGATTGATTTGAGCTTGTGATTGCGTTTGTGATTGACTAGTACTTTGTTTTAGAAGCTGCTGTTTTTGTGCTTGGTACTGCTTGAAACGCTTATCGAAGCTAGCGTCTGCTTGATCTACTTGCGCTAAGCGTGCTGCCGCTGGTGCACCGACCAGCTCACGACGCATATTATACAGCGCTTCAGGTGTGGCACCTTTTGCTTGCATTTGCTCTGTACGCGTCATCAGCTCGTTTAGATTGGCTTGCTGGGCGATATTGGTTTTGGTTGCATTGTCTGGCATACGACTGATGTAATCTTGTTTTGCGGCATCTTTTTGCGCATCAGACAGCTGGGAATTCTGACTGATTCTGACCATCTCCATACTATAGTCGTCATACTCATCTTCTGTCCCAAAGAAGGCGATAATGGTTTCTTTATCAAAATGCTGTTGGCGCAATCTAGCGACATCTTGTTTCTGCTGAGCGACGACACTTAAATCCAGCTCGCCACTTTGGGTCGCTTGCAATTGCAGCGTACCGTATTTTTTCTCAATCTCAGGTATGGCCTTGAGATAAGCCACATATTGATCAAATATAGCCACCGCTTGACTGGCGGCTGGCTCTGGCGTATGACTGCGAATATAACTCTCTACGCGAGCGTAAATAGCTGATTCCTCTTCTTCACCAAGCGCTGACAAAAAATAATCAAACAAACGCCTTAAGCCTTCTGTGACGACCAGTTGCTTGTTTTCATCAATAATAATCTCACCATCGACATCTGTCCCTTGCAAGGAGCGCGGTAAACTCTCAAGCCCTGTGGTAAATTTAATCGTATTTTGATTCGATTTTTGGCTCATATTGCTATTAGAGCTCGCTTGATCTACGGTATTAGCGTTAGCTTGATTGTCTAGCGTTATAGCATCCGCTTGAGAAAAAGCGTTGCTATTGTTAACAGGCTTAAACCACCAAATAATCGCTACTATTAGAACGACTATCACAGCAATAATAATGGACAATAAGGGTGAACGGCGATTATTTGACATAACGACAATATCTTATTTAATCAATCGGTTTATGTAGAGATTTATGATAAATAAAAATGGATAAAGAAAAAGGGTCATTTTAGTATTGACCCTTTTTCTATAAAAGCTATGAATCATAAAAGCTGTGAATCTGCTAACTCATCTATAAATGCTATAAATTGGCTTTTTTCAAGCGATTGACTTGATCACGATACAAGGTTTTTGGATCAGGCTGCCCCCATGCGGTCAAACCCAAAAGCTGGTTGGCTGAATCTAAGTGATTCATACGATAATCATCTCGAATCACATAACCCAGTCGGCTTGAGCACGCAGATACCAAGCCATCATTTGGATCATTGTCAAAGCTTGTTCCTGTGAGCGCGAGCATATAATCACTAGGATCAAGACCATTGGTTATTTGCCCAACACCACTAAATGAGTAATACTTGATACCATTGGCTTCAGTGCCAGTAGGCTGTCCACAATAGCTGGTCGGCATCGCCGCAGGAAATTTAGCATTAAACTTGGCAGCACCATCAGTTGATAACGCGACAGCTGTATTCCAAGCTTCTTGTTTATTGAGTTCTGTCGGGCTCGTACCTGAACCGACATCCGTAACGCCACCGAATAGCTGAAAGAACACAGATACCGCTTGGGTAGCCAAGCTATCCTCAGAAAGTGTTTGCATAACAGCATCCGCCGTTTTTGACCCTTGCTCTGGACTGCCAATCGCAGTGACAGAAGCAACATATTCTGGTGCCACGCCAGCGACATAACGAATATCAATACCACCTTGGCTATGACCCAATAAGTTCACTTTTGGGCTGCCTGAAATGGCACTGATGGTTTTTATTTTCTGTAAAAGTTGCTCGCCACGAATTTCGCTATTGTTAAAAGAGGAGGTTTTTGTGGTATATACTTGACTGCCACCGCTCATGAGTGTTTCAGGAATACCATAAAAATAATCAACCAAGCCGAACATCTTAGTAAACCCTGCCATACCATGTGCGAGTACTACTGGGTATTTGGTTTTGGTATGGTCTGAAGTGAAATATTGACTACTTACGAGCTGGCAGCCGTCAGCATTGGCGCAGTTATAATACTGTCCAGCTGCCTGAGCAGAGGTGGCTTGCATAGTCATCAAAAGCGCACCGGTGACAATGGCACCTAATGACGGTAAAAATGCGCTCGGCGTTAGCACAGCGCGCAGAGAAGGTTTTAGAGTCATAACAACATCCTTGTTATTGTAAACGTGATTCTATCTTTATATTGCCTTATCTTTTGCATCCTGCACAAAGCTATAAAGAGGTCTGCTAAATCATTTAGCGAACAAAATTACAATACTTATATATTCTGTAACATTCAACTTTTTTTTGACATTAGCAGCCCTATCCTAGTGACTATATAGTCACATTAGCGTATATAAAGTCATTTAATATCAATACGATTGAAATATTCAATAACTTGCATTCAAGCAGCAACTTGTGCGTTTATGCTATAATTGATGACCTAAATTCTATAACTATAAGTACGACGATGATGACTAAAAAATCTCTTATTCAATCTCCTGAAGCCATAGAAAAAATGCGCGTGGCTGGTAAACTTGCCAGCGATGTCCTTGTGATGCTTGATGAGCACGTCAGAGTGGGCATCAGTACTGAAGCACTGAACCAAATTGCCCATGATTATATCGTTAATGTGCAACAAGCTATTCCTGCACCGCTTAACTACAATGGTTTTCCAAAATCTATCTGCACCTCGATTAACCACGTGGTTTGTCACGGTATTCCATCTGAAAATAAATTGCTAAAAGACGGCGACATCATCAATATCGATGTGACCGTGATTAAAGATGGCTATTATGGTGATACCTCAAAAATGTGGATCGTCGGCAATGGCTCTATCATGGCGCAGCGTATCTGCAAAGTAGCACAAGACGCCCTATATGCTGGCATGAGCGTGGTTAAAAACGGCGCGCGTTTGGGCGATGTTGGTGCGGCTATCCAAGCAGTGGTTGAGCCTGAGCGTTTTAGTATCGTGCGTGAGTTCTGTGGTCACGGTATCAGTAATGAGTTCCACCATGAGCCGCAAGTCATGCACTATGGACAAAAAGGTACAGGGTTTGAGCTAAAAACTGGCATGACTTTTACCATCGAGCCTATGATTAACGAAGGCAAATGGCAGACTAAGATTTTACCGGATGAATGGACTGCTATCACTAAAGATCGCAAGCTATCCGCCCAGTGGGAGCACACGATGGTCGTAACGGACAATGGCTGTGAAGTATTTACCACGCGCCCTGAAGAAGATTTGAGTTTTTTGACTCAGTAATACAATAAAAGATCGCTTAGGCGGTCTTTTTTTTCGTCTATTATTAATGGTTGTCCCCCACTATTCTTGATGGTTTTTTATCTTTATACTTTCTCTATCTTATTGATCGCTTTTTATTTTTAGCGCTCCTTATTTACTGAACTAGACTTCAAACTTTTAACTGGATAAATCTCATGTTTAACTGTGATGTCACCGCTATTGATTTGACACCGATGCCTTTGTTTTCAGCAGACAATATGACAACTGCCTCTTTATCAACAGACACGAGCGTGGTAGAAAAATCGCTATTTGGTATTCCTGAATGGTTGCTTCAAATAAATGACGATATCAGCCGCGCACTCGAACGTGGCGTCAATATCCGGCAACTGGTTAGCGCGCGTGCTTGCGTGATTGATGATTTATTGATCGAATTATTTAAATGCTTTGGGCTTGATAAGACGGATTTGGCACTGTTTGCAACTGGTGGCTATGGTCGCGGTGAGTTATCGCTACATTCAGATATCGATATTTTGCTACTGATGCCACATGATATTGACGCTGATACCAGTAGTAAAATTGATAACTTGGTGGCACTCTTATGGGACATTGGACTTGAGCCTGCGTTATCAGTACGCAGCGTCAGTGACTGCTTGGAGGCGGCGCTTGACCATACTATTGCCAGTGCATTATTAGAGGCTCGCCTATTAATAGGCAATGACGCCTTGCAAAATGTCCCGCACCAAATAGTAAACAATCAATGGTCCCCGCGCTCGTTTTATGACGTAAAAATCGATGAGGCAAAAGCACGTTATTTACAGCACAATGCCACAGAATATAATCTTGAGCCCAATATAAAAACCGCCCCTGGTGGTCTGCGCGATATCCATATTATTGGCTGGGTGACCAAACGCTATTTTCGGGTCAGTAAGCTCTATGATCTGGTACAACAGAACTTTTTGACTGAAAAGGAATTCGATGAATTAAGCTTTTCAGAAAACTATTTATGGCAGATACGGCACTACCTGCACGAACTGACTGGTCGCAATGAAAACAAGCTGTTATTCGATTATCAGCGTGAGATTGCTCAACTGATGGGCTATGAGACCCAGACAGATGATCAACCAAATGCTGCGGTAGAGCGCTTTATGCGCGATTATTACCGCTGTGCGATGCAAATATCAACATTGTCTGAAATGCTAACCAATCACTATTACGAAACCATCATCGAGGCGCAGTTGCCTGATGAAGAACGCCCAAAAAAACAGCCTATCAATGCCCGCTTTAACCAAGTCGGCGACCAAATCGCAATGGCGCATCACAGAGTATTTGCGCAGCATCCCGAGTCGATTTTAGAGATGTTTTTACTTATGGGTCAGTATGGCATCAAGAATGTCCGTACCCATACTTTGCGCGCGCTAAAAATTGCAGCGCGTGGTATTGATCAGGCTTATCGCGACAATCCTACGCATCAAACCTTGTTTTTAGCCAATTTAAAAGAGCAGAATTATCTCTTTCATCGCCTGCGTACCATGAATCGCTATGGCGTGCTTGGCAACTATATCCCCGCCTTTGCTCAAGTCACTGGTTTGATGCAGTATGACTTGTTCCATCGTTATACGGTCGATGCCCATACCTTATTTTTGATTCGTATTCTGCACCGTTTTACGGATCCGCATTTTTATGAAGATTTTCCCCTCGTGAGCTCCATCTTTCAGCGCATCGAGCGCAAAGAGATTTTGGTATTAGCGGCGATGTTTCATGATATTGCCAAAGGTCGTGGCGGCAACCATAGTCAACTTGGCGAAATCGAGTCGATTGAGTTTTGTCTGGCTCATGGTATGAGTACTGCCGACGCCAATCTGGTTGGCTGGTTGACCCGTTATCATCTGCTGATGTCAATGACAGCTCAGAAAAAAGATATCTCAGACCCAGAGGTTGTGACACTATTTGCAGATTTGGTGGGTAACGTCACCCATCTAAACCATCTGTATGTCTTAACCGTCGCTGATATGAACGCCACTAATCCACAACTTTGGAACAGCTGGCGTGCGACACTTATGAAGCAGCTATATTCGCAAACGCGCCGTATTTTGCGGGCGGATATTGATGCCCCAACCAATCGTCAAGATATGATTAGTGCCACACGCAAGCAAGCACTAGTGATGCTAGATAACGTCGACAATCAGCATATGAATCGCGATGAGGTGCTGAGATTGTGGGATGATTTGGGCGATGAGTATTTTTTGCGTGAAATTGCAGAAGATATCTTATGGCATACTGAAGCGATTTTGAATCATCCGCCTATAGGTCGAGCGTCAAATGCTGATAGTCCGCCATTAGTCGTTCTACGTGAGCATCGAGAACTAGCGCTTGATGCGGTACAGGTTTTTGTTTATACCCAAGATCAGGTCAATTTGTTTGCGGTGACTATGGCCGTATTCGATCAGATGAATCTTGATGTATTGGATGCCCGTATTATCACAGCGACCCGTGATTTTGCGTTGGATTCTTATGTACTACTCGACCGTAGCGGTACTTTACTGGTCGATAGCGATAGCCAGCAAGAGCTTAAGCAACGATTGATTGATGCCTTTAAAAATCCTACCGCGCCCAAACTGACGCACAAACGAATTCCACGCCAGCTCAAACATTTCGATGTAGCAACGACGATCAATTTTGAGTTCAATGATGCCTCAAGTCAGCACATCATGAGCTTAGAGACCCTTGATCAGCCAGGTTTACTTGCCCGTGTTGGACAAGTATTTTTGCAGCAGCAGATTGAGGTACATGCCGCGCGTATTACTACGCTTGGCGAGCGTGCAGAAGACATGTTTTATATCAGCGATCAAAATGATCAAGCACTGAGCGCTGATAAACTTAAGACGTTAAAAACGGCACTGATAGACAGTCTTAGTGTCCGTAATGATAGAGTCTAGCTTATTTTCTATATCAAGCTTTTGTAGATGATGCCACGTGCATATTCCTTCAGCGCATCATCGGCAAGCTCTAGAGGCAGTATATCGGCTTCCACCTTTTGGTCGCCATACATCAAGCGTCCCGCATCGACCTCCTTTTGTAGGAGGCGGTGCAAGCTGGCCAAACGAAATTCTGCATTATAGTATCGGTAGATTTGCTTCAAAGTAATAGGTGCTTTGGCGTGGACATCGCGATACAAGCTATCAGAAGCCAAGATAGTCATCTCATTAAGCGTCTCTTCACGCGACAAATCGGCTTGATTGATCTTATATTGCAACTGCCTAGCAAGTCTGTCTTTAAAACTCAGCATCACAATAAAAATTAAGGTTTGTATGACAAATAAAGCGATGTATTGCCACAGAGGTAACGATATATCTAGCAACTTGCTAAGCAGCATGAGTACCATGGCAACGACTATATAGCTGACCAATTGCCAGAGCAGCCACATCATAAAACTGTTATCGCCAAACCAAAACATTTGACGTTCTCGTAACAGTGTCAACTGCTGGCGTGATTTCCACCAAGACTGTTCACGCTGCTTTAACTGCTTATAAACGTCAAGGCTTTCATGATTATCAAAGTATTTTTCATTGATATCCTTAGCATCGAGACTGTCCGTTTTTAACATACTAGACATATCAAATTATTCCTAAAATACGCTGTCAGAAAAGCCAGCATTTATCTTTACTTAGTAATACAGACATCACATCGCTTTTATAATAACGCGTTACGATATAGTCACATCATTACCTATTTACACAGCCATATAGTTAAAATAACAATGCTTAAATACCCTCTAGCCAAGCCATTACAAAGCACTATAAGGAAATATAAGAAGAAAAAGACAAAAAATAAGAGAAGTGCTACACTGCTTAAATGTAATTTTTCTTTATAACTTTATTATTAACTGTCTATTATAGTTAGCCTGCCTATGAATCACAACTTGACGTCCCTACACCCTTATCCATTCGCTAAGATGGCCACTTTACTGGCTGATAGTACTCCAGCCCATAGCTATGATGAAATCAAACTGGGTATTGGTGAGCCAAAACATGCGCCGCCTGCCTTTGTTCTGGACGTACTACGCGAAAACTTGGACAAAATAAGCCATTATCCGACCACAAATGGGCTGTTTGAGCTGCGTCAAACCATTGCTCATTGGCTTGAGAAGCGCTTTTTCTTAAATCACCTCAATCCTAATACGCAAGTATTGCCAGTAATGGGCACACGTGAGGCAATATTTAGTATCGTGCAGGCAGTGATTAATCACGAGCCAGAGACTGTTAGTCAGACGGCAACGCTCAACCAATCGCCTACTCCTACGCCTATAGTAGTTATGCCCAATCCCTTTTATCAGATATATGAAGGGGCGGCGATATTAGCGCAAGCAACGCCTTATTTTATCCCTTGCACCTCAGACAATAGCTTTAAGGGGGATTTTCGTAGTGTGCCAAAAGACGTCTGGACGCGTACACAGCTCTTATTTGTCTGTAGCCCAAACAACCCAACCGGTTCAGTGATGACGATGGATGACTGGGAGCAAGTGTTGCGCCTATCAGACCAATATGGCTTTATCATTGCCAGCGACGAGTGTTATAGCGAGCTGTATTTTGATAAAGCGCCAATAGGCTTGCTGCAAGCCTGCGCTGCCCTTGGTCGACACGATTTCAAAAATTGTCTGGTGTTTCACTCTTTATCGAAGCGCTCAAACCTACCCGGTTTGCGCTCAGGCTTTGTAGCTGGTGATGCCACTATTTTAGATTCTTATCTGCAATACCGCACTTATCAAGGCTGCGCGATGCCGATACCTCATCAGCTGGCGTCGATCGCCGCTTGGGAAGATGAGAAGCATGTGGCACACAATCGAGCGCTGTATCAAGAAAAGTTTGCACTCTGGATGTCGGAGCTTGGAGAATTACTGGATTTACGTATGCCTGAGGCAGGATTTTACTTTTGGATAAAAGCGCCTGAGCAATTCGGTGGTGATGATGAATTATTTGTCAAAGCACTCTATGAGAATGCCAATATTCATGCGCTTGCCGGACGTTACCTATCACGCGAGGTCAATGGTGAAAATCCGGGGCAAGGCTATGTGCGTATTGCTTTGGTGGCAAGCGTCGAGGAAAGTCGCGAGGCAATCAAGCGCATTCGTCAATTACTCGGTGCTTAAAATCGCTATTTAAAACGCATTAAGCTTAACAAACCGCCAATAACCACAATAATATTATGGTTATTGGCGGTTTTCTGTTAAAGAATGCTATAGTAAGTCTTATAGCCGAATCATACAGCACCGCCATTTGATGATATATAGTCAAAATATCTCAAAAACGCTACAGTGCTGCTGATATAAATTTTTTGCAGCCTCTGTCTGCGCAGTCACAGCAAGCAAGAAAAATTAATATCAGCAGCACTTGATGTATCGATATTACTTTTCCCTGACTGTATTTATCATACTTACATCCCTCTTATTGCTTATGCCATCAAGGATGATGCCATGCCCCATCTTGATTTTACCCAGCCACCATTTGATGTATTAAGTGCCGCTGAACGCCAAAGTATCAAAAAAAATACCCAAGTGCGTTATCTTGCCAAAGATGAGATGTTACCAGCGGATGATTTGCAGTACTTCTATGTGGTGCTTAAAGGTCATGTCGAGCAGCTGTTAGATGGTGATTTTGTCGCCTCTTATTTGGGCAACAACCATACTGCCCATCTTAATAGTAATGATTGGTTTGATAGCAGACGCTCACCAAAGTCGCTCATAGAAGATGGGCTGCAAGAAGATAAAAACATTGATTCGCAGCCGGCTGCTTATCAGTTTCGCGCTGTCGAAGATACTTTATTGCTGCAAGTAAATGGGGTAACCATTGATAAAATCGGTGCCCAAAACCATTTCGTACGCCAATTATTATCAGAAAATCTGCCTGAGCGTTTAAAAGCTTTACAGCTGAGGCATGGTGGGAAAAAACTTGACGCTGCCAGCTATGACGACCCTCAGGAAGTACAGCAAATCATGCTACAGCCGGTGATTGATATTACTTTACTACCAGTCCATATCGTTGACGCAGACGATAGTCTATATCAAGCAGCACGTACCATGACTGAGGCTGGATTGAAGCATGTTTTGATACGCCCACTAGGACATTTACAAGATAAAAATAGCTCCGATCGTACCTTGGGTATCCTCAGCGATAATGATATCTGCCGCGCCGTCAGCGACCAACAAAACACTGTTACAACGCCTTGTCAAAACTATGCAAGTTTTAATCTGCGAACCATTAACGCTGATAATGAGATTGGTGATGCATTACTGACCATGACTCGCTATCGCATTCACAGGTTACCAGTAATAGATACTAATGGTAAAGTCATCGGTGTGCTTGCACAAGGCGATATGCTTGCTCACATTGGTCATCATTCTCAGCTGATTAGTATTCAAATTAACCAAGCCACAGATTTGCCAAGTTTGGCGACTGCCGTTGAGCTCATCGGACGCTATATTCGCGCTCAGCATCAAAACGGTATCAAAATGGGCAACGTCAGCCGCATGGTACAAACCCTTAACGCGCAAGTATTTACCAAACTTTGGCAACTCATCGTTCCTGATGAAGTAATGAAGAATAGCTGTGTTATTGTCATGGGTTCAGAGGGTCGCGGCGAGCAAATCATGCGTACCGACCAAGACAATGCGCTCATCATGCGTGATGGTTATGACCACCCTAAGCTGGCACAATTTGCCAATACCTTTAACCAGCACTTAGCAGATCTTGGCTATCCGCTTTGCGATGGTCATATCATGATGACCAATCCCATGTGGCGGCAACCATTAAAAGCGTTTAAAGCGCAGATTAGTCTATGGTTTAAAAACACAGACCCAACGCACAGTATTTATTTATCCGCTATATTTGATGGTGAATATGTTTGCGGTGATGAAACACTATTGACGCAGGTTCGTGAACATCTAAAGACGGCCCATAGGCAGTCAGACTTGATGTTCGTGCGCCAATTTGCACGAGCAGCGCTGCAGTTCGGCGATATCAATCAATGGTGGCAAAAGCTAGTACCGTTATTGGGTGGTAAACCCAGCTCTTATACTATTGACCTCAAAAAAGCGGGTATCTTTCCATTGGTACATGGTATCCGTACCTTGGCGTTAGAAAACGATCTCTTTACCGATCCTAGCAGCAAAGGTCGTCTGAAAGCTTTGGTTCAAGCTCAGGCCTTAACCCAAGAGCGTGCCGACACCTTACTTGAGGCATTAGAATTCTTTATGGCGCAGCGCCTATCAGTCGCGCTATTGACAGACAATAAGCATGCAAAAGAAGTCAATCCAACGACCTTGTCTGCCCTTGAGCGTGATTTATTAAAAGAGTGTTTGGCGGTAGTAAAAAGCTTTAAAGACCAGTTAAGCCGACATTATCAGCTTGAATTTGGTTAAGCTAAACCGGTTAGCCTTGGAGATAACTGACTATGAACTGGCTAAAACAGCTGTCTACTGCTTGGCAAAAAAACCAGTTACAGCGACCTGAACTGGCATCAATGTTTACGGCACCTGTCGATGAGCAGTGGGTTGCGATTGATTGTGAAATGACCGGACTCAATCCAAAGAAGCATCACCTATTATCGGTAGCTGCCATTCATATCAATGGTGATAAGATTGATACAGGAAATGGGCTGCATCTGCTTTGCAGACCGCCTGTCATGCCTGAGGGCGATACCATTGTCATTCATGGACTGCGCACCGCCGATGTTGAGCATGCGATGAGCTATGATGAGATGCTGGAGTTACTATTACCCTTTATTGGCAATCGGCCACTTGTGGGGTTTTGTCCGCAAATAGACGTCGGGTTCTTAAACCCTTTAGTAAAGCATTATATGGGTACTCATTTGCCCAATGAGATTATCGATATCCGCCCCCTTTATAGCCGGCGTATGATGGGTCGTAGCCAAGGGCTTTCAAGCCAAGCACAGCATTTGAATAGTATCTTGGCGCATTATAATATTCCTGAGCTTGGCACCCACGATGCTTATAATGACGCCATCATGACGGCAATGGCATTTTTGCATATGCGCTAATATAATGGCTAAAATGCATTATTTAGACAAGGCTTTAAGATAAAAGCACGCTTACAACTACATGCTACAGCTACGCGAAAACAGTAACTCATGTTACCATATCCTGTTTTTGCCACCTGATGATAGGCTGTTCATGCGCTCCTTAGTAAAACCAACTCTACTTAGAACTCATAATTCTTCTATACGGACTACTTCCCCTCTGACAGCCATTAGCCAATATTTGCAAACGCCGAAAAATATCGGTCAACGTCTATCTTTATTGGCATTAGTTGTTGCTCCTACTTTAGCGCCATTACAGGTGCACGCTGCCTTACCGCAAGAGATTGAAACGGCATTAGCGCGAGCCCATTTAAGCGCAGCAGACATCAGTATCGTTATCACACCTGTGGGAGATAAAAACGCCAGCCGCTTGCCCTCTGCCATTCAGGTTATCGACAGTAAAAGGGCGGTCAATCAATTGCAGCCTGCAAGCTCAGACGAGATAAATACTGATGCCAATAACAGCAAGCAAAAACTGGTGCAAAACAAGCAGAGCCCTAAGCCGCTAGCCAATTACCAAAGCGCGTTAGTAACCATCGAAAAGCAAACCATCAGACAGCACGACAGACAATTACACGCTTATACTGATGATCCTTATACCCATCAAAGCTTGATGAGTACTCCGTCATTACTGCCAGAAAACGTATTAAACACTGCTAATTATTCTCCCAGTCAGAACGACAATATCAGTGCTAATGGCGCAGATAATAATAGCGACAATAAAAAAGCTGACAGTGAGACCTCAATAAAAATATCGTTTTCACCATTACTCAATCATCAGCCTGATATTGCGCGTACGCCCGCCAGCACGATGAAACTCGTTCCCAGCTTTATTGCTTTAGATATCTTGGGCGCTGACTTTGTCTGGCATACGCGCGTTTATCATACTGGTATTATCATTGGTGATACATTGCTTGGTGATTTGATAATTCAAGGCAGTGGCGACCCAAAAATGACCCATGAGCGCTTACAGCAATTACTCTATAAAGTGAAAGCAGCAGGCATCCGTCATATCGATGGCGATATCATTGTAGATAGCACTATTTTTAACCATGTCACTAAAGATCCTGCGGCATTTGATAACGCGCCTTTACGTCCTTATAACGCCAGTCCCGATGGTTTTTTGGTAAATTTTAGTACTATTGGTATCCAAAGCTATCCATTAGATAATGCCCAAGCACAGCTGACTTATATGCCGCAGCTGGCAGATTATAAGTTGCCAAGTAAGATAAATATACGACCCTCTGCCTGTGGTCAAGCACGTTATAGCTTAGCGCCGCAGTGGCAAGCGACTCAGATGACCTTTGATACCTCTCTACCCGATAACTGCGGCGACCATGCTTTTTATGTCGCTTATCCTGATGCCAAAGATTTTGCGGCGCGCGTGATCAAAGCCAAATGGCAAGCACTGGATAATACGCTAACGGGCAACGTTGTCGCTCAAGAAACACCATATAAGAATAAGAAATCCATATCAGCGCGCGGTTTGGCAGCTCTACCAATGTCGCCTTTACCAATTGTTAGTTATCCTTCTTTAAACTTAACGCAGCAAATTTATGATATCAATCATTTCTCTAATAATGTGATGACTGAACAAGTGGCGCTATCAATAGGTGCTTATCATAAACCCAAAGATAAAACCGTTAATCCAACCATTAATAAAAACGTCGATAAAGCCATTAATAGTCAGCGTAGCTTATATCAATTTGGTAAGCCTGCGACAACGAGCTACCCTGCTGCCTTACAAACCATCAACGAATGGTGGCAAACGCATCTAAGCACGCCGCCGCCACATCTGACCAATGGTTCAGGGTTATGCCGTGATTGTACGATCAGCGCTGCTAATCTAAGCGAGCTGCTGACTTATGCTTACGCTCACCCAAGCTTTAATGCTTATGTAAACTCGTTAGGTATTGCTGGCGTCAGTGGCACCATTTTGACACATAGCGAGCGTTTACCAGAATCAAACGCCATTGGTCGAGCTTGGATAAAAACAGGTACTTTAAACAATGTCACTTCGATGGCAGGCTATGTCAAAGGCTTATCAGGACAGGATTATGTGGTAGTGGGACTGATCAATAATGAGCAAGCGCTAAATACTTATATAGCAAAAACGGTACTGGACGCCATGTTAGATTGGACAGCGCAGCATTAATTTTTTACGCCAGATTATTTACTTTATAAAGGACATTTTATGTCACGTAAGCCCGCGTCACTTAGCAAACCTATCACCCCATCAGGACGTAAAGGATCACACTTAAATACAACTGCCACTCAACCCAAATTGATGCTCTATATTGGGTTTTTTGCCGTTGGCTATATGCTTGCCAGCGCTGTATTTATGATGATTCAAACCAAGCTTGCTCTCAATGCGCAATTGGTCACTGTGCTGTCTATTGTCTTGGGCGCTTATATTGCCGTGCATAAGTTTATCAAGCACCAACAGCGTGCACTAGATAGAGACGAGATCAACCGCTTAATGTTTGGCGGCGTGATCGTGGTTTGGCTACTCACTATGGTTTATTTTTTGGGGATATGGGTATTTCTATTCGATTCTATCAGCCGTGAAGTGCTGCTTGAGATGAGCATGCAGCAGCCTTTACCGCTAATTTCTGCATTGATCATGATATTGGTGCTGAGTTTGGTGAGCGCACGTATCAGCATTTGGGCAATTAACCACTTGCTTGATCCCAATCGCAAGGGCGCTTAATTGCCTGCTTTCAACAATTGAACGTTATAAACAAGCAACTACAAAGTTTTTGCCCTATTCATCTCTAAATTCCGTTACGCTGTATTTACGCTGATGAACTTTGATGAATAGGAGATAAGACCATGGAAATGATTTTTTTTGACAATGTTGATAAGCTTGGACGTATTATTCTGACCACGGTCGTGGTCTACGTTTTGATTGTTATGTTTACTAAAATTTCAGGCAAACGCTCAACCTCTCAGCTAAATAATTTTGACTGGATTGTCACAGTGATGATTGGGTCATTGAGTGCCAGTACGATTTTACTCAAAGACATTCCGATTATCGAAGGTATGGCGGCTATTCTTTCACTGTATTTATTACAATTTTTGGTCACCAAATACGCCTCTGTTTCGCCGCAATTTAGCAGCTTTATTTTGTCTGAGCCACGCATTGTCTTTTACCAAGGACAGTTTTTGCCCGATGCCATGCGTGATGAGCGTTTGACCCGCCAAGAAATTGAGTGTGCCATGCGCTCTGAGGGTATTCATAATTTTGATGAGGTTGAAGCCGTTGTTTTTGAGTCGGATGCCAAACTGACTATTATTCCAAAGCCCAGTCCTTCTTATAGCAATAACCAAGAAGCAGATGATACGGTATCAGAGACGATTGCTCCACTTATGTAATACAGTTGATAAAATTTTTACTAAAAACTTGATCAGCTCTAAAAAGGATAGAGCAGCATGACTCTTCTCTTTGTCTTACTCTATCCTTTTTAGGCGGCTGTTGGACTATTGGTAAGTAAGTGGGCTTTGAAAGCATTAAAATCATACAGAATAATTGTTTATCAAACATGTCTTGAGCAAAGAATCTAATATTTAACAGGTTTTCTTATTACATTTATTTAACCCCTTCTTAAAATGGCAGTTGTTATGAAAGTAAGAATTTTAACCGTGGGTAATAAAATGCCCAAGTGGGTACAAACTGGTTTCGATGAATATCATAAGCGTATTCAGCCTATGCTCACTACCGAAGTCGTTGAAATTGCGGCGGCAAAACGTGCTAAGAATCCATCAGATGCCAATTTAGCTCAATACCGTGAGCAAGAAGGTCAGGCGATATTAGCCGCTCATGCTGTAGCAGGACGTGAGCAATTGTGGGTACTTGATGTCAAGGGTAAGATGCTATCGACCGAAAATTTGGCAGATAAATTGTCTGATGGTATGCAGCAAGGCGATGATATCGCTTTGGTCATCGGTGGTGCCGATGGTGTGTCACCAGAGGTATTGGCAAAAGCAGATGTGAAATGGTCGTTATCGGCGCTTACGCTACCGCATCCTTTAGTGCGCGTTGTCCTCATGGAGCAGCTATATCGCGCGATGAGTATCAATCATAACCATCCTTATCACCGTGGTAATTAAAGTAGCAATAGAAAACTATCCCGTAGGAAAACATCATCAATCACAGTGACACAACAGATTGAAAAATGGACGCACGCCCTAATAAATGCCACATGAGACATCCTAAACCTGCAACACCCAATGCCCAAAGTATCAATCCGCAACGCGATGATAATCGCGACGATTTGCATAGCCCACTAATATCGACGCCAATTACGGCGGCGGCGGCTTGGACAGATACGCCTATCATATCGAGCGCGGCAAAGCGCCCTAAGTTACCAGCGCTGTTTATATCGCATGGTGCACCGACGCTGGCTATCGAGCAATCTGCTACGACGAGCGCGCTAGCTCGTATAGGACAAAACTTACCCAAACCTCGTGCCATCGTCATTATGTCCGCGCATTGGCAATCCGCGAAACTTGAGATCAGCAGCAATCCTGAGCCAAAAACGTGGCATGATTTTTCAGGTTTTACTCCAGAGCTATATGAGCTGCAATATCCTGCTGCTGGTCATCCAGCACTTGCTGAGACCTTGGCGCAGCAACTGAGTGCCCGTGGTATTGTTTGTAGGGTCAATCCTTTACGTGTCAG
Organism: Psychrobacter sp. ANT_H59; assembly: GCF_008369225.1. Taxonomy (NCBI): domain Bacteria; kingdom Pseudomonadati; phylum Pseudomonadota; class Gammaproteobacteria; order Moraxellales; family Moraxellaceae; genus Psychrobacter; species Psychrobacter sp. ANT_H59. The sequence continues at coordinate 138,712 of NZ_VOBE01000007.1, forward strand.
TGACCATGGGGTATGGGCGCCACTTTTACACCTGTATCCACAGGCTGATATTCCTATCGTACAAGTATCCTTGCCACAGTATTATGACAGTATCGCCTGCTATCAATTGGGCGCGCAACTGGCACGGCTGCGTGATGAGCAAATTTTGATTATCGGTTCAGGGAATATCACCCACAATTTGCAAGCGCTACGCTGGCAAGCAGACAGTATTGATCAAACCGCAAAAGATTTTAAAGTTTGGCTACTACAACAGCTCAAAACCGACATCCCAAGCGCCCTAGACTGGCAGCAATATCCTGACTATAAAGATATCCATCCAAGTGATGAGCATTTACTGCCGCTATTTTTTGCCTTAGGTGCCGGTCAACGTGTCTCAGTCGTGCATCAAAGTATGGTGCATCATAGCTTAGGCATGGATATCTATCGCTTTGATTAAAGACTCTCAATCAAAGCGATAGATATATGCAGGTATACCACACTACTTTTCAAAAGCAAGTTTGGTAAATAAACCTCCACGCTCCATTTCGCCTGCTACACTCAATAACGTCGTCTCATCATTCATACGCCCAATCAATTGCATACCGATCGGCAGACCTTTTTTACTCATACCGACAGGCAACGACATGGCTGGCAAGCCTGTAATATTACCCAATAAGGTAAAACCCATCTTCCCAAGCACTGGCGAGCTTAACTTTTCAATCATGCCTGAGCTAAAAGCGTATTTGCCCATATCCATGCCTTTATTTAGCAAACTAGCGCTGCGCATCAGCATTTCGTCCATGCGACTTGGTGGTAATACGCCATGTTTTACTGCTGGTGTTGGAACGGTTGGGCACAAAATCATATCGTAGGTCTCTAGCAGAAGACCGGTTTGATATTGGCTATCATGCCAGCCATGCTTGGCGTGCGCCAAATCAACAGCCGATAATGAACGTCCTAACATTGCCATGTTATACGTTTGCGGTTCAAGATTTTGTATATGCTGCGCACCATAGCAACGCTCAATATTATCAATAGTAAACGCAGTATGCGCGCAAACAACGACTAAAAAGTTATGCCAGAATTGTTCAATATTAATATTAGGTTCAGCCGGTATTACGCGGTGACCCATGGCTTCTAGCTGCTTAGCAGTCTTCTCTAATACGGTAAGCACTTCCTTATCGACCACAGTATTGGCAACCAACGGCTGTTGATGCAAGGCGATGGTCAGTTGTCGTGGTGCGCGCATCGCCGCTTCTAAGAAAGTACCTTTAGGCGGCGCTATAACATAAGGCGCCCCAATCTCAGCACCACTAGTCGCATCAAGCATCGCGGCACTATCACGCACGCTACGTGTAATTACATGATCGGCTACTGCCCCTTCCCAGCCTTCACCAAATAACGGTCCCATTGGGTTACGTCCACGACTGGGTTTGAGTCCAAACGTGCCACACCATGCAGCAGGAAAGCGTATCGAGCCGCCACCATCACCCGCGCCTGCCATCGGTACAATACCGCTTGCCACTGCCGCCGCACTACCACCCGATGAGCCACCAGAGCTATAGCCTTTTTTAAAAGGATTATGAGTCACGCCATGTGCTTTTGGCTCAGTGGTGATAATCAAGCCAAATTCTGGGGTATTGGTCTTACCAAAGGTATTGACGCCGGTTGCTTTCATACGCTTGACGATTTCGCTATCGCTTTTTGAGATGATATTGACGCTACGACTGCCCATCGTAATCGGCTCATCCGTGAAGCTAAATGACAAATCTTTTAACAAATAAGGGACGCCATTAAATACACCAGCTGGCAGTCCCGCCTGCGCTGCAGCATAAGCGCGCTCGTCAAAACGATGAATGATAGCATTCAATTTAGGATTGAGCTGATTGGCTTGATAGACTGCCGCATTCAGCAACTCTTTGGTACTGACTTCCCCAGCATTGACCAATGCCGCGAGTGCTAATGCATCGTATTGAGTATATTCTTTAAACATAACCGACCTTCCTTGGAGAATAATCAAATTAAAATTTTGAAAAGATTGATATGTATCCGATTTATAGACAGCATCCAGTTTAGTATAAAACCTTACTGTTTATAATGAATAAACAAACTCATTAGTCATTTACGGTATTTAGAATCCTATTTGATAGGGGCAATTGATAGCCTGAAAATAATACTTCTAAAACCTTTTACTACATAAAATTCCTTAATATCTTCAATAAAAAAGACGAGTTACTTTCGTAAATCGTCTTTTTACCATCCAGTCAAACATAAGCTCTACATTAGTAGCTCACGTTTACCACTCTTACCCATTGAACTGACCAGTCCAGCCTCTTCCATCGAGTCAACAATACGTGCGGCGCGGTTATAGCCAATGCTAAATTTACGCTGAATACTAGAAGCGGAAACTTTACGAGTCTCCATAATAAAACCAACGGCTTCGTTGTAAAGGTCATCATCTTCACCAGAGGCATTGGCAGCACTACTGCCACCGCTAGGACTAGACAATTCAAAATTGCCTGCCATATTGTCGATATAATCAGGCGCACCGCGCTCACGCCATGCATCACAGACGCTATTGACTTCTTCATCGCTGACATAAGCGCCATGGACACGATCAGGTTCAATTTGCCCAGGCCCTAAGAACAGCATATCGCCATTACCAAGCATATCTTCTGCGCCACCACTATCCAAAATAGTCCGTGAATCGACTTTTGAGTTGACTCGTAACGCTGCTCGTACCGGAATATTGGCTTTAATCAAACCAGTAATCACATCAACTGAAGGACGCTGAGTCGCAAGGATTAAATGAATCCCTGCTGCCCGCGATTTTTGCGCCAAGCGTGTAATTAACTCTTCTGCCTGCTTACCGACCTGCATAATCATATCGGCAAACTCGTCGGCAACGATGACAATCATCGGTAAGGTTTTTAGCTTTGGTGCTTGGCTAATACTTACACTGTCATTGGGTCGCCATAATGGGTCAAGCATTGGATTGCCTGATTTTTCAGCAGCGATCACTTTTTTGTTAAACTCATTTAGTTTACGCACCTTTAGCAAGCTCATAAGCTGATAACGACGTTCCATCTCTGCGACGCACCATGACAAGGCACTTGCCGCCTCAGTCATATCGGTAACGACTGGGGTCAGCAAATGCGGAATATCATTATAGTTGGCAAGTTCAAGCTGCTTAGGATCGATAAGAATCATTCGCAGCTCGTTCGGCGTATATTTTAGCAGCATCGATAGTAACATCGCGTTGACCAAGACTGATTTACCAGAACCTGTCGTACCAGCGACCAACATATGCGGCGCTCGTGCAAGATCAGTAATAATAGCTTTACCGCCAATATCTTTACCCATCGCCATACTGATTTGCGCTTTAGGATCTTTAAATTTTTCGGTATCCAATAACTCAATCAAACGCACCATTTCGCGCTGTTTATTAGGTACTTCGATACCGATATATGGTTTACCAGGAATGACCTCAACCACACGTAAAGATGCCATTGATAATGAGCGTGCCAAATCGCGTGAAATTCCCGTAACTTTACTGGCTTTTATCCCAGGCGCTAAGTCTACTTCAAAGCGAGTGACGACAGGTCCTGGAATCGCATTGACAACATTTGCTTTGACATTGAACTCTTGTAATTTGATTTCCAGTAGCTCTGATAACTGCTCAAGCTCAGCAAGCGTATAGCTTGGCTGACGATTGGGGTCTGGTTTATCTAAGATCGACATCTCTGGAATCGGCGACAGACTACTACGATAGGCAGCCGTTTGCATCGAGCGTGATTTTTGACTGAATGCAACATCATCACTAATATGAGGCATAACGGGAGCATCAATCTCGTTAGTACTATCATAAAAATTGTCGTATTCTGGCATCATATCCGTAATATGATTGCTACTATCACCTTCTGGGACTGCAAAACTCATAGTTGGTTTGGTTACTGTGGCTGACTCGATACTTGATATGGTAGACATACTTTCTGCCATTGGTGACACTTTTGGATTTGCAGGCGGGGTATTGGTCGGTGTCATATCTATTATTTCTGATGTATTCTCTACATCAGCATCAGAAAAAGACTCCAAATCGTTCAACAAGTCATTTGCAGCATTATTAGGTATGTCGTCAGTAGAGTCGTTTGGTGATATAGCAGTTTGCTGCTGAATAGGCGCAGTTTCTGTTAATGTCTCTACGGCAGATAATTCTTGTTCATGGCTAAAATCAGTCGCTTCCGGCACTGCCGCATGTTCTGCCAACCATGCATCCACTAAGCTATCGACGCTAGGCGCTGATTCAGGAATATCTGGCTGCGTAGTTGACATGTTCGGTGCATAATCATTTAACGAATGTGCTGCTTGTTGCTGAGTCTCCTCTTGAGTGATATCAAGAACTGGGCTAGCAGAAGAAATTTCAGTATTTAAGCTGTCAACAGAAGCAGCAGCTGATGCCTCTGAATATGGAGCATTTACGACATCATAAGGTATCGTATCTTGCTCATTTTCTATCTGGTTTGCTAATAAATCAGCGACAGTATTTGCATCGTTCCATGCAAAACTTGGCTCAACCTTTCTGATAGGCATTGGCGTAGCATTGGTAGCAGGTACTGATGTTTTATTCAGATTAAAAGCGCTATTGCTAATCGTTGTGGCGGCTGCAGTTTGCAGCTGCTCTTCTCGTTTGGTACTTTCACTGGCGACTTGCGCAGCGGCTGCCATAGAAGCTTTTACACTGGCACCCAATCCTGAAGACGATAAAAAGTCTGTCAATGCGCTATTAAAACGACCACTTCTATTGTCTTGCTGTTTATTGTTAGCCTGTTCATCCACTTGCAACTCAAGAGGCAATTGCTCATATTCTGGAGTATCAGTCTCACTTATTGCTGTATCACGACCTTGTTTATCGGCAGCACTAGTAGCATTGTCTTCTTGTGTTATTTGACTAGCGTCAAGGCTGCTATCAAGGTTTTTGACACCTGACCCAAACCAAGACAAAGTTTTGAATTTTTCGTAAATACTCATCCAATGAATATTAAAGGCAAAGGTGGTCGTAATAGCGACAAACACTGCCAAAAACGTCACACTCCCCCACTGCGATAATAGCTGTGCTAGCCTCGCTTGTAGCTCAAGACCAATAATACCGCCAGCAACGCCTTTGAGACCTGACGACATCGGATCTGCTACCTGCTGTACCAATGCGATCAGTTGGGCAAATAATGCACTACTGCTCAGTATCAAGAACACATAAGCAACCAAGCGTAATAACCAAAACGTCGGTTTATTATCCCACCAAATCAGCACTGATTCATAAACCAGAAACGCCAGTAACCACCACGCACCAAAACCAAAGAAGCTATATAGCAAATCTGAGAGCCATGCGCCCATCTCGCCGCCCATATTATTAATGGTCGTCATATCACTACTGATGTGCGACCAGCTAGGATCATTACCGGTATAAGTCATCAAAATCACGAACAAATAAACCGCGAGGAGTAATCCTAGTAGGGTAAATATGCCCTTTTTTAAGTAATCAATAATTGGTGCTGATATCACGTAAGATCTGCCTTGTTGTTAATACTCGTCATGAATACTCAATAGTCGTCAAACCATGATTAAGCTTAATCATGCTGACATAAATTCCTGATAGAAACTGCTGTAATAGGTTACGACTGATGTGGCGTAATAACACAAAAACTTTATCTAAAATACTACGACAAAATATTGACCGCATTGCTGTTTTTGTTTTGTGCGCGGCATACAACTTCTTATAATAACAAATACATAGCTGCCATGGCGACCGTGTTATCAATAAAGCGCATAAGAAAATCAATCCAGTAGTGATTTAGCCAAAAATGCAGCTAGTAAAAAATGATGCCTGTTCTTTTTGCATTAGAATCTAACCAAAATATATTAAAGCTCTACGTTACTGCTGATATAAATTTTTTATAGCCTCTGTCTGCGTAGGTACAGCAAGCAAGACAAAGTAATACCAGCAGTACGTGATGTTTATATATCACTTTTCACTGACTATATTTGAATATAGGCTCATTTTTGGTACTAAAATTTCAAGCTTCAGATACTTTAGTTCTAATGATACCCATATTTGTTTTAGCAAACTTGCACTTTTTGCTCTTAGCCCTTATGTTATTATCACATAGCAACGATAATAACCAGATACGTCGTCATTTTTACGCTTATCTTTTATAATACTTATAATATCTACTTATTATTTTAACGTTGAACCTTTTCACATTTATTGCTCTAGCAAGGAAATCTTATGGCAACTGATAATACTGCTCCACGCCACGAAAAACTCATTATTTTAGGTTCAGGTCCTGCTGGTTATTCTGCTGCTGTGTATGCAGCACGCGCCAACCTAAAGCCTGTTATGGTCACCGGTATGGAAGTCGGCGGACAGCTCACGACGACGACCGAAGTCGATAACTGGCCGGGTGATGCACATGATTTGACTGGTCCTGCATTAATGGAGCGTATGAAAGCCCATGCCGAGCGCTTTGGTACTGAACTGGTTTATGATCATGTCAATGCTGTGAATTTAAATGTGCGTCCTTTTGAGCTGACTGGTAATAACGGCAATTACACCTGTGATGCTCTTATTATATCAACCGGCGCATCAGCACAGTATCTAGGTCTAGAGTCAGAAACCAAATTCCGTGGTCTTGGCGTTTCTGCTTGTGCAACTTGTGATGGCTTCTTTTATAAAGACCAAAAAGTGGCAGTTATCGGTGGTGGTAACACGGCCGTTGAAGAAGCGCTGTATTTATCAAATATCGCCGCTGAAGTCACTTTAGTCCATCGCCGTGATAGCTTACGCTCAGAAAAAATCCTACAAGATAAACTATTTGAAAAAGCCAAAAATGGTAATGTCAAAATCGAGTGGAACCACAGCGTAAAAGAAGTGGTTGGTGATGAGATGGGTGTAAATGGCGTGGTCATTGAATCTATGATTGATGGCAGCACCAAGCAACTGGATGTGTTTGGTATGTTTGTTGCCATTGGTCATAAGCCGAATACTGACTTATTTAAAGGTCAGTTAGAGATGAAAGACGGTTATCTGATCGTCAACAGCGGTCTCAATGGTAACGCTACCCAAACCAGTATCGAAGGTGTCTTTGCCGCAGGTGACGTCGCAGATCACGTCTATCGTCAAGCGATCACCTCTGCTGGTACAGGCTGTATGGCAGCACTTGATGCTGAAAAGTACCTAGATGCAATAGGCGAAACGGTCGCTCAAGATCATACTTATGCTTCAACGTTGACAGCTGACAAAGAAGCGTAAATGAGCGATTTTGTTAACGATGGTCATACAACGCCTGAGGCTTTTGTTCAACATATCAAGAGTCTTGGGCGTTATGATTTTCCAGAGCCAGCGATAGTAGATCCTGAAGGTATGGGTATTGTGGCTATCGGGGGAGATTTAGCCCCTGAGACGCTGATTTCTGCTTATGCACAGGGTCTATTTCCTTGGTTTAATGACGAGGAGCCAATTGCTTGGTGGTGCCCTGAACCCAGATGTGTGATGCAGTCGACAGACTATCAGCCCAGTAAATCGCTACGTAAGCAAGCAAACCGTAGTCGTTGGCAGTTGACGCTGAATCAAGCTTTTGATGAGGTCATACATGCTTGTAGTTTACCGCGTAGTAATGGCGTTAATGACGATCTTAATGAAAGTCAGCCTGAAGGCGAACATACTTGGATTCATGATGAGATGATTGAAGCCTATACTGAGCTACATGCTCAAGGCTTTGCGCATAGTATTGAAGTTTGGGATGATAAAAATGCACTCGTTGGCGGTTTATACGGCTTAAAAATAGGCGGCATTTATTTTGGTGAATCGATGTTTCATATCGCTTCTAATGCATCAAAGCTGGCATTTTGGGGCTTGATGCGCTTATGTGAGCAAAGCAATGTTAATCTTGTCGACTGTCAACTCCCTAACGATCATCTCACGAGTTTAGGTGCTATCACCTTGTCACGTACTGAGTTTTTGGCTCAACTAGATATATTAATATCTAATAGTTCAGATAATTGGCACAAAAACTCGCATAAGCCTCTAGCGGTATCGCTGTTAGGGAGTTTGCAACCTTGGCAATTAAACCTCTAGTTTATTACTTTATTTTAAAGTCTAAAGTTGATCTGGCTAATCGATACATGAAATAGCGCGACTCGATTGAGTACGTATGATTATTACTATTACGTTTAATCGGCAATTTTTTCATAAATCAGTAACTTACCTATCACGATCATGAGTACATTATGGCACCTGATACCTCTTTTTTATTAATAGGTAAGCTGGCAACCAAAGCCAACACCACTAAAGATACGATTCGTCACTATGATCAATTGGGGCTGCTGAAGTCTCGTAAGCGTCAGGCAGGTTCGCGGCTATATACTGAGTTTCATCCAGAATGTGTTGAACGTATCGAATTAATTAAAAGCGCGCAAGCAATTGGCTTTACCCTGACTGAAATCAAAGAGAGCCTCAATGATTATTACGATGGGCAGCTCGATATTGACTTACAGCTGAACATTACCCAGCAAAAACTGATTCAAATCAGAAAACAACAAACGACCATCAGTTTGATGATAGAGATGTTGACCGAACGCATTGATATTCTTGAGCATATGAAGGCTGATAGTGATTATAAACTCGACATTGATGTGTGTAAAAAGACACTGCCTTTATCCTGATAAGGAAACCTCGATACCACACCGCATTTTATATTTGTTATTGTTTTAAATCTCAAATAATAAAAGCTGCTAATATTTTTTAAGATTAATTATAAATACGCTGCATGATTAGCGCGTCGACTGCCGGTTGATGCGCTGTTTGATAGTAGCTTTTACGTGTATGAATCACAGTAAATCCTTGCTGCTCATATAACGCGATCGCAGCAGTATTATCTGCTCGCACTTCTAATAAAAGACTCTCTACTTGATTGGCCTTTAACGCCTCATCTAGTCTAATAAAAACTCGTGAGGCAATCCCTTGACGCTGATAATCAGGATGAGTGCCAATGCGTAAAATCTCTGCTTGCTCAAACAATAATTGGTATAAACAGTAGCCAATCAATTCGTTTGCAGAATTATCAGTAACAACCATCAGACTGATACTATCCTGTTCGAGCAGGTCGCCTATTGTTTGAGATGTCCAAGGGTCTTGTCGCTGAATCATAGCTTCGATAGTAGCAACTGCTTGGATCGTTGTTACTTGCTTATCTTCTAGTATTTTTATATCGAACATCAGCGCCCCTTTATTTGTTGGCTTTAATATCAATCATATTATCGTTGATTGTCGACACTGTCATTCTATTAGCAAACCATACCCAAAAAAAGCCACCCTCTTTCGAGGATGGCTTTTGACTAATGATTAACAACAATCAGATTACTCTGACAGCGTTAAGTATTAGTTCAATACGTTAGCAACAACACCAGCGCCTACAGTACGGCCGCCTTCACGAATAGCGAAGCGAAGACCTTTGTCCATAGCGATTGGGTGGATAAGCTCTACGCCC
>NZ_VOBE01000008.1:0-88371 GCF_008369225.1 Psychrobacter sp. ANT_H59
CTTTGCTGACGACAATAGCACGATGGAACCACCTGATCCCTTCCCGAACTCAGAAGTGAAACATCGTCGCGCCAATGGTAGTGTGGTTCGCCCATGTGAGAGTAGGTCATCGTCAGCTCTCTATTCTGAAATATCCCCCGACTAGTTATCTAGGCGGGGGATTTTCTTTTGGCTGACGTTTGGAATATGCTGGATTTATTTGTAGCTGAAAGGCTCAAATAAGCTTTTTCTGTTATGAAAATCGCTATACCTTATATTCAATATATTACTTGTTATTCATTTAAAATGATTTGACTTATATCGTTATAGCTGCTAATTTTAAAGAGTATTTCAACTTTAGTTAATTAAAAGCATTTATAGAGTCTATACGGAAATTGACCTTATAATTAACTTATTAGTAAATACTCATACCCTATCCATGGTTATCAAAAGGAATTGATAATGAAGTTAGCTCCTCTTTTTTCAATAGGTGCATTAGCAGCTATTAGCCTTCTAGGTTGTTCTAATCAAGCTTCTGATAGTACTGATGCTTCTGCAGCAACTTCTCAAGAAACAACCACATTGCGCTTTTCTCATTTTTGGCCAGCAACCTCATCTATTAGTACAGAGGTCTTTGAACCTTGGGCTAAGCAAATAGAAGCAGATTCTAATGGTCGTTTAAAAGTAGAGTTATATCCTTCAGCTGGTCTTGCTAAAGCAGACGTTACTTATGAATCTGCTGCCAAAGGCACGATAGATATTGGCTCACAAGCACACGGCTATACCAATGGTCGCTTTCCTTTAACTCAGATTACTGAGCTTCCTGGTTTATCAAACTCAGCGACTCAGATGGGTTGTATGCTCCAAACTCTATACGAAGATGGTACTTTAGCTGGTGAATATGAAGATACGCATATGTTGTTTATGTATGGTGCTGGACCGGGTGCGTTGCATACAACGAACAAATTAATTCGCACACCTGAAGATATGAAGGGTATGCGTATTCGCCGTCCTTCTGCCGTCGCTGGCGACATTATTGAAAGTGCGGGTGCCTCACCAGTAGGTTTGCCTGCCAATGACATGTATACCTCTTTACAACGTGGCGTCGTTGATGGTTTGAGTTTTCCATGGGAAGCTGTGACCGCCTTTAAAATTGACGAAATTACCAAATACCATACCAATATTCCTTTTTATAGTTCAGCGCTTATGGTGACTATGAATAAAGATAAATATGAGAGTTTACCGGATGATTTGAAAAAGGTACTGGATAAAAATTCAGGTATGGCGCTTGCCAATAAGGTTGGTGAAGTATTTGATAAACATGATGATATGGCAATAGAAGCAGCTAGGAAAAAAGGTGATGAAATCGTTGAAATCCCTGATCCATTGAATGATCCTAACTGGAAAGGACCGCTTGAGAAAGGTACCAATAAATATCTTGCTGATGTTAAAGCGCTAGGTCTAGATGCAGATGGCGTTTATGCTAAAGCAAAAGCCGCCAGTGCAGCCTGTAAGGTCTAACCTAAAGGAGTTTCGCATGGTATTTTTAGTTAAACTGAGCATCCTCATTTCAAGGTTATGTCAATTCATTGGTGGTATCAGTCTCATTATCATTGTACTGACCACCATGCTAGATGTTATTGCCCGCTATGTATTTAAGCTCACCGGTGGTGAGTTTGGATTTACGGTCAAAGGCAGTGTTGAGATTGTCTCTTACTTCATGCTCTTTGCTTTACTTGGTGCTTTTGCTGCTTTTGTTGAACGCTCACAAATTATTGTCGATGTATTCACACAAAAGATGTCAAAAGCTTTGAAAGGTTACATGATGGGCACCTTTATGATGGGGTTCTTTATCATTGGTATCGTGTTCGCATGGGGTCTCTATGAAAGCGCTTTTGATGCAATAGAGTACGGCAAAGTCACCCAAGACCTTCGAATATCTATGATGCCCATTTACGCTATTAGTGCCTTCTTAAGCATTTTACTTGCCATTCGCTCATTGATCGAATCAATCAACATCTTTAAAACAGGCGAGTTCTTTGACGCTGAGGAGACAGGCGCATGAGTCCAGAAATTATTGGTGCCATTGGTTTGTTATGTATGATTGCGATGGTCATGCTGCGTGTTCCTGTTGCACTTGCGATGCTTGGTGTTGGTTTGGTTGGCTTTGGTGCGGTGACAGCACCGATTGGTGCTGTGCAGATGCTCAAAGACTTACCTGTTGATGTTTTAGCGAAATATGATTTTAGTGCTATTCCATTGTTCATACTTATGGGTGTCTTTGCTTCTCATTCTGGTATGGCGGGGAAGTTATTTGATGCTACTCGAACTATCTTTGGTGGCGTTAGGGGTAGTCTAGGTATTGCTGGTATTGGTTCATCCGGTATCTTTGCATCCATTTCAGGGTCATCATTGGCGACTGCGTCTACCATGACCAAAGTAGCATTGCCACAAATGGAGAAGTACGGTTATCAGCCAGGCTTTGCCTGCGGTATTTTAGCCGCTGGTGGTACTTTGGGAATCATGATTCCGCCCAGTATTGCACTGCTGGTTTATGCCATCCTAACCCAGCAGTCAGTTGGTGATATGTTTATCGCTGGTTTCTTACCGGGTATGCTTGGCATGGTGATGTACTCAATCACTGTCATGATCATGGTGCGCTGGAAGCCACATTTAGCACAACGTGGGGAGCCTACTTCTTGGAAACAAAAGCTCATCTCTTTGACAGGTCTTATTCCCTTTAGCTTTATCTTCATCGTAATTATCGCGGGTATTTTCTTTGGGCTATTTACCCCAACAGAAGGCGCTGCAGTTGGGGCGTTTGTATCGTGGGCTTATGCTTTTGCCAAAGGCATGCGAATGACGGGGCTTAAGCAATCATTAATTGAGACGCTTGCCCTCTCTGCGGTGGTCTTCTTTATGTTACTTGGTGCTGAAGCACTCGGCTACTTTATCTCAGTATCGCGTTTGTCTTATAGTTTGGCGACGTGGATTGGTACATTGGCAGTTAGCCCAATGATAGTATTGATCTGCATTTTGATTATGTACTTTCTGTTAGGCTTGTTCATGGATGCCCTAGCGATGCTGGTGATTACGATTCCGGTGGTGTTCCCAATCATTGTCGCGTTAGGTTATGACCCAGTATGGTTTGGTATCATTGCAGTATTGACCGTAGAGCTTGGATTAATCACGCCGCCAATGGGTATGAATATCTTTGTGATTAAGGCAATGGCACCACATATTAAGCTGTCCGATATGTTCAAGGGGGTGATGCCCTTTATTGTCTCTGACTTGATTCGCTTAGTCATTTTGGTAGCGTTCCCAGCGATATCTTTGGTGCTACTAAGTTAATTCCTACATAAAATAACACTGGAGCATTGTTGCGTACTATGTATAACGCTAGAATAATTGAGAGACATCGCTTTGAAGTAGCATCTCTGCGATAAGCTTGTCTTAAAACACTCATTTTAGAATCACATGGATGCGAGAAATACTATGACTATTGCTAAGAATATCGAGATCAGTAGTACCTCTGAAAGCAGTTTTGAAGATGCTATTCAACAAGGTATTGCGCGGATTTCTAAGACCGTCAACAATGTTGAAGGCGCTTGGATAAAAGAGCAAAAAGTAGGGGTTACTGATGGAAAAATCAGTAAATATCATGTCATTATGATTGTAAGCTTTGTTATTAATGATGGTACTGATATTAGCTAAGTGTTGATTGAAACCTAAAAAAGACTGCGATTGCAGTCTTTTTTTTGTCATAAAAAAATATATTGAGGATTGTTGTGATTAGCAGGAGTAGCCACACGGCTTGCCTATATATGTAGTAAAATAAAACGCTACCATTTCGAATATTTAGAATAGAAGTAAACATTTATGGCTGTCGATTTTAGTAACACGCTCATAGTCGCGATTTCTGCAACCGCGCTGTTTGATTTAGCAGAATCAGAAAATTATCTATTACAGCTATTAGAAAACCGGCCTGAAAGCGCTATAAAAGAGTTTCGTGACTATATGGCAGCACGTGAAAACGAGCCGTTAAATATTGGCGCAGGTTATCCGCTGATTAAAGCACTATTGAATTTAAATCATTATTGTCATGATTGTGATAATAAGAATGACGGTGTCGATGCACCCTTGGTAGAAGTGGTCATTGTCTCAAAGAGTAGTCCTGATACAGGTATTCAAGTCCTTAATGCGATACGTGAACATGGGTTAACCATTTCGCGTTCAGCGTTTATATCTGGCAGCCCTATTGCACCTTATATCAAAGATTTTAATGTGGATTTGTTTTTAACGACCAATCTCGAAGATGCGCAGCAGGTTGCAGATGCTGATATCTGCGCCTGTGCGATATTAGATGCCACGCCAGTCAATACTTATGAGCTGGATACCAAGCAGTTGCGTATTGCTTTCGATGGGGATGCAGTACTATTTGATGATTCAGGCGAGCTGCTTTATAAGCAAAAAGGGTTACAAGCTTTTCATGACCGTGAAGCCAAAATGCACGATTTACCGATAGAAAAAGGTCCTTATGCAGAGTTATTAATTAAGCTATCCAAAATGCAAGAGCGTCTACCAGCAAGCCTGCATTCTTGTCCGATGAAAATAGCCTTGGTGACGGCTCGCAATGCCCCAGCTGACTTACGAGCGATAAAAACATTGCGTAATTGGGGCGTAGATATTGATATGGCGTTTTTTTTGGGAGGGCTTGAAAAGACTTCGGTACTTAAAACATTTGCGCCGCATATTTTCTTTGATGATTCAGTTAAGCATATCGATGCGGCTCGTAGCTTTGTACCAACGGCGCTAGTGCCTTATCATTCAACCTCACTATTACACGCCAGTAGTATATTAACTGCCAATAAAGATGCGTCATCGCTATCTTTTAAACCCGTAGAAACGACGATTTTATCTACCAGTCATTAACCTGCGTTTAACAAGATAAAAAGGATAAAACAGTAGATGAAGTGGCAGCAATTGGTAACGCTTGTAATCGTACGCATTAAGCAAGTATTTGGTCTATATGCTTTTGTACTGATACCAATGTGGGTGATGTTTTTTCTTAATGACACTGTATTTTTTGGTCTATGGAATATTTTTGGTATCGTACCAAGAACATTGGATATTGGCAGTATGATAGGGGTATTTGCCTCATGGACGATGCATGGTAATTTCTCACATCTAGTGGGAAATTCGCTGACACTGATGCAGATTTTGTTCTTATTTGGTTTATTTGAAAATAACGCTTATCGTACCGTTATTAAGCTGATAGTTGCTGCAGGACTTGTGACATGGGTAACTGGTTCACCATTATCGATACATATAGGTGCATCAGGGCTTTGTTTTGCGATGCTTGGGTTCATGATAGGTGGGGCAGTGTTCGCTAGGCGTTGGGGCTATTTACTGGCTTGTATTGTGATGGGTACAGGTTATTGGCTGACTATCAAACAAGGTTTGATACCGCAGCAAGGTATCTCATTTGCGGCGCATTTTGGTGGTCTATGCGCCGGATTGTTGTTGGGTGCCAATTCTAAACATGCTTATACGAAAGTGAATAATCGTTATTAGCCTCATTTTTCGGCAAATATATTTCGACAGACTTTTTAATAATTCATAAAGATAACGATAAGTCAGCTAACAGTGGCTTCAATGATTGAGTTATTTTTTACTAATACAAACATTGATATATAGCGGATCATTTTTTTCTAATGGACGCCAAGCAGTCGTTTGTTTCACATGCTCATCAATACTTAACTTACTGTTTTTTTCTTGTAGTACATAGTCTGCACGAGCAGGGGCGGCACAGTCGATCACTTGCGGTACTTGCTGTACACTTCTACGTCTCTCAAACAAATACAAATTGACCAAATACACCTCTGGGTTATCAGCGTTAGCACGAGCGTGTCCGCTATCAGCGGCTATAAAGCGTAACGTCTGTGGTTTAACGTACGACCACGGACGAAACCACGTACCTTCTTCAACTTTCTTGACGACATGAACGCCTTCAGGAAGCTGTGCAAGCTGTTGACCAAACCAGCTATATTCTTGGCTTATTTGGAAGCCAAAGATACCAATGGCACCAAATAATGGAATAAGCCATCTTGGCGCTTTCTTACCTGCAAGTTTGCTGAGGTGAGTGATGACCAGTGCTATCCCAGCTAGACCAAACCCAGCCGCTATGGTTGCGATAAACTCAAAAAGCATAAGACTTTTCCTTAACGCAATCAGCGCATTTCATATCAATTATTAAAAATAAAATCATGTGTACAGCCTTTTTAAGCACATTTATCATGACACTCATGCTTAACTTTCTCATTATTTTTACTTTTAAGAGGGGTGAGTAAAATTATCATGATTGGACGAATAGTATGTAAAAAATATCCCATGATCAGATTGGGATAAAAAAATCACTCACGAGCAGCTGCTGCCTGTGAGTGATATATTATCGTAAAAAACCATACGTCATTTGCTAGCTTATATCGAAGCTTAGTGGTCGATTGCGCCGCCAGCGCCACGTGGAGAACGTACACTTTCAACCAATTCTTGAATGTGTGCTGGTGGTGGCGCAGTCGCATAAGACACTGCGAATGCTACGATAAAGTTAAGCAAGGCACCAATCACACCAAATGATAATGGTGAGATACCAAACAACCAGTACTCTTCAGTATCAGGGAAGTTTGCTGTACCTGTAACGAAGAACCAGCCTTTAAAGATGAAGATATAAACTAAGATACTAATTAGACCTGTGAGCATACCAGCGATGGCGCCCAAGTTGTTAATACGTTTAGAGAAAATACCCATCATCAATGCAGGGAACAGTGAGGCACCAGCAATACCAAAGGCCAATGCAACGACCTGTGCAGCAAATCCTGGTGGATTAATACCTAAGTAGGTAGCAACCACAAGCGCAACAGCCATCGTGATACGTGCGACTTTTAGCTCGCCTGCATCAGTGATATTTGGATTAAGGTTACGTTTAATCAAATCATGACTGATCGCTGATGAGATGGCGAGAAGTAGACCAGCTGCTGTAGATAGCGCTGCTGCCAAACCACCTGCGGCGATAAGACCAATAACCCAACCTGGTAGCTGTGCGATTTCTGGGTTAGCCAATACTAAGATGTCAGCGTTGACATCAAGCTCGTTACCTGCCCAACCTCTATCAACAAATACACCATCACGCTCTAAAGCATGTTCAGCTTTTGCTTTTTCAACGGTAGTCGTTGCAGCAGCAACATCGCCGCCGTCAGTGGTTGCTGCAGCCAATGCTAGCTCTGCTGCACCAAGTCCACTATCACTATACAACTGGATACGACCGTCGTTATTTAAATCGTTATACTTAATAAGACCGGTTTCTTCCCATGTTCTCATCCAATCTGGACGTTGATCATATTCGATAGCAGGAGCGTCAACACCTTGTGGATAAACAGTATTAATTAGATTTAGACGCGCCATTGCACCTACTGCTGGGGCAGTGAAGTATAGGAGCGCGATAAATACCAACGTCCAACCAGCTGTCCAACGCGCATCTGCAACTTTAGGAACCGTGAAAAAGCGAATAATAACGTGAGGTAGACCCGCGGTACCAATCATCAGTGATAAAGTAAATAGCACCATATTCAGCTTGTTCGGTACGTCAGCGGTATAAGCGGTAAAGCCTAAGTCGACGACGATTTGGTCAAGCTTGGTTAGGATAGGAATGCCTGATTCAACATGGTTTGAGAACAAACCAAGACCTGGAATTGGGTTACCCGTCAACTCAAGTGAGATAAAGACGGCAGGAATCGTATAGGCAATCATAAGAACCACATACTGCGCAACCTGCGTGTAGGTAATCCCTTTCATACCACCAAGTACGGCGTAGAAGAATACAACAACAGCCGCAATAATCAGACCAGTGGTACTGTCAACTTCTAAGAAGCGTGAGAATGCCACACCAGCACCGGTCATCTGACCGATAACATAAGTGGTTGATGCAATAATCAAACAGACGACTGCGATCATAGCAGCGGTTTTAGAGTAAAAGCGGTCACCGATAAAATCAGGAACTGTGAATTTACCGAATTTACGTAGGTAAGGTGCTAAGAGCATGGCGAGTAGAACATAACCACCCGTCCAACCCATTAAATAAGTTGATGCTGCATAACCGCCAGTGGCGATAATACCAGCCATTGAGATAAATGACGCCGCACTCATCCAGTCAGCGGCGGTTGCCATACCGTTAACAACAGGATGTACACCGCCGCCAGCAACATAGAACTCACTGGTCGAACCTGCACGTGCCCACCAAGCGATACCGAAGTATAAAGCGAAGGACAGACCTACAAAAATGATATTAATCGTAAATTGACTCATAGGGCTATTCCTCGTCTACGCCATATTGTTTATCTAGTTTATTCATGCGCCATGCATAGAAAAAGATGAGGGCGATAAATACGATAAGAGCACCTTGTTGTGCAAACCAAAAGCTTATATCAGTACCACCTATTCTAATACCTGACAATAATGGACGTAGCAAGATGCCAAAACCATAAGAGACTAAAGCCCAAATGACGAGGCTGACTTTAATGAGACGGAGATTGGCGCGCCAATAACCTGATGAATCGTTGTGGTTCTCCATAGGACAACTCCTTTTGCCTAACATAAAAACAAGGTCACTGATCTGAGTCTGACAAGTCCCTGTGCTTTAGTGTTTATCTTATTGTGAAAACAGTGTCTTACAACCATAAAAACGGTAGATGAAAGACTAAAGCAGAGCGATCAATCAAGATAAGTAACCCAACATTATTAAAATATGAACCAACTTTTCCAGTGTAAACGATACAGACACCGAGGATAAATTACTCGATATGACTGTTATAAAAGTTAAAGGATAAGAGTCGAGGTTAGTTGCTCAAAATCTAATCATTCAACAATAGATATTGAGACAGTCGATTAAATTTATTATATGGAAATAATGATGTGTAAAGAGGGAGGGGTCGGTATTCGCTGACAATCCTCTGTCTTATTATTATCATCTTCCCGATGACATTATTTTAATAATTAGGAATACATTCATGCCGATAAGTATTGCAAGCAGCTTTTATAAACTTATTAGGAATATATACAATATTGACTTATTTAACAATAAATAAATTTTATTTACTTTATGTAACTAAATATGTGTCTTGTAGAAACTATAACTAACTTATGTTAGTAGAAGCCAATAGATATCATAACTCTGAGACAATAGTATACTAAGACCTTAGTTGTATTAAGGATTTGTTATATTCATTAGATTAATTGATAAAACCAAAAAATGGCATTTATTTTAAAAATAACGGTTATATAAATAACTGTTTTTATTATGAATAAGTATGACATCAATATAATTTCAATATCATAACTATTGATTAGGTATAAAATTTTTTCATAAACTATAAATAATAATTATTATTTTATTCCTATTAGCTTATTACTAAGCAAAAGTTTATAAATAATCAATAATTAAAAAAAAGCATAAAAACAGCTAAATTGTCTATAGTCAGTTAAAATACCTGCCATATGATATACGTGATTTCCTTGTCATTTTATTGCTCAAATAGGTAATGATGATCAATAAGCAAAGAGAGAACGAAACATCATAAAAAGCCATTAGTTACATCAATTTATAACATATGCTAAAAGTATAGAATGTTAGTGAAGGGGATATAGTATGAACGAAGGCGTAGCAGGTTGGTTTAATAGCATCGTAAACTATGGTGTGAGTATCATTTGGGGTAATAATGATTGGTTGATTGCCAGCAATCCATGGTATGGACTGCTGATGTTCGTCTTAATTGGTGCAGGTCTATATTTTACCGTGGCGACCCGCTTTATCCAGTTTCGTCATTTCGGTCATATGTGGCAGTTATTACGAGTATCAAATCAAGGGCGTAAAGATGGTGGTATTAGCTCATTTGAAGCACTGATGACATCACTTGCTGCGCGAGTAGGGACGGGGAATCTAGCAGGGGTGGCAATTGCCATCTATTTGGGTGGACCGGGTGCTGTATTTTGGATGTGGATGACAGCGATTGTGGGTATGTCGACCAGCTTTATCGAGTCAACCCTTGCGCAAGCATACAAAGTACCGCATAACGATAATGTTTATCGCGGTGGACCGGCTTACTATATCGAAAAGGGTTTGGGTAAACGCTGGCTTGCCGTATTTTTCTCGCTATGTTTGCTGGTCGCTTTTGGCTTGGCGTTCAATGGTGTGCAATCCAATACCATTGCACAAGCGACTAATGAGGCGTTTGGTATTCCAACTTGGATGACCGGCTTGATATTAGTAGTGCTAGTCGCACCAGTAGTATTTGGTGGATTACGCTCTGTTGCGCGTATTGCTGGCAAAGTTGTACCAGTGATGGCGATTCTTTATATTCTGTTGGCACTCTATGTCATCTTGACCAATTTTAGCGAATTTCCAGCGGCGATTGCTTTGATTGTAAAGTCAGCATTTGGCTTTGAACAAGCAGCAGGTGGTGTGATTGGTTATGGTATTGCGCAAGCGATGATTAATGGTATTAAGCGTGGTCTATTTTCGAACGAAGCAGGTATGGGTTCAGCACCTAATGCCGCAGCGACTGCAAAAAGCCATCCTGATCATCCGGCAGTGCAAGGTTTTATGCAAATGTTGGGTGTGTTTTTGGACACATTAGTTATCTGTACAGCGACAGCTTCAATTATTATTCTCTCTGGCGTGGTTGATCCTAATGTCGAGCAAGAAGGTATTCAATTAACACAGCTAGCATTGTCGCAATATGTAGGTGATATGGGTGTAATTTTTGTCGCGATTGCCATCTTCTTTTTCTCATTCACCTCTATCATTGCAAACTATAGCTATGGTGAATCGAATCTTGAATTTATCTCTGGCGAGAAAAATGCCAAAGTGATGATTATGATATTCCGCTTTATGGTCTTGGGCATGGTATTTATCGGTGCTGTCGCCAGCCTGCCAGCTATTTGGAACTTTGCCGATTTATCCATGGGTCTGATGGCATTGGTCAACTTAGTGGCTATTATCATCCTGTCGCCAGTAGCACTTAGAATATTACGTGACTATGAGCGTCAGATTAAAGAGGGCAAAACTGCTGATCAAATCAAGTTTAATCCTGATGATTTTGTGAAATTAAAAGATGAAGCCAATCGTGATGCGTGGACAGATTAAGCTGAAATCCTAGATATACAGCGATTAAATATACCTATAACAAAAAATCGCCCTTTTGAGGGCGATTTTTTTGCAGCTTATTTTAAATAATAACCATCTAAACAATATATAAATAACAATTTACATGTTTGGATAGTTAGGACCGCCGCCGCCTTCTGGCGTTACCCACGTGATGTTCTGTGAAGGGTCTTTGATATCACAAGTTTTGCAATGGACACAGTTTTGTGCATTGATGACAAATTTAGCACCTTCCGCGTCTTTTACAATCTCATAAACACCAGCTGGGCAGTATAAACGCGCTGGCTCAGCATAAAGTGGTAAGTTGATAGTGACAGGCACTGTTGGATCAGTTAATTTTAAATGTACTGGTTGATCTTCAGTATGGTTGGTATTTGAGATAAATACTGACGATAATTTATCAAATACCAATTTGCCGTCCGGTTTGGCATAGGTTGGCTGATAGGCATGAGCCGCACGCTCAAGTTGATCATAATCTTTTTTATTGTCATGAATGGTCAAAGGCATTTTGCCGCCCATCAGATTTTGCTCTAAAAAGGTAAACGCGCCGCCCATCCATTGACCCATACGGTGCATAGCAGGAGCAAAGTTACGTGCTTCATAGTTGTCTTTATACAACCAAGACTCTTCAAACATCGTAGTATAAGCCAGCACTTCATCATGTTGACGATCTTCTTGCAAGGCTGCGAAAATCGCCTCAGCCGCTAGCATTCCTGACTTCATTGAAGTATGGGTACCTTTGATTTTGGCAGGATTTAAGAAACCTGCGTCATCACCAGCTAATACACCACCTGGGAAGGTGAATTTTGGCAAGGAGTTTAAACCGCCTTTAGTTAACGAGCGTGCGCCGTAAGATATACGTTTACCGCCTTCTAGAACATTACGAATAAGCGGATGTAGTTTTAGACGCTGCATCTCATCAAATGGCGACATATATGGATTAGAATAGGAGAGGTCAATAACAAGACCAAAGCTTACTTGATTGTTTTCAGCGAAATACAACCACCAGCCTCCAGTTGAACCAGTGTCAGTCAAAGGCCAACCTGAACCATGCATGACCACACCTTCTTCATGCTTAGCAGGATCAATATCCCATAGCTCTTTTAGACCAATACCATAGTGTTGTGGGTCACAGTCTTTATCAAGATTAAAACGACTGATCAAGCGCTTGCCTAAGTGACCACGGCTACCTTCGGTAAATATAGTATATTTAGCAAGCAGCTCATAACCTGGCTCAAAGCTATGTTTCGCTTCTCCACTGGCAGCCACACCCATGTCGCCTGTCAATACGCCTTTAACTGAACCATCATCATTATATAAAATTTCATCAGCGGGGAAGCCTGGGAACATCATGACTTCTAGCTCTTCAGCTTGTTGAGCCAACCAACGAACGACGTTGCCTAATGAGACAATATAGTTGCCTTGGTTATGCATGCTGGCAGGAATGACCGAATCCATTAATTTGATGGATTTGGTCGCTGAACCCAGCATATAGACGCGATCTTCAATTGCAGGAACGTTTAGCGGTGCGCCTTTTTCTTTCCAATCTGGAATCAACTCATCCAAAGCGCGTGTTTCCATGACCGCACCAGAGAGAGTATGAGCGCCAAACTCTGAGCCTTTTTCGACCACACAAACCATGAACTCATCGTTACCTGCTGCGATGGCAAGCTGGCGTAGACGGATGGCAGCTGAAAGTCCGGCAGGTCCACCACCAACGATAATGACATCAAATTCCATTGACTCACGTTCTACTTCAGGCTCTGCTGCAACAGGTTCTGGCGTTTTATCGACAACGACCGTTTCAGCAACTGGCTCAACGGCTTTCGTATCTACAATAACGGGCGTTTCTTCAGCGAGCACTTCTGGTGTCACCACTGCTGGCTCTGAATTTGCTGTGTCTGTCACGATTGGCGTGTCGATATTTACAGTATCACCATCAATAACTGGCGATTGATTGTCTTGCTCTTGCATACCTACTCCTAAACTTGTAGTGGCTTATCTCAGGGCATCATTAGCTTAACAATTGAATAATAAGGCTTGTGGCGCTAACTTTACTCAGACATATGGCTGCCCGATAAAAAGGGTCTTTACGGTATCAGTTGACGACGTTACGATTAAAGTATTTTTAAAAACCTTCAAAACATAACGTGAAATGTGTCGTTAGTACAACGCCCACCAGACTATTTCAAATAAAAAATCGTTACTTATTATAAAAGAAAAGTCCCACAAACACGATACGCATTTAACAACATCAGTGTTAAAGTAAGATTAAGACGGTGGGGGGTACAATGACGATATTGTCTTATCATACCCGAAACTAAAATTTATAGTAATAACAGATTTGCCAAACTTTGATTACTACGTGAAGGATTGTACGATGACAGATAATAATAAAGATACCGATGCCACGACTTTAAAAGATGTTAAAACCTCTAATGACAAGCTGTCTGAGCTAAATACTATAGACAATTTGAGCCAATATTTAAAGTCTGCGGCAGGGACACGTGAAGGACGTGCCATACCGCCACTAGAAAATTGGCATCCTGAACAAATCGATGATATGGACTTGGTCATCAAAGCCAATGGCGAGTGGTGGCATGAAGGCGGACACATGACCCGAGAGTCATTAGTCAGTCTGTTTGCCACTATCTTATGGAAAGAAGAAAAAGAAGGCGTGATTGAGTATTTTCTAAAGACGCCCGTACAGAAATTGCGTATCCAAGTGGAAGATGCGCCACTATTAATCAATGATGTCGGTATCGTCAACGAAGACACTAATAGTTGGCTTGAATTTACCACGACAACGGGTGATGTCGTACGCTTAGATGATGAGCATCCTATTTTTTTACGTCCTTATGACTTTGTTAATGTAGAGGGTAATGAAAATAGAAATGATCACTCTAATGATATGGATGCTGTTCATAATAGCCACGGAGAGGAAAACCAACAATTAACATCTGAGGTGCAAATGCGTCCTTATATGCTGGTTCGAAATGGATTGACGGCACTTATTGGTCGCAACGTATTTTATCATTTAACCGAGATTGGCGAATTGACAGAGCAAGATGGTAAAACCACGCTAACCCTGCAAAGTGGCGGTCATGCTTATACATTGACGATGACATCTATTTAACGGTCAATAATGAGCTATAATTAGCCAGTGATTGCTATTTATCTTGAGCAAATCTTGTTATCTATCTTATAGCCCTTTTTATTTATGGGACTATTATTGAAAGTAATATTGGTTAAATTTACTAGTAGGGTCGGTATGACAGTATTTTTATCAAAATGGCGGTGAAATAATATGAAAGTTGCCGCAAGTGCTGTTACTAACACAGTTAATACTTACTCAATAATTTCTGATAATAACACTGCTGAAGAAGCGATGGTCGATAGTGTGATATACAATCATAATAAAGGGATAAAGGCAGATCCAGACCGTAGCGCGCCCATTGGCTTATTTGATTCCGGTATTGGTGGCTTGTCTATTTATTTACATTTAGCCCAGCAACTGCCCAATGAACGTTATATTTACTATGCTGATACCCTGAATGTGCCCTATGGCAATCGAGATAGTGATGATATTAAAACATTAACATTGACGGCAGTAGAGTGGCTATATCAGCAAGGCTGCAAGCTTATTGTCATTGCGTGTAATAGTGCTTCAGCCTATGCGTTGCAGACAGCAAGGTGCCATTATCCGCAGCTACCCATTGTGGGTTTGGTACCAGCGTTGAAACCTGCGGTATTGGCCAGCAAAAGTGGTCATGTGGCGGTACTAGCAACCAAAGCGACTCTAAACGGTAAACTCCTGAACGATGTCATTGCTACGATAGCCAGTCCAAGTGCAACCAGAGTGACCAAATATTTTGACCCGCAACTGGTGCCTTGGGTAGAATCAGGTATGCCGGAAAACAGTGAAACGGCGCAAAATCTTCGTGGACAGTTGCAAGTGTTTGCAAAGGATGGGGTAGACCAGCTGGTATTAGGCTGTACTCATTATCCATTCTTTAAAGATTTTGTGATGCAAGCAATTGAAGCGCAAAAACTATCAATGCAAGTGGTTGATTCAGGTCAAGCAATTGCGGAGCGCGTTAAGCAACTGTTGATCGCCAATAATTTGTCAGCATTGCCTATAGATGGATTAGATAGAAATGGTGTTTTAGATGCCAGTTTGAGTGACAATCAGATTAAGCCACCGTTGATATTTTATGCGACCAAATACGATAAACAGATGGATTTGCTGCTATCACGCTTACTTGGCGAGCAAACGCATTTACAATACCATCCTCATTTTGAGTATTAGGCTTAGGGGCTCCTAGGATTAATCTCGATACAGCTGTTATAATTCCGTAGTATATTAATGGAATTGGAAATAAAGTAAACGCATTCTAGCAATACTATGCTAGGCTTGTATTTACCAAACAGAATATTTTAATTGCTTATTATTATAATTTTTCTGAGAACTCTGAGAACGTATCTTTTTCGACCAGCTAATAGAGATTAGAGGTGATCGTGCCAAACCGTCGCTACCATATTCATATTGTATGCGCTGATAACGACCAGTTATTGGTATTGGATAGTATTGCGATATTTTTTCAAGGCCGTGCCTTTTTAACCTATGATGCTTCCAGTAGATTACCCAAAGCTTCGTTATATGGGCGTCAGTGTATTGATGCTTGTGATTATGCTTTGATGGTCATTGGCGATAGCTACGGTACGACGCAAAATAATGGTGTTAGTCAAATGCATTTGAGCTATCTCAATGCTAAAGCGAAGCTCAAACCTTTACTGATACTAATAAAGAAACATCATAACGGCGCCAATATCAGTAGACAGTTGCAAGAATTTACCAGTGCAGTAACGTCAAAAATGGATAAGATTTATTATTACGAGACAGAAAACGACATCGAGCAATTGCTTATCCAAGCCTATTACAAAATGGTTGCTAGCCATAATATAGCTGCGGGATGGATCAGGGTTGATGAAGAGGCGATGAAGACTAATAAACCTTCAGCATCTGAGACTCTAGCGGCTACTTTGACAAATAATAGAGTGACAGGGCAAGAAACTACTGTCGTCCCTAGTCAGAGTATGGACGATAATGTCAGTAAGCCAATCGTATTGACAGAGACCTTTGAGATTCACTATAAAGCCCAAGCTTATGAGGGTGGCAATTTAACCGATGTGACAAGACCAATGGTATTAGCATGGCAAGACGTATTAATCACTCTGATAAAAATGCCAGCTACTTTTTCAAGCTATGGTTTACAAAGTGGTATCAACCGCTTAATCGCTGTGCGAGCTGAGATCGATATCAAGCGCGAGATGCCAAATGTCCATGCTGTGGCACGTTGTCAAATCTCTCAAGACGATCTCAATCATCTACAGCGGCAATTGGTTGCTGCTAATTGGATACAGCTAACTACCTATGGAACACGGGTCACACAGGAGCTTTGGAAGCTGACTTTTTATGCAAAAAGTTTACTTGATGCAAAAAAGCCATCGATAGAAAATCCTGCTATATCAACTGCCACTAGCTAAATTATCGCCTTCGCTATTATCAGTCATTATCGTTGCTACCAATCTTAGAACCTCATACAAATCATGATTGACTAACACGTTTCTTGCTAATGGCTACGTTTTGTAATACAAAGTATACGTGGTACTCGTTGTGAATCCCTTTGATACTCGTAATAATGAGCAAGATGAACACATAATAATACTGAGCAATTAAGGAGAACAAATAATGAGTAATGCTAAAAATGACGCGTTAAAAAGTGAGTTGGATAGCTTAGAGCAAACCATGCATGAGGCAAGTCAGTTTCATACGTTAGAAGAGCAAGTAGCAGATATGAAGCGCCGCGGTATCGATCCGACCAAAGTCTATAAGGAATTGGATAGAAAGGAAGAGGATGCAGATTGGGGTGATGCCACGTGGAAAGAAAATGGCAAATGGGAGCCTAAGACGCCAGCAGATTTAGATGATAAAGCTCGTGAAAACTGGGATGGTGACAATGGTAAACCGAATCCACCACCTATCGTTTAATGTCTAAGAATTAGATATATCATGTAAACTGTGACAAATCATAAAGAGTGTCAGAACTGACATGATCAAAAAGCCACGCTAATTAGCGTGGCTTTTTATTTTTATTAATACTTAAAAGACATTACGTAATCAAGAGCCTTCATCAATACGTACCAGTTTTATAGTACCATCAGCACCCGTTACACGGCGATATCGCGTTGTGCTTGAGTTTGATGGGCTGATCGCTGTAGGCTGCGAGTAGCTATTAGGTGTGGTATTTTGCTGTTGAATCAATTGTCCCATACGATCAGCAGACGCGGGGTTTAAAGGACGACTGTTTGTTGGCTGGTTATATGGATTGCCGTATTGCGAAGTATTAGGCGCCGTATTACCAACGATGGCACGATAGAATTTCTGCCCTGCACGTCCATCAGCTGGAAAAATGCCACGACTAGACTGGTACTGCTGGATAGCAGTACGAGTATTATCACCGATAATGCCATCGACGGCGCCGATATCATATCCTGCATTTAATAATGCTTGCTGAATCGCTCTGGATTCTTGGCGACCTATACCAGGATCGTCAGTTGGCCATGCTGTGATAAAGTCAGTTTTACTACTACTCTCGCGAGTAATCAAATCTGATAAATGGGCAATCGCCAGTGCATAGCTTTCTGATGCGTTATAAGAATAAAAAGTATCGAAGTTTTTACCAACTAAGAATGCAGGGCCGTCAGGACCTGCTGGTAATAATAATCCAGCACTACTCAAGTCAGAAGGGAGTGGGCTACCATTAGCAAGGGTTAAGCCTTGATTGCGCCAGTGGCTCATCGATTTTTTATCTTTACGGTTGGACGCTGCCCAAAATCCACTTGGCAGTTTTACCTCATAACCCCATGCTTCGCCTGAACGGTAGCCACGTTTATCTAAGAAGTTTGCCGTAGAGGCAAGGGCATCGGGGACGCTATTGACCAAGTCGCGGCGACCATCGCCATCGAAGTCGACTGCCAACTCTAAAAATGTACTTGGCATAAACTGCGTCTGACCAAACGCGCCTGCCCATGAACCTGTCATATCGCTTGGCGCAATATCACCGTTTTGGACGATTTTTAGTGCATTGGCATATTCGCCTTGGAAATAGCTTTGGCGGCGATCAAAGCAAGATAGGGTCGCTAAAGATTCAAACAAAGGTTTTTTTCCCAATGTCTGCCCAAAGTTAGACTCCACACCCCAAACGCCTAATACGTGCTCGGCTTTAACGCCATAGCGCGATTCAATTTTACGTAACGTATCCGCCCATTGACGCTTGGCACGGATACCATCTTCTACGCGTTCGGTATCAACAAGTGATGACAAATAATCCCAAACGTCTTTTTGGAATTCAGGTTGATAGTTTAGCGATTGAATAACACTAGGGTCAGGCTCACCGGGACGATAGTTATTAAAAGTATAGCTATCAACATCACGAAATTTGCTAGAGTTTTTTAGACCATCTAGACACTGCTGAAATTGAGCATTAGACAAATTTGGTGCGTCTGGCTTGGCAGCTTGAGCGGGGCTGGCAAGACTTAAGCCAATCGCTGCCGTCAATAAAGATAAGGTGGATAAGTGATTCAAGCGCATAAAAATATCCTATAAGCGTCGAAGTAGCTGTTAAAAAAACAGTTACTAGAAATTAGTTATTAGAAAGTAAAACAAAGCGATTAAAAGTCGATTTTACTTAGAGTAACCAATCTCAATAGTAAAGAAAAGGTATCGTAGTACTCGGTTACTATAAGCTGACGTTGGCGTGAGGTTAGGATAGGGTTTTAGAAAAATATAGCATTACATA
The DNA here is from genome assembly GCF_008369225.1 of Psychrobacter sp. ANT_H59. NCBI lineage: Bacteria > Pseudomonadati > Pseudomonadota > Gammaproteobacteria > Moraxellales > Moraxellaceae > Psychrobacter > Psychrobacter sp. ANT_H59. Next base: position 19,057 of record NZ_VOBE01000008.1, read on the forward strand.
ATTTTAGGAAAGTCTTTGGTTTTAATGTGGATGATTAATTCTACAGGTGTTTTACAAAGCTATTTCACTAAAATGATATCCAACTCCTCAATAAAATTATGAATACGTGCTGCATTTTTACCCAAATCGCTACCGCCAACCCGCGATTTACTACGGATATCAACCAGACGCTCGCTACCATTATCGTTGATACGTACAACGATATCATCTTTAAAACCAAACCACGCCGTAGTATCTGTTGCTTCAACAATACCTTTATTAGCATCGATATTGACTAGCTCCCAACCTAAATTTTTGGCAACTTGTTCGGCAGCGTTCACCAATTCAGCTTTTGATTGTGAATAGACTAGCGTTTTTAGTTCCGGATAGCCTTGACGTTGTTGCTCGGCAGTTGCTTCACCAGCATAAGCGACTGGATTGGGTGCGTCAGCGCGTAGCGGAGCAATAGCGACAAACTCAGGTGGGTTGATTAAGTCAGTTGAAATATCATGAATAGGCGCTACGCTTTTGCCCTTACTCCGCATACTAAGTGGTAATCCGAGAGCAACGGAGGATAACGCAATGGTGACTACCACATTGGCAAGCGTTAGTGTATTTCGCTTAAATATAACTTGTAATACGAGCAATACAAGCGCTGCAACAGCAGTCAATATGCCATATTTAAATCCTGTAAACACCGTACCTAATTCAATGATGTCATACTTATAAAGAGGGCCTGTCAATACGACTAATAAGAAAGCAATGAGACTTAGGAAACTCACTAAAATTTTCATTAGATTTCTCGCTTATGGTTTATTCAACAACCAAACATGCTCTGTCACCGCCATCTCAGGTGCGGCGTTCAAAGTCGATGATTCGCCCTCAAGCTCTTGAATTTGATAGCGAGCGCTATAATACTGCTGGATTTGCTCATGACTGATTGAAAAGGGCGGTCCTGCTCGCTCATTTTGGTCGTAATTGAGTGTCAGTAATAATTGAGGAGCGTTTTGACTGAGGTCGATAACTTGCTGACTATATTGCGGGCGCAACTCTTCTGGCATCGCAATTAATGCTGCTCGATCGTAGACCGCATTAACGCGACCAACATCATTAGTACTTAGCATAAATATATCTGCAACCCATAACGCTATTGTTTGTCCTGATAACTGCCCTTGATAGCATTTAATATTTGAATTTTCACCATGCGCTTTTATCGTGTAAGAGATATTATTTTCAGCAAAAAATTCCTGTACCGCTGACTCAACCAATTCCACGCCGACGATATCAAAACCTTGATTGGCTAGCCAAATCATATCAATAGATTTGCCACATAAAGGGATGAATATACGGCTTCCGGTGGCCATCTTTAAATCTGAAAAGTATTTAATCAATAAAGGATTCACCTTAGGCTGATTAAAGCCGATGCGTTTTTCCTTCCAGCGAGCCTGCCAAAATTCTGGATTCATTGCTTTAGCCTTCAGTTATAAGAATTTCTATTATCAGTTATTTTTTACAGTCGATGCATTATCATAACTTGTCGCATAATATTGTCAAAGTCATTAACTCCAATAAAATTATCAAGAATTAAAAAAGCCAAATACTTATATTATAAGCATTTGGCTTTTATTAAATAATAAATTAAGACATGTCTGAAACGAATAAATCGTTAGGCAATGTGATGCTTAGCTCACCATATATTGACTGAATTCTTTACGCAGTTTGGCAAGTTTTGGTGGTATGGCGAAGTTGCAATAAGCTTGTCCTGGGTTGCGATTAAAAAAGTCTTGATGTGTGTCTTCTGCTTGATAAAATTCGACCGCAGGATGTACTTCGGTCACCACATTTATACCCATGTCACGCAGCTTGTTAATGGTACGATTGATGGTCGGTTTTTGCGTTTCATCAGTGTAGAACACGACGCTACGATATTGGCTACCTACATCATTACCCTGACGATCCATCGTGGTAGGATCATGAGTGGCAAAGAAGACATCAAGTATCACTTCTAATGGGACAATCGATTCGTCAAATTCGACTTTAATCACTTCAACGTGACCAGTATTCCCACCGCAGACTGCTTCATAATTGGCTGATACCGCATCGCCGCCCATATAACCTGATATTACAGACTGTACGCCTTTTACGGATAAAAATACTGATTCGGTGCACCAAAAACAGCCACCGCCTAATATAATGGTTTGCATAATTTTTCCTATTCTTATCATTATAAGATATGAGCCAAGCATGTTTTACAAATCTATTTTGCTTGGCGATATACATTTAGCTTAACAGCGCAGTTGCCTGCGATAAGTAACAAATAGTAATGTTATAATGGGCTTTTGCTACGCTAAAAATCTCGTTATTATCAGCTGCTTATTATTGATAGCGTCAGTCAAGATGATTACACACGTTAAAGTTTAGTTTAATTACCAAAGAATGAGTCACACTATGAGCCAATCTCAGCCTACCACTGTTAAACATGACACCTTATTCACCACGCCACTAGATAAAGCAGCTCGCTTTTCATTTGATGAGCAAGTGGTGGCTTGTTTTCCGGATATGATTCGTCGCAGTGTTCCCGGTTATGGTCAGGTATTGGCGATGTTACCCATATTTGCTCGTCGTCATTGTAAATATCGCCAACAGAGTGATAGTGGGCAGCGTGTGAGCCGTATTTATGATTTGGGTTGTTCACTGGGTGCTGCAAGTATGACCTTGGCTGGCGAGTTTGAGCCGCAAGATTTGCAAATTAAAGCGATTGATATTTCACCTGCGATGACCACTGAAGCGACTACTTTATTGAATGATAATTATCCTGAGCATGACATAGAGGTCATCACTGTGGATATTCGCGATATTGAGCTTGAGCCATGTGATATGGTGATTTTGAATTTAACCTTACAGTTTTTACCGGCTGCCGATAGAGTGGCGGTGTTAGAAAAGATTTATGCGGTACTCAGCGAAGGCGGTATATTGGTATTGACCGAAAAGACTCATGCTTTTGATGAGCAGTATGATGCGTGGTTGGTTGAACGTTATTACGATTTTAAACGCGCCAATGGCTATACCGAGATGGAAATCAGCGGCAAACGAAATGCACTAGAAAACGTCCTTATTACGGATACTTTAGATGAGCATCACGCACGATTGAGTGATGTTGGCTTTCAGCGTCATCTCACGTGGTTTCAGTTTTTAAACTTCGTCTCTATTGTGGCGTTTAAATAACGGCTACATTGTTAGAACCCTTTTTATCCTATCTTTTGATCAACAGAGTAATCCGCTTTTATGCTTAACGACACTATCATCCACGCTGAACGCGAACTGTATTTAACCCTGCTAGAACTAGCGCAACAGCAGCCGAACGCTTATGAGTGGCTTAAGCAATTACCAACATGGTTAAGTGATATCAAAGACAAGGCCAACTATGCGCACGCGCCTGCCTACCAGGCATCAGTCGCTCGTTTGCCAGAATTAACCGTCAATAACGTCGATCTAAGCAGTGATACATTGACGATTGAGGCAAATCTTAGTGAGTCTCAGCGCAAACAAATAATAGCATTATTAAAGCAACTGATGCCGTGGCGCAAAGGGCCTTTTCAAATTGGTGGTCAGCTCGAAAATCAAATTGATAGTGGTCAGAATGAAGATGAACAAGCCACGCCAATATTGATTGATACCGAATGGCACAGTGATTGGAAATGGCAACGAGTCGCACCGCATTTGAGTCCTTTAAAAGGTCGTCGCATCTTAGATGTTGGTGGTGGTTCTGGTTATCATGGTTGGCGTATGTCAGGAGCAGGTGCCGATACGGTCATCATCATTGATCCGTCGTGCTTGTTTTATCATCAGTTTATGGCGATTAGGCATTTTGTAGGTAGCGCAGATGCTCATACTCATGGTACAGAGCGTTATCGAACTCATTATATTCCAGTGCCGCTTGAAGCATTGCCGGATAATAGCCAGCTGTTTGATACCGTGTTTAGCATGGGTGTGCTCTATCATCGCCAATCGCCGTTTGAGCACTTGCAACAGCTCAAAGGGCAGTTGGTCAAAGGCGGTGAGCTGGTACTTGAAACTTTGGTAATAGAAGGCGATTCCAATACGGTACTGGTACCGCATGACCGCTATGCCCAGATGAATAATGTGTATTTTTTACCTTCGGTTGCCGCATTGAAAGGCTGGTTAGAGAAAGTTGGTTTTACTGAGGTGCGCTGCGTCGATGTGGCAGTCACCTCGACGGAAGAACAGCGTAAAACGGAATGGATGACCTATCATTCGTTAGCAGATTTTTTAGATCCTAATGATTCTAGCAAAACTCTTGAAGGCTATCCTGCACCGATGCGTGCTACTCTAATTGCCAAAAAATAATTGGCAAAGCAGTAAATCTTCAATGCTTTTAGATAAACCACCGTGTAAATGCCATTTCTAACAATATTTTTAAGATAAAACCGATGAAACCGGCACCAAGTGCCAAAAACATCCAAAATGTACCAGCGCGACCAGCACCAGACTGTTTTGATAAGTCCCAAATGATAAAGAATAAAAAGGCAATAAAAATGGGCAATAAGATGTAAAGCCCCCAACTGGTAACGGTACTGGCAGCAATGGCAAACATAATTTTATCCTATATATAAAGTCATAAAGTACCACGTTCTCTGTTCGTTATTTTATTGCTTTTTAATGAAATACTTATAAATAGTTGAATAAGTATTTAAGCATCACGATATCAAGAGAAAGTAGCCAATAAATGGCGTTATTATAACGTGGAATAGGCTAGGTATGAATGTTTCATCAACCTTGGGAAACAGGAACGCTACAATAACTCTGACCTATAAGCTATCTGCCAATTATAATAACCCCTAAACGTCAAATAAACCCTAGCACCTTGCTATAAATAGCATTTTATCGCTATTTTTGGTTCAAATAGTGCAATAGCAGGTAAAGGTTGTTATATTTGCAGGTTATTTATCTTTTTATCGTATTTGATATACCACCACTTTTATTGTTTATTTATCCGAGTTTATAGTCCTATGTCACAAGCCCAAATCGATACGCTTACCTCACTGTTTGACAGTGCGATTGCAGTCCTAAAAAATGACGGCGAATTACCAGCTGATTGGCAAAATAATAGCCAAATTACGCGTACTAAAGATACCAGCCATGGTGATTTTGCCAGCAATATTGCCCTAACTGCGGCCAAAGCTGCCAAAGCCAATCCGCGCCAAGTGGCTGAAAAAATCGTCAATGCATTGCCTGAGAATCAAGATATCCGCCAAATAGAAATCGCGGGTCCAGGGTTTATCAATGTATTTTTGAATACTGAAGCTAAGTTTGCCGTGTTAGATGATATCTTTAATTTGCAAAATGGCTTTGGCTTAAGCAAGCAGTTTGACGGACAAAAAATACAGGTCGAATTTGTCTCTGCTAACCCAACTTCTAGCTTACACGTTGGTCACGGTCGCGGCGCTGCATTTGGTATGAGCGTATCAAACTTGCTTGAGGCGATTGGCTATGATGTCACGCGTGAGTACTATGTCAATGATGCCGGTCGCCAGATGGATATCTTAGCGACCAGTACTTATTTGCGCTATCTAGAAACCAATGGTGAGACGGTCACCTTCCCCGTCAACGGCTATCAAGGCGACTATGTCAGTGATATTGCTCAGACATTAAAGACGCAGCATGCTGATACTTACGTACATCGTTTCGCCGATATTGCCGAGAACGTGCCAGAAGATGCGCAGTTCGAAACAAATGCCGATGGTGAAAAAGTACTGCTATCAGGTGATAAAGAAGCCCATATCGATGGTCTAATTGCCAACAGTAAAGCTTTACTTGGTAATGGTTATGAGCTGTTTCTAAATGCAGCATTAAGCAGTATTTTGGCTGATATCAAAGACGATCTGAATGACTTCGGTGTAAGCTATGAATGCTGGTTTAGCGAAAGATCGATTGATAGTGAGATTGAGCCAGTCTTACAGATTTTAGAAGACAAAGGCTATCTCTACGAAAAAGACGGCAATATCTGGTTTAAGTCGACGGATTTTGGCGATGAAAAAGACCGTGTCGTACGCCGCGCTAATGGGCAAAGCACCTATTTTGCCTCTGATATCGCCTATCATAAAAATAAATTCGATCGCGGTTTTGACAAAGTAGTGAACGTTTGGGGTGCAGACCATCATGGTTATGTACCGCGCGTAAAAGCGGCTTTATTGGCGCTTGGTATCGATGCCGACCGTTTAGATGTAGTGTTGGTGCAGTTTGTCGCATTATGGCGCGGTAATGAAAAAGTACAAATGTCATCACGCTCTGGTAAATTTGTGACCTTACGTGAGCTACGTCACGAAGTTGGCAACGATGCAGCGCGTTTTTATTACGTCGCGCGTAAGCCTGAAGTACATGTTGATTTTGACTTGGAGCTTGCGAAATCGCAAAGTAAAGACAACTTGGTTTATTACATTCAATATGCACATGCCCGTGTTTGCCGTGTGTTAGAAAAACTACAAGCCAGCGGTTTAAGTGTGGATGATGCGATAGGTGCGGCGCAGCAAGAATTACTTGTTGCACCAAGTGAAGAGGAGTTGATTAAGCTGCTTGCTGCTTATCCTGCTACCTTGATGCGCTCAGCGACAGGTTATGAGCCGCACATCTTGACTAATTACCTTAAAGAGTTGGCAGCGTTATTCCATGGTTGGTACGACAGCAATCGTATCTTGCCTGTGAGCCTGACTTCAGGTGAGACACCAAGCGCCGATGAGATGGCGATGATGCAAGCTCGTTTACGTTTATCTAAAGCAGTACGCCAAGTTATCAGTAACGGGCTTGGTCTATTAGGGCTGTCTGCACCGTCTAGCATGTAATAAAGCTGGCAACTGATAGTAATAATTCAATAATGACAGATAGATTCAGTAGGGAGAATGCGATCCATGTTAGCCAAAAAACCAAGAGGTGCCACTGAAAAGCGCAAAACAAGTAGTGCGTCAGGCTTATTATGGATGTTTGTTGGTGCAGTGTTGACGCTGATGATCGGGGTATTCTTATATCTGTCACCATGGTTTAATTTTAGTCCCGCTGATACGGCTGGAGATCCTAATAAGCAAATACAGCAACGAGTGGATCCTGATGCTGACAATGGTGATTATGAATTCTATGATATTTTACCCAATCAAGAAATGGCAACCGTCCCTGATGAAGAATTTGACAAGACCGACAATGACCAGCTGGGTGAAATCATAGATTTTGAACCGGATGTGATAGTCAATCAAACTGACAGTAATGTGCCTAGTGCTAATGATGGTACGGGTAGTATTTCTGAAGGTACAACCAGTGCGCCAAATGCTGGCGCAGCTACTGGTAATGATGATATCGTTATTATTGAAGAAGATGCGACCTACGATGGTACGCCAGCGACAAGCAATCCGGGTACTAATGCAAACAAACCCAATGCTGGCAATGCAAGTATTCAAGCTGCTAAGCCTGCTGCTACGTATATCTTACAAATTAACAGTTTTGGTGATGCTGATGAAGCCGACCGTCGCCGTGCGCAAGTACTGATGGCAGGTGTTGATGCAAAAGTCGTCAAAAACACTACTGGTAATGGCTTGCCTATCTATCAGGTGATTTCACGCCCGATGAATAGTCGTCAAGCTGTTGCTACTGCTCAGCAGCGCCTGCAAAATAACGGAATTGATTCTATTATCGTTGAACAACGTCGTTAGTTTTAGATTGATTTGATTGTTTAGAAAAAAGCGTCACAGTGGCGCTTTTTTTATACGTTTTTTTTTGCTAATAGCGGCGCATTTTTTTAAACTTAACCCACTATATTGAAATTTTTTATTGCCACACTAACCGAGAGTATCGCTATGACGGTATCTAATTCAGCAGTAACCACGCACAGTCATTTTAAAGCATTTTTTCAAAAATACTTTATCGATGCATTTACTGGTATGGCATTGGGGCTTTTTGTCACCTTAATAGCGGGTCTTATCATCTCGCAAATCGGTGGTTGGCTAAATCTGCCAGCACTGATTGCTGTCGGAAAATTGGCATCTGTGTTAATGGGCGCGGGCATCGGTGTCGGCATTGCTTATTATCTAAAAGCGCCAACTTTGGTAATGCTTAGCTGTTTGGTCGCTGGTATGTTGGGCGCTCACTCTGAAGCATTAATGGCAGGGAATTTGTTTATCGCTCAAGAAGCAGGTCCGGCCACCTTTGCTGCGCTACCGGGTAATCCAATCGGTGCATATTTGGCGTCAGTTTTTGCCTATCGCGCTGGTACATGGGTTGCAGGCAAGACCAAGCTTGATATTCTACTGGTACCTTTACTGGTCTGCGCGGTGGCATTAGCCGTATGTGCGCTGCTCAATCCTCCTGTTGTTGCTGCGGTCAATGCCATTGGTCAAGGGATTCAAGCGGCAACTACTTTACAGCCATTATTAATGGGAATCGTAATCGCTGTCGTCGTCGGTATATTGCTAACGATGCCGACATCGAGTGCGGCCATTTGCATTGCAATTGGTCTTGGCGGGGTCGCAGGCGGGGCAGCGGTAGTCGGTTGTGCAGCGCATATGATTGGCTTTGCCGTCGCCAGCTTTAAGGACAACGGCATAAGTGGGGTGGTGTCTCAGGGTTTGGGCACTAGCATGCTACAAATCCCCAATGTGCTCAGAAAACCCATTATTTTATTACCGGCTGTTATAGCAAGTGCTATCGTCGGTCCGATAGCGACCGTCGGCTTTGAGCTAGCATGTACGGCTACAGGCGCAGGTATGGGAACTGCAGGACTGGTTGGCGTATTTGGCGTGATTGAAGCGTCAAAAGAGATTATGAGTACTGGTCAATTATGGACGGCGATTATTTTATTGATGTTTATATTGCCCGCTGTGATTGCTGGACTGGTGGCTTATATGATGCGCCGATTTGGTTGGTTGGTCGATGGCGATATGAAACTGCCTTAACATTCATTAAAAAATAAGCAGCATTCCTTAAAAAGTAAGATTTGAGGAAGAACTCAGGAAAATCGAAAAGCCCAGTTATCTAAGTTAGCTGGGCTTTTCATTCTTCTAGCATTTATAACGTTTTTAAATTAGCGACGTACATCTTTAGGGGCGTCGCCTTTTGGCCAATCTTTGTCTTTATTGGCTTTTACTGGACGTGGCAAGTGAGTAAAGTAAGCAGCAATATCGACGGCTTCTTGGTCAGTTAACGTATTGCCTTGACCAAAGGGCATTTTGCCTTTGATAAATGCCGCAGCCGTATAGGTACGTGCCATACCAGCACCATCATTGAAGGACTTTTCACCAGCGACAGCAGGATAAACGTAGGTGCCATCGTCGTTATACTGACCTTCACCAGTTGCACCATGACAAACACTACACTTCTCTGCAAATAGCTTTTTGCCATTGTCAGTGTTTGGCTCGAGGTTTTTATCCACTTTGACAAAACCGCGACCTTCAGGCGATACGCCAAATGGCATGTCTTGTGACAACCAGCTCATGTAAGCCACCATCGCGTTCATATCATCTGAACCAAGATCAAGTGCCTTACCGTTCATCGAACGCTCAAAACAGCCGTTAATACGTTCTTGTATCGTATTGACACGACCTGCGCGCGTACGATAGATAGGATAGACACTGGGCATATTGTTCCAAGGCGCGGCATAAGCCTCTGAACCATTGCCAAGGTGACAGCTGGTACAGTTCAGCTGATTACCAACGTTATTTGGCATCTCTTTATAAGTGTGATTGGCAATTTGTAAGCCGCGACGCACAGCGGCACCAAACTCATCATCTGGAATCGTAGATTCATCAGGCATCTTAATAGTAGGCTTGCCACTTGCCGTATCAGTGCCACCTGCAGTCGCAGTCATGTCATTGGCAGCTGGCATGTTACTTTTAATCACTTCAGCGCGTGCTTCGAGATCTTTTACTCGTGCCAATGCTGCCGCTTCTTCGACACGGTCAACGGCTTTGGTTTCAGTGTGATCGCTACAACCAGTAATACCGACAGCACTAATGGCAAACACAGTGGCTATCAAAACGGAGCGCTTAGGATATGGGAGCGTTTTCATAGGAATATCCTTATTTTAAAAAGTAATATAGAAATTTAAATTTATATGCTAGTTTAGGTGCCATAATGGTAAAACTAACTCGATATTTTGTGTCAGTAAAAGGCTAAGAGCAGTAAAAATAAGGATAATCTTTAGAACAGCATAAAAATAACACGTAATATCGAGTCTTTGATGCAATCTTAGTTGCTCAGCAGCCTAACTCTAGCGCTTGAAATATAACAGAGAATGAAGCGGTAGGTTGCTAGTAACATTAGTGTATCAAATACAAATACGTAAAGTGTTTTAAAATTGAAAACAGAAGCCATAACATTAGTATTTCGTTGCTTCTTTTAAACTGAAGTCCTTGTATTTAGCATAAAAAAGCGCTCAAACATAGATCATGTTTGAGCGCTTTTTTTAAATTTTAGCTAACTTTTCGCTAATTCAAACGAGTGATGTAGCAAGTTAACAGTTAAGCAATTTCAGGCGTCTTGCCTTCGTTAATCACTTGCTCATCAACGAGTACAGTCTTAGCATCCTTCATAGAAGGCAGCTCATACATCGTCTCTAACAGAGCATTTTCAACGATAGAGCGCAGTCCACGAGCACCGGTTTTGCGTGCCATCGCTTTTTTAGCAATCGCATCAAGCGCTTCTTTGGTAAACGTAATGTCAGCGCCTTCCATATCAAACAGATACTTATACTGCTTAACCAAGGCGTTCTTAGGTTCCGTCAAAATCTGAACCAATGCATCTTCGTCTAGCTCTGTAAGCGCAGCAAGTACTGGAAGACGACCGATAAGCTCCGGAATAAGTCCAAACTTGATCAAATCTTCAGGCTCTACTTGTTGCAGTAGTTCTGAGCTACGACGACTATCATCTTTTGAGCTGACATCAGCATTGAAGCCAATGCCTGTTTTTTCAGTACGCTGCTGAATGACTTTATCAAGACCGGCAAACGCACCGCCAACGATAATCAAAATATTGCTGGTATCGACTTGGATCAACTCTTGCTGCGGATGCTTACGACCACCATGTGGCGGAATAGCCGCGACCGTACCTTCGATAAGTTTTAGCAATGCTTGCTGTACGCCTTCACCCGACACATCACGCGTGATAGAAGGGTTATCACCTTTTTTGCTGATTTTATCAATCTCATCAATATAGATGATGCCTTGCTCCGCTTTACTAACATCATAATCTGATGCTTGTAATAGCTTTTGTACGATGTTTTCAACGTCTTCACCGACATAACCGGCTTCGGTCAAAGTCGTGGCATCCGCCATCGCAAAAGGAACATCAAGTAGACGTGCTAGCGTTTGCGCAAGTAAAGTCTTACCAGAACCTGTTGGACCAATCAGTAAAATATTACTCTTTGCCAATTCTACCATTGCATCATCAGCCCCAATTTTAGCTTTTTTGCTATCATTGGCTAAAGTTTGGCTAACTTTTAGACGCTTATAATGGTTATAAACGGCCACAGCCAAAGCTTTCTTAGCAGCATCCTGACCGATGACGTATTCATCAAGCTTGGCGCGCAATTCTTTTGGTGTTGGCAGTTTTTTATTGACCCAAGAGGTATCAATATCGCTATCGTCATCACCATGTTCGTCACTGTCGGCGATAAGGTCTGTACATAGCTCAATACATTCATTACAAATATTGGCATCGTCAGCGGCAATCAGCTGCTTCACTTCACTTTTTTCTTTGCCGCAAAACGAGCACTGCGGGGTGTTATCTTCTGCCATATACAGGCACTCCTAAAATTTTATACTTATAAATATTCTGATGTGTGTATCAACGCTTAAGTGCCTAATATAGAGCACTTAAGCATAAGCAGCGCTACTAGCTACATCGATACAGCTGCTCATAGACTGGCTATTATAAAGAAGCAGGGCGATGCTCTAATACTTCATCGATCAGACCATATTCTTTGGCTTCTTTAGCATCTAACCAATAATCACGCTCGACGTCTTTTTCAATTTTGTCTACTGGCTGACCCGTACGCTCAGCCAAAATCTCGTTTAAGCGCGCACGAGTTTTTAGGATTTCACGTGCATTGATTTCGATATCTGTTGCTTGACCTTGCGCGCCGCCTGAAGGTTGATGAATCATGACGCGAGCATTGGCTAAGGCATAGCGTTTGCCTTTTTCACCAGCAGCCAGTAGGAATGAGCCCATGCTATACGCACCGCCCATACAGATAGTTGATACTTCAGGTTTGATAAAGTTCATCGTATCAAAAATGGCCAAACCAGCACTGACCGAGCCGCCTGGTGAGTTGATATATAAATGAATGTCTTTATCAGGGTTTTCGGCTTCCAAAAATAGCAGCTGCGCCACAATAAGATTGGCCATATGGTCTTCAACTTGACCGGTCAAAAAGATAACGCGCTCACGTAGTAGACGTGAGAAAATATCAAACGAGCGTTCGCCGCGAGCTGATTGCTCAACTACCATAGGGACTAATGCTGCTTGGGTTGCGCTTTGATTATACTGTGCGCTCTGGGCAGTAGTGTGTGCGCTCATCAGCATATCAAAATGCGGGTTGGCAGTGATGCGATCATAATCTGTCATAAAAATATCCTGTTTATAAAGATAGAAGATAAAAAGTAGAAAATCGTTAAATTTTTATTGGTGTTTATCATTGTAAACATTGTCGGTTTATAATAAAACCTATTACGCTAAATGAGACGGGTATCGCATCAATAGTTGATAAATAGCGGTAATAAAGGCTATTAGCTTAAAATAATTGAGCTAATGGTAACTTTTTTATCAGAGTAATAGTAACTTTTTAATGTGACAAATGATAAATGACTTCCTATTAATAGGGCGTTTGTGCGTACTTATCAAGGGTGCTGTCTATAATCTAGCCATAAAGATAGCATATAAGCCACCAATAAAAATGCCCTAACAAATTTGTTAGGGCATTTTTAGAGCAATCTTAGCAGTCAGTACCAGTTAATGGCAAAGATTTAGCTAGATTACATTGCTTGCTGTTGTTGTTGCTGAGCAGCTAATAGGTCTTGGTAGCTAACTTCTTTGTCAGTTACTTTACCTTGCTCGATTAGATAATCAACCACTTGGTCTTCTAATACAACAGACTCAATGTTCGCGCGCTGTTGCTTATCAGTGGTGTAGTACTCGATTACCTCACTTGGATCTTCGTAGTTTTCAGCCGCTTCTTTGATGAACGTCTCAACGCGAGCTTGGTCAACTTCTAAGCCTTTGGTATCGATAACGCGAGCAACGATGATGCCAAGGCGTGCCGCACGTAGTGCTTGCTCTTCGAATAACTCATTTGGTAGCATGTCTTTATCGAAGCTATCAGCATTCGCACCGAACTGCTGAGAAAAACGTTGCATCATCATGTTGCGTTGACGCTCGATTTCTTGCTCTAGCATAGCATTAGGTACGTCAAACTCGTTCTTTTCTAACAAAGCATCAAACGTTGCTTGCTTTACTTGGCTACGAGCAGCATTTTTGATTTCGCGTTCCATGTTTTTGCGAACGTCATCTTTTAACTTCTCAACGCCGCCTTCTTTAACACCAAATAGCTCAAGGAATGCATCGTCAATTTCTGGTAGCTTAGATTTTTCAACCAATTTTACATTGATTTTGAACTGAGCTTCTTTACCCGCTAAGTTTTCAGCTTGATAATCTTCTGGGAAAGTCACGTCGATGGTTTTTTCTTCGCCAGCTTTCATACCTTTGATGCCTGCTTCAAAGCCAGGAATCATCTGATTGCTACCGATAACCAATTTGAAGTCTTCAGCAGATCCGCCTTCGAACTTCTCGCCATCGATAGAGCCTTCAAAGTCAAAAGTGACTTGATTGCCTTTGTCCGCTTTACCTTTTTTCTCAACGAATTCTTCACGTTGTTTTTGTAGGTTTTCGATCATAGTGTCAACATCAGCTTCATCAACCTTGGCGGTATGACGCTCAACTTCGATCTCATTGATACCTTGTACATCAACTTCTGGGAAGATTTCAACAGTGGCTTGATAAACCAAGAAATCATCTTCAAGTTTTACGTCGTCGATATTCGGCATGCCAACGGCGCGGATGTCTTCAGACTTGATCGCTTCAAAAACGGTATCACGAATAACGTCGTTGATCACTTCTTGTTGAATGCCAGCACCGTACTGTGAACGGATATGTGACATAGGCACGTTACCTTTACGGAAACCGTCAATCTTGGCAGTTTTCGCTACTTGGCGAATACGGCCTTCAACTTTGTTTTGAATCTTTTCAACGGGTACTTTAACCGTTAACTGAGTTTCTTTGTTAGATAGCTTGTTGGTTGTGACTTGTAAATCTGTAGCCATGATCATTACACCTTTAGGATTGAATAATAGACAACCATGCCTCAAAATACGGGCGTTTATGACTGGTTGCCGTTGGAATAAATAGGGGATAGTGATAGCAAGTCATTCTCAAATCAATGCCTTTAGCAATCGCTGCTGGCTCTGAAAAACGACATGTTTAATCTTAGTCGATACTATCAAATATCAATAATAAACCGTCAATAGGTCGCATAATAACGCTTTTTGGCGAATAATACAGACAATTAACGGCTTTCAACAAAATTTTAAAAGTAGAACAGTATAATCTATCTGTTTATTAAAGTAAAAATTATCTGTTTTGTCGTTTACGCGGTATCAATTTACTATATCAGTCATCTCATTTAAAGTACGTCTTGTATGTCTACGCCTGATTTACTGATGTGAGGATTAAATGGCATCAAATTGGATAACTACAAGAGATAAGCGTCTTATAAAGGCAATTGCGCCAATAACTGCTTGATCGCCTGACCGCGATGGCTGATGCTATTTTTATCCGCAGCGCTGAGGGTTGCAGCCGTCGCCTGCAGCTCTGGTAACCAGAACAGTGGATCATAACCAAAGCCACCTTCACCATGTGGCAACTCTAAAATCTCACCGTGCCATAAACCTTGCGCGATAATTGGTAGCGGATCATCAGCATGGCGCACCATCGCTAGTACGCAAACGAACATGCTCTTAATAGCAGTATCAGGCTGTGCTGCGCGGATAGGCTGCAAGTCAGCGATAAGCTTTTCATTATTCTTACTATCGTTACCATGCTCACCGGCATAGCGCGCCGAATAAATACCGGGTGCATTACCCAATACTGGCACACAAAGTCCAGAATCGTCGGCAATCGCAGGCAATCCACTAATACGGCTAGCATGACGGGCTTTTATAATGGCATTTTCGATAAAACTCAAGCCATCTTCAATCGCATCGTCGATATCGAGCTGTCCTTGTGGTATTACTGTCACATCCAAATCTGCTTCCGAAAATAGTCTTGTGAACTCAGCAAGCTTGCCTTTATTATTGCTGGCGAGTACCCATTGCTTGTGAGATGTAGATTGGGTCAAGGGTCGCGATGTGTGTAGTGTATTGATAGCACTCATAGAGAATATTCCGTCGTGTCGTTAGATCTAAACAAAAAATAGTGATTTATATTAAGGTACTATTTTTATAATTTTTTTGTTTGCTGTTCACAAGCAATACTGATTGCGCTGTGCATAACATTTGGTAACTGGTATTTGTCGCCACTATTGCTATAATAGATGCCAAGCTACAGTGAATTATATCTTATAGCTTGTGAATATTTGGTTAATAAAGGCTGACAAAGTCAAGTGTTTGGCTTTTGAGCCAAGAGCAAGAAAAGAATAATAGTTAATTTTGGATTCATAATAATACGTGATACTGTGTTCAGCAATACAATGTATTAATCGATAAAATTCATTTCAAACAATAAACTCAGCCAATTTAGCCAGCTATTTTATAGGGTTTTTTGCGTGTTAAAAATAGCGTAAAATTCAGTTTCCATAAAATAACAGCTAAAACAGCAAGGATAAAATAACTATGTCAAAGATTACTTTACCAGACTTACCATATGCAAAAGATGCTTTAGAACCGCACATCAGTGCTGAAACTTTAGAGTTCCATCATGATAAGCATCACAATGCATACGTGACTAAGCTTAACGAGTTGCTACCAGGTTCTGGTCTAGAAGACAAAACGTTGTCAGAAATCATCATAGCAACGGCTAAAGATGACAGCAAGCAAGGTATGTTTAACCAAGCAGCCCAAGTGTGGAACCACACGTTCTACTGGAATTGCATGACGCCAACTAACGGCGGTGGCGAACCTACTGGTGACTTGAAAGCGAAAATCGAAGAAGACTTCGGTAGCTATGACAAGTTCCGTGAAGAGTTCAAAAACGCAGCATTGACTCAGTTTGGTTCAGGTTGGGCATGGTTAGTGGCTGATAAAGTCGGTGGCAAATTGTCTATCGCCAAAACTGCTAACGCTGACACGCCACTTGCACATGACCAAATCGCGGTATTGACTTGCGACGTATGGGAACATGCTTACTACATCGATTATCGTAACCGTCGTCCTGACTATGTTGACACGTTCCTAGACAAGCTAGTGAACTGGGACTACGCAAACGCAAAATATAAAGGTCAAGACGCTGGTGTTGAAGAGTAATCTTTAACGAGGAAGTATTTGATTTGAAAAAAGGACGCTGAGAGGCGTCCTTTTTTGTTGTATTTTCTAAAAATATAACTGTTTATTCAGAGTTAAGAGTCTGTATAGACGTAGTCAATGTTTTAACGTTTTTTGGTCTAGTCAATTCCAAAACCAAACCCAGTCAAATGAAACCCAATACAGTACTACAGCTAAAGTGCCTATAACCAATATGTAAGAGAAGAAATCTAAGAATAGAGTCCAATATATATGAAGTTTAGAGTACCACCATTCCATACCTTTAATAGTGTAGTTTTCGGGCATTACAAGCCGTGCTCTAATGTGGTCACTACTAGAATAGTTATTCGAATGAGTCTCAAATAGTTTTAATATGTTGTAGTATGAATCTCTAAAACCATCATAAGATATTTGACTATATGGTTGATTTAGAAATGGATGTATCTTTTGTTTAAGTTCACCAAGCTGTGTTGCGCATGAATACATTTTTTCAGATAAATTTGAGTAATCATTTTTATCAATTAAAAGTGAGTAAACTAATACTGCGATGGTCGAAAAAATCTGAATCAATGTTACTAAGTCATTGTTTATATTTTTTCCAAGGCTATAAGCTTGCATCAATGATATAAGAATTAATCCTAAAGAAATTATTACAACTGTATAAGTTGAATATTTGCTATGAAGTCTCAGACGGTCAGATGCATTGAATCTTGTTTTTGAAGTTGCATCTATTTTCTTATATAGATTATTAAAACTTTCCTCTTTTTTTAATGTTTTTTCCGTACTCAAGCTTGATTCCTCGCTAAAAAATATGAGATTTCCGTAATATACTTACTAATTTGTTAGCTATTGTAGGGTGTGGTTTTAATTAGCCGTTGAATGGTGAGTTGCACTTCGCAAACTATACTCTACAGCACCTCAAACCCAAACTTACTCAACGCTTCTCTCAACATCGCAATATTATAATAAGCATGCGCATTGACCGTATTTTGAAAGAAGATATACAGCGTATCAAAATGCTGACGCTGATTGGCAATCGCCTGTGCCCAGTCCTGCATCTCCGCCTCGCTATAACGATAATCATGACGGTCAGCCGCACTCATCGCATCCCACCAGTTTAGATTATTACCATGCATACGCAGATAGCCGGTGCGCTCGGTAAATATTAGCCGTGACGGTGGTAGACCACTGACTTTTGGATAATCGACGCTACACCAAATCAGACCTTGTTTGACAAAACTATCGACCACTTGCGGGTTATGCCAGCCGTTATGACGAAACTCAACAGCGAGTGGGTAGTCCTGAAACCAACTGACCAGATTTGCTAAATAAAGACGATGCTCACGAGTACGATCAAAGCCATGTGGGAATTGTAATAATAATGGCGCTAGAGCATTGGTTTCGATAAGCGGGGATAGGGCATTTAAAAACGCTTGCGCGTGATCGCTAGTGCCCTTACGCGCATGAGTAAAGTCTTGATGCAGTTTGACGGCAAATTTCAATTCACTGTCTGCCTGCACATAGGCTTTATCGACCATACCAGCAAAGGCTTTTTGTCCAATGGGTGCATAAAAAGTACTATTAATCTCAACTGCGCCATATTGCTTGGCGTATTCACGTAAGAAGTCCGTTTTTTTGGTACCCGTTGGATAAAGCGTACCGAGCAAATCGGTATCGCTATAACCGCCAGTACCGAGGTAAATACGCGGAGTAGGGGCACTATCCATGTTGATCACCCTTTGCTGTTTTCAATGATTAAAAGATTGGGCTTGTTGTTTCTAAGCTTATTCCTTATTTAGCTATTTCTTACGTGCCCAAAGCCATTCGATAAGTGCCATCAGCGCATCAGTGTCTGAGCTGTCATCAAGTTCACGAGAAATGGCTGCACGCCCGTCATCAAATAGTGATTGCGCATAGCTTGTCGCATTATTGACACCCATCAATTTTACATAGGTAGATTTGTCCAGTTTTTCGTCGCTACCCGCAGGCTTGCCAAGCGTATCCGTGCTAGTAGTGACATCTAAGATATCGTCTTGAACTTGAAAGGCCAGACCAATGTGTTGGGCGCACTCTTGTAATGCCATACGCTGCGGAGCCGTCGCGCCAGCGCAAATGCCGCCCATCAACATCGCCGCTTCAATTAATGCGCCGGTTTTATCACGGTGAATGGCTTCTAAATCATCTCGTGTGATGTCGTTACTGGCTTCAGCATTCAGATCGAGCATTTGACCCGATACCATGCGCCGTGCACGCGGGGCAAAGATAGCAAATAACTGACTTGCGATAGCGGAATCAAAAGGCGCAAAGGTTGGCAGCTCCGCAGTCAATACTTCAAAGGCTAGCGTCTGTAGTACGTCACCAGCGAGCAGGGCGGTTGATTCTTCAAAGACGATATGAGCAGTTGGCTGACCACGGCGCAGCTCGTCATCGTCCATACATGGCAAGTCATCATGCACCAGCGAATAAGTATGCAGCAGCTCCACCGCCAACGCTGCACGGCGGCACATATCATAATCTGAGTCGTTTTCTAACAAAGATGCCAAGGCATTGTCTTTATCGGTGATTGTGTCATTATGGCTATAAGTGCTGGAAAAAGCGCTGGCAACCAGTAGTGGACGTACCAATTTACCTGTACCTGTCATTACGTAGCGGCAAGCGTCAAGCAGCGGGCTTGGCAGCTCAGCATAATCAAATAACACTTCGATATCTTTGGCTAATTGCGCGCGCACCTCATGGTGAAACTGCTCTGTGCTATTAAAAGGGATAAAGCTAATGGGAACAACGCTCGACGTAGAAGAAACAGACATAACCCAACCTTCTATCAGGTGAATAATAAAAATATCGTTAGTGTAACATGATAGATTATATTCCTTATGCCACATGCATAATCCCTAATGTATTTTTTAAAGTTGTATATTAAAAATAGAAGGTTTGATATCAAAAGCAGAAAGCTTAATATGAAAAACGGCATGAAATAATGCAACAAGCCCTCGTTACGCATTGGCGATTTAACTTAGTGGTTAAATATGTTTTGATAAGAGGCTGCATTTAAAGGTTAATCACCACGGTCTGATTCCAGTATACAAACAATCACTTAAGGCAGATTGCTAGTCAGGTAAAGGGCTGCTGTGGATTTAAGAGTGACTTGCGAGTATGGTATTAGCTTGTGACAGTCGGGGGCATAATCCCCTACACTAATTGGCGTGAAATTGGTCTAGCGATTGATAACTGAGGTTTTACACCATTTATCAATCGAAAAACGACTATAAAACCAAATCTCAGTCAATAGCTACAATAGTAGTAATATAATATAAGTACATAGAACACCAGTACATAGCTATAAAGGTACAGGCATAAGCGCTAGATAATAAAGATATCTTCACCGTTTAATTTGGCTTACTTTTATCACCATTATCACAATGACGTCATTATTGTTGATTAGGATGAAAGGGCAGATTAGCGGTGCTATTACCCATTTTTCTAACAATAACTGGCTATTTATTTTAATTTTAAAACGTAGCTTTCGTTATATAGCAAGGAGTTCCAAATGGTATACCAAGGAAATCGCATCACGGTGACAATGCTAGAGGATGGCATCGCCAACATGCAATACAACGCCGAAAATGAGAGCGTGAACAAGTTTGACACTGAGACCAATAAGCAGTTTGCTGAAGTCGTTAATGCGTTAGAAAAAGCGGATGACATTAAAGGCTTAATCGTCACGTCAAGCAAAGGCGTCTTTATCGCTGGGGCGGACATCACAGAGTTTGTGGCTTCTTTTAAGCAATCAGAAGAAGAAATCAAAGATTGGGTTATTAATATCAATGACGCCTTCAATCGCTTTGAAGATTTGCCTTTCCCGAAAGTAGCTGCTATCAATGGCGCAGCGCTTGGCGGTGGTTGTGAGATGACTTTGGTTTGTGAATACCGCGTCATGAGCGACAAAGCCATCATCGGTTTACCAGAAACTCAATTGGGTATCTTCCCAGGCTTTGGTGGTACGGTTCGTAGTACGCGTGTCATTGGTATTGATAATGCGCTTGAGCTGATTGCGACTGGCACACCAAAGAAAGCACTCGATGCACTAAAACTAGGCTTGGTTGATGCGACTGTTGCTGCTGATGACTTGCAAGATGCTGCCATTGATTTGGTCAAAAAATGTATCTCAGGTGAGCTTGATTGGCAAGCGAAGCGTGAAGAAAAGCTCGTTCCTGTTAAGCTAAATCAGCTTGAACAAGCGATGGCATTTAACAGCGCAAAAGGTATGATTTTTGCCAAAGCCAATCCTAAGCAATATCCTGCGCCAGCACTAGCTATCGCTGCTATCGAAAAACACGTTAACTTACCACGTGATAAAGCGATTGAAGTAGAAGCGGCAGGTTTTGCAAAAGCGGCGAAAACCCCACAAGCAGAAAGCTTGGTTGGTTTATTCTTAAGCGACCAATTGGTTAAAAAGTTAGCCAAACAGCACAGCAAAAAAGCACATGAAATCAATGAAGCGGCAGTACTAGGCGCTGGTATCATGGGCGGCGGTATCGCTTATCAAGCAGCCAGCAAAGGCTTGCCAATCATCATGAAAGACATCAAGTCTGAGCAATTAGACCTTGGTATGGGTGAAGCCAGCAAGTTACTTGGCAAAATGGTCGATCGCGGCAAAATGACCCCAGCAAAAATGGGTGAAACGTTAAGCCGTATCCGTCCAACGCTAAACTATGGCGATTTTGCTGAAACTGATATCGTCATCGAAGCAGTCGTAGAAAATCCAAACGTGAAGCGTGCGGTTCTTAAAGAAGTAGAAGGTCTAGTAAAAGACGATTGTATCCTAGCGTCAAACACTTCAACGATTTCTATTACTTTCTTAGCTGAAGCGCTTGAGCGTCCAGAAAACTTCGTTGGTATGCATTTTTTCAACCCAGTAAACCGTATGCCACTAGTAGAAGTTATTCGCGGTGAAAAATCTTCTGAGGAAGCTATTTCAACGACCGTTGCTTTGGCCACAAAAATGGGTAAAGTACCTGTCGTCGTGAATGACTGCCCAGGTTTCTTGGTAAACCGTGTATTGTTCCCATATTTTGGTGCCTTTGATTTGCTGCTTAAGCAAGGCGCTGATTTCGTCCATGTTGATAAAGTCATGGAAAAATTCGGCTGGCCGATGGGTCCTGCCTATCTAATTGACGTCGTTGGTTTGGATACTGGCGTACACGGTGCTGAAGTGATGGCAGAAGGTTTCCCTGACCGCATGAAGCCTGACTATAAAGGCGCTATCGAGCTTTTATATGAAAACAAACGCTTAGGTCAGAAAAACGGCGTTGGTTTCTACAAGTATGAAATGGACAAACGCGGCAAGCCAAAGAAAGTTGCTGATGAAGCCACTTATGAATTATTAAAAACCACGACTGATAGCGACAAGCAAACGTTTGAAGATCAAGCGATCATCGACCGCACCATGCTAGCTTTCTGTAATGAAACTGTACGTTGCCTAGAAGACAATATCGTCAGCACGCCGTCAGAAGCCGATATGGCGATGATTATGGGCGTTGGTTTCCCGCCATTCCGCGGTGGACCTTGCCGTTATATAGACCAAATGGGTCTAGATAACTACTTGGCATTGTGTGAAAAATACGCATACCTTGGCAAAGCCTATGAAGCCCCGCAAAAAATTCGCGATATGGCAGCAGCAGGCGAGACCTTTTACGCTACCGCGTAATAGGCAGTCATTACTAGGATGAAGTGCAGTACACATGCTCGATAAGATGATTGGTAATTTATTTATTATCAATAACCTTCTAAGTTAGATAGGCGAGCATTACAGTACTGCCACTGACAATAAAAATTGAAAAGGAAGATAGTATGACAATTTTAAGTCCAAAAGACGTGGTCATCGTAGATGGCGTACGCTCAGCGATGGGTAAAACCAAAAACGGTATGTTCCGTCATGTTCGCGCTGATAGCATGTCTGCTGAATTGGTACGTGCATTGGTTGAACGTAACGATTTCGATCCACGCGACGTTGAAGACATCATCTGGGGTTGTGTCAACCAAACGCTAGAGCAAGGTCTAAACATCGGTCGTAACATCGGTCTGCTGGCTGGTATTCCAAAGACTGCTGGTGGTCAAACCGTTAACCGTCTATGTGGTTCTTCTATGCAGGCGCTACACACTGCCGCTGCCCAAATCATGACCAACCAAGGTGATGTGTTCATCATCGGTGGTGTAGAGCACATGGGTCACGTCGGCATGATGCATGGCGTTGATCTTAACCCTGAAGCATCAAAGCACTATGCAAAAGCTTCAAACATGATGGGCTTGACCGCTGAAATGCTGGGTCGTATGAATGGCATCACCCGTGAAGAGCAAGATGCCTTCGGTCTTGAGTCACATCGCCGTGCATGGGCTGCGACCACTGAAGGTCGTTTTGACAATGAAATCATCGGTATCGAAGGTCATGATGCTGCTGGTCGCTTGCAACTATGTACCGTCGATGAAGTGATTCGCCCAGACGCGACGATGGAGCAAATGCAAAATCTACGTCCAGCCTTTGATCCAGTAGGCGGTACGGTGACTGCTGCTACCTCATCTGCATTATCTGACGGTGCGTCAGCGATGCTAATTATGAGCGCGCAAAAAGCCAAAGAACTAGGTCTAAAGCCACGTGCTCGCATTCGTAGCATGGCAATTGCTGGTTGTGATGCCGCTATCATGGGCTACGGTCCAGTACCTGCGACGCAAAAAGCACTTAAACGTGCTGGCATGAGCATCGATGATATGCAAACCATCGAGCTAAACGAAGCGTTCGCAGCGCAAGGTCTATCAGTACTAAAAGCATTGAACTTGACGGATAAGCAAGACATCGTCAACATCAACGGTGGCGCGATTGCATTAGGACATCCACTAGGTTGTTCAGGTGCTCGTATCACGGTTACTTTGCTAAATGCCATGGAGCAATCAGATACTGAAATCGGTCTAGCAACGATGTGTATCGGTCTTGGTCAAGGTATCGCGACTATTATTGAGCGTGTTTAAGCTTATAGTATTGCAATAATTTTAAAATAGTTAAGCGCTCTAATATGAACCCCTAGTTATCATAACTGGGGGTTTTTGTATTTATGAATCATAGTGGTTTACTTAGAATAAAAAGGTCATAAGTTGTTACTATCGCTTATCTCCATTGACGCATTCGCTAAACTGTGACTAAATAAGAGAGTAATTAATCATTATAATTTTAAGTCTGATATTCATTCTAAATCAGTTTAGAGCCGTCAGCTTCAGCCGTACAAGGAGTGTACTATGTCCACCATGATTACTGATCGTACCTACCGTATTGACCGTGAAAATACCCAAGCGATGATAATCGACGTCCAAGAACGTCTGACTCCGCATATCTATGATCATGAAAATATTCTCAAAAAAATAACGACTTTGATTAAAGGTCTGCAAGCGCTTGACGTTCCCATTATGCTTAATGAGCAATATAAAAAGGGCTTAGGCGAGACATTGCCTGAAATTTGTGAGTTACTAGAAGGCGATAATGCCAAAGGTTTTGAAAAAGTCACCTTTAGTGCCTGCGACAATGACGATTCATGGAATCATCTTGCGCAGCAGAATCGAAGCATCATTTTATTATTCGGTGTAGAAGCACATGTCTGCGTGCTACAAACCGCGCTTGATTTGCTTGATAACGGTATGCAGCCGGTTATTATTGGTGATGCCGTCGGTTCGCGTTTTCCGTATGATAAAAAGCAAGCAATTCGCCGTATTCGCCGTGCTGGCGGGGTGATTACCACGGTTGAAACCATTCTGTTTGAGCTTTGCCGTAGTAGCAAAGACCCTGCGTTCAAAACCATTAGTAACTTGATTAAATAGTCTTTTTACTCAATTTAGAGCAGATAGCGCTTACTAACATAAGCGCTATTTTATTTTTATGGTAACGCTAATTAACGATAGGTTAGCGTCTTCTTTTATAGCGTTTATAAAATGTATAATAATTGCTTATGCGTAAAGGTAGAATGAAGCACTATACCTTAGTAGAAAATTTAAGAGAAAACTTATGTCATCAGCTAATTCCATGTCATTCACTAACCCAACGCTTGCCTCAAAAATTGACATAGATCATGTCACTCATTTCTTGCTAGAGCTTGATGCGCTTAAACGGGTAAATCGCCGCAGTTACGTGACGGGTACGACTCGTCTAGAAAACTCAGCCGAGCATTCTTGGCATCTCGCTATGGCATGTTGGTCAATCGCTGAATTGTTTGAGTTGGACGTCAATCATGAAAAATTGCTTAAGATGGCACTGGTGCATGATTTGGGTGAGATTGATGCGGGCGATACTTTTTTATATGCTGATACCCGTCGTGATGCGCACGTTGAAGAGCGAGCTGGCATTGCGCGCTTACAAGCTGAGTCTGGTAATGGCATTAAAGATTTAAATGAGATTTGGGAAGAACAGGAGACCGGCAACAGCAAAGAAACCCAGCTGCTGAAAGTGGTTGATCGCTTGTTGCCATTTTTGCTTAATTTAAATACCAACGGAAAAACGTGGATAGAGTCTAACGTTACGCGCTCGCAAGTAGCTGGCGCGCATACCTTTATTAAAGACAGCTTTCCGAGTATTTATGAGTGGCAGGCACGGCAGATTGAATTTGCCACCGCGCAGGGCTGGTTGATTGATGGTTAAATTTATAGCAGTATCGCATTACTAAAAGCGTGTCTTTTTTATTTTGAACGGACTATGTTTTAAACGGACCATCATGTGCGATAAAGAAAATGCTATTTAAAATGTTATTTATTACTACCAGCATCCGTGGTTTGCTGGATGATTTTTTCCACTTGCATAAAATTTGTATGCCGCACATCTTTGCCGCTGGTGCAAAAAATAACCAGCTCAGCAATGTTTTTAGCATGATCGCCCACACGTTCTAGGGCGCGCAATACCCAAAGTATATTCATCACTCTGGACACGTGGCGGCTGTCTTCCATAATATAGGTCAGCAAGGCTCGAGTGGCAGATTGATACTCTTCATTGACCGCCACATCACTTTGCAATACCGAAAATGCCTGCTGAGGATTCATATGCGAGAAGGCGTCAATCGCATCAAGTAGCATCACGTGCACCTTATTGGATAAATGCTGAACCTCTGAATATCCTCTTGGAGAAGCGCCGTCTTTAATTAATTTGCAGGCCATACGAGCGATTTTTTCGGCTTCATCACCCACACGTTCAAAGTCAACGATACCTTTGCTAACCGCCATCACTAAACGCAAGTCATTTGCTGCGGGTTGGCGCTTGGTGACTAACAAAATGATTTGCTCATCGATTTTAATATCTAGCTGATTAATCAGCTGGTCGTCTGCAATCACTTTTTTCGCGGTCGCTTCATCTGCAGCTATCAAAGCGCGGGTTGCAACCATGACTTGCTCTGCTGCCATGTAACCCATTTGCATAAACAGCTCAATCACATCATGTAAGTCATTATCAAAACCCTTTGATAAATGTTTTTGCGTTATAAGCATGGCGGCTTCCTTATTCTTGTAGATTTAAATAGGATATAAGCATAAAAAATATATCTATAGTCAATCCACTACAAATCAAACACAGTGCTACTGGGATAAGTTTTGCGCCGCCTCTGTCTGCGTAGGCACAGCAAGCAAGAAAAATTTATCCTAGTAGCGCGTTATAATATTTGTACTTATTGTATTTAGGACTGACTATATTTATACAAACTGTTTTAACCATAGCGACCAGTAATATAGTCTTCAGTCGCCTTTTGAGCGGGGTTGGTAAATATCTGATCCGTCTCACCCATCTCTACCATATCGCCTAAATACATATAGGCGGTATAGTCAGAGACGCGTGCCGCTTGCTGCATATTGTGGGTCACGATAGCAATCGTATAGTCGTTTTTTAAATCGGTAATGAGCTCTTCAATCGCGCCTGTCGAGATAGGGTCGAGCGCTGAGGTTGGCTCATCTAGGAGCAGTACTTCAGGTTTTGTCGCTACACCGCGAGCGATACAAAGACGTTGTTGTTGGCCACCGGATAACGACAATCCTGATGCACGAAGTTTGTCTTTTACCTCAAGCCATAAAGCTGCCTTTTTGAGTGCCCATTCGACACGATTATCCATCTCAGCTTTGCTTAGCTTCTCGTAGAGGCGTACGCCAAATGCCACGTTGTCATAGATGGACATTGGAAATGGCGTCGGTTTTTGAAAGACCATGCCGACTTGTGCGCGTAGCAAGTTCACATCGATGTCTTTGCCCAAGATATTTTTGCCATCGAGGTTGATATTACCTTCTGCACGCATACCGGGATATAGATCATACATACGATTAAACGTACGTAATAGTGTGGATTTACCGCAACCTGAAGGCCCGATAAAGGCAGTCACTTTTTTGTCTGGAATATCAATATTGATATTTTTTAGCGCTTGAAAGTCACCATAATAGAAATTGAGATCTCGAATACTCATCTTGGCAGGCGGCATATGCTGAGGGATATCTGCTAATGTTTGCTGAGTCAAAAAGGCACTGTCAGGCTGCTGCCCTTGATGCTTCTGACTTCCTTGATCTATATTGGAAAATGATTGACCAAATAAACCACGTTGGCTGACGTTTTGCTTATTCTCTTGCTTAACCGCTTTTCTTTCTAGTAAGTCTGTCATCATCATATCCAATTATTTTAGAATGTTGTCAATATAGGTGCTGAACATAAGTGCTAAACGTGCGCTATAAATTGGCTGCTTAGTCAATTCTTAAATCAGCTATCTTGTATGATCTTTACCGCCAATAAAGCGTGCGAGAATATTGACTATCAGTACTGTCATGGTAATCAGTAATGCTGCCGCCCATGCCAATGCATGCCAGTTGTCATAAGGGCTCATGGCAAACTGATAAATAGTGTTCGGTAAGTTTGCCATCGGTTGGCTCATATCAGTGCTGAAATACTGATTGTTTAACGCAGTAAATAGTAACGGCGCGGTCTCGCCAGTGATACGGGCAAATGCCAATAGCACCCCTGTAGTCAGACCTGCTTTAGCCGCTTTAAGCGTGACCGTGCTGATCAGCTTCCACTTTGGCGTACCGAGTGCATAGGCCGCTTCACGTAAAGTATTTGGTACCAGATTGAGCATATTCTCAGTGGTGCGCACGACAATTGGAATCACAATCAAAGCAAGCGCAACTGCACCAGCCCAGCCGGAGAAGCTTTGACCTTTCACCATCAATGCATAAACAAAAAGACCAATCACGATAGAGGGCGCTGACAGCAAGATATCGTTTAAAAAGCGAGTAACTTTACCCAACAAGCTGCCTTGTGAGAACTCCGCTAAATAGATGCCCGCCATCATTCCAATCGGCGTACCAATCGCGAGACCTAACAAGGCGATCATCAATGAACCAATAATAGCATTACGTAAACCGCCGTCGCCCATAGGCGGTGGTGTATCTGCCATAAATACCGGCATCTCGATTAACCCTTGAAAACCCTCAACAAAAAGCGTCAGCAAAATCCATGTCAGCCAGAATAAACCAAAAGCGATGGCTGAGATGGCAAAACCAAGCCCCAATCTATTGATCAGGCGACGCTTATGATATAAACGCTTGTTGTAGCGGTCTTCAAAGCGTGAAGTCGGCTGGCTGGTTTGGTCGTTATCAGTCGTGACAGTCGCTAAAGTCATTAGGCGTTTGTCCTTTGTTGGTCGAAGGATTGGGTTAAGTGGTTTATTAACATACTTGCTTTAGAACAAGATATTGGCGCTACTTAGTGACCGGCTTTTTGGTCGATACGCATCAGCATTAGCTTAGAGATGGACAAGACAATAAAGGTAATAACAAATAGGATTAAACCCAAATGTAGTAGTGATGCCAAATGCAATTCACTTGATGCTTCGGCAAATTCATTAGCGAGCGCAGAGGTAATCGTTACTCCAGAGGTAAACAGACTTGGGCTGATATTAAAGGCATTACCGATTAAGAAAGTCACAGCCATCGTCTCGCCCAATGCGCGTCCAAGCCCTAAAATCACACCACCGACCACGCCAGCTTTAGTATAAGGTAAGATGATTTTGAACATCACTTCCCACGTCGTCGCACCCATGCCATACGCAGATTCTTTTAATAAATCAGGTACCACAGAAAAAACATCCCGCATGGTGGCGGCAATAAAAGGAATAATCATAATTGCTAGTACCAAGGAGGCGGTAAACATACCAAGCCCCATCGGTGCACCAGTGAATACTTGCCCGATAATAGGCAGAGGACCGATGTTTTCAATCAACCATGGCTGAATGTGTTCGCTAAAATACGGCGCAAAGACAAACAAACCCCACATGCCATAGATAATAGAAGGAATACCTGCCAACAGCTCAATGGCGATGCCCAATGGCTTTTTTAAGAAGTTAGGGCACAGTTCGGTCAAAAAGATAGCAATACCAAAGCTCACTGGCACAGCAATAGCGATTGCAATAAGGGAGGTGACAATCGTACCGTAAATAGGTGCAAGTGCCCCATATTGATCGTTCACTGTATCCCAGTTATTGCTGGTATAAAATCCCAGTCCAAATTCAGTGATACTGGGCCAAGCGCCCACGATTAATGAGAGCAGGATGCCACCAAGTGACAATAGCACCAAGATTGCAAATGCTTTAGTCGCATTGACAAAGATAGCATCGTAACGTTTTTGTTTAGCCAGTTGGGACCTTAAATCATTCATAAGTGTCTCAGCGTTGAATAGAATCAAGTCAAAATAGTAAAAGAGGTTTTATCACAACAAACTTAAAAAAATCTTTAAATTTTCTGTGATAAAACCTCTCAAACCCCTACCGGAGAATAGTGGTTTGAGAGGTTGGCTCGACAGTGATTATGCAATCACTAGCATAAACAGGTTACTGTGCAGGCTTATAGACAGGTTGACCGTCGCTGCCTTTGACCTCACTCCATTTTGCTTTGAATAAGGCAACTGCAGTATCAGAGAACGGTACGTAATCAAGCGCCATAGCGTCGTCATCACCTTGCGCATAAGCCCAGTCAAAGAACTTCAATACACCAGCGACTTGTTTGGCATCTTGTGGCTGCTTATGTACTAAGATAAAAGTGGCCGCGGCGATTGGCCAAGCTTGTGCTGTTTCAGAGTTGGTAATGACTTTATAAAAGCCTTCTTGCTGTGACCAATCGATGTCACCTGCTGCTGCAAAGGTTTTGGCAGAAGGTTGTACGACATTGCCCGCAGCATTTTTCAGGGCGACGTGTGCCATACCGTTTTGCTTAGCGTAAGCATATTCAACATAGCCGATAGAGTTTTTCATACGCGTGACATAGCTCGACACACCTTCATTACCTTTACCACCCGCACCGGTAGCCGACGTTGGCCATTTGACGGTCTTATCGACGCCTACACTGTCATTCCAATCGCTTGACACTTTGGCTAAATAATCAGTGAAGTTAAAGGTTGTACCAGAACCATCTGAGCGAAACACCGTGGTAATGGCAGCGTCTGGTAATTTAAGTTCAGGATTCATAGCCGCGATTGCAGGGTCGTTCCATTTACTGATTTTACCCAGATAAATATCAGCAAGCATTTTGCCATCGAGCTTTAACTGACCGGGCTCAATACCATCGATATTAACAATAGGTACCACGCCACCGATGACGCTTGGGAACTGTATCAGACCGGCTTCGTTCAACTCTTCTGGTGTCATCGGCGCATCAGATGCCCCAAAATCTACGGTCTTAGCAACGATTTGTTTGATACCACCTGATGAGCCAATAGACTGATAGTTCACTTGACCACCTGTGGCTTTATTGTAGGCATCTGACCACTTAGCATAGATAGGCTGTGGAAAAGAAGCACCAGCACCGGTAATACTCATCGATGCACTTTCAGCTGAGCTAGCACTAGCGTCGCTACTCACAGCAGTGTTTGATGGTGCTGTTGTGGCTGCTTCGTCGGTTTTATCGCTCTCGTTGTTGCTAGTCGTTTGGTTACAAGCGGCTAATGTCAAAGTGCTAGCGATTGCTACTGCCATGAATGAATAACGCATTATTTCTCCTAAAATTAATCAATTTTGAGTATCAAGCATTTATAAATAACAATGACAATGGTTTTCTGGGGTTTGCTGAAATGATGCTCTGCGGTTAATAAGGAGATTGTGCCAAATAAATATGACAGTTTGATGACATAAAGCCTTGCTATCACAAAAAACGACTGAAAAAAGAAAGTGTTAAAAAAACGATGTTAAAAAAACGAGGATAAAGGAGCAGGCACAAAAAAAGCATAGGCAGTATTCTAGTTACTGTCTATGCTCATTTTTTTCAATATTACTTATTACACATGTTTTTTACTTAGATAAATGGTGTTAGATTTTAGCGCTACCCAACAGTTGCCCCATTTGAACGATTGAGCCATGCTGCATGGTATCTTGCCAATCCGTTTTTGCTGCTTTTGGCAGTACTACAATTGCGGTTGAACCTAAATAAAAACGACCAAGCTCGTCACCTTTTTTAAAGCTCATATCATGGTCTGCTTCTTGAATATCATCGGTACGGCTAATTTTACCCGTCGCCACTGTCTCAATCCCAGCGACAATCATCGCACCGACCATCACTACTGCCGCTTTACCATAGGCGGTATCAAATAGACAGACGAGGCGCTCGTTACGAGCAAACAAATCCGGTACATTAGCAGCCGTGGTATTATTGACCGAAAATAGTGTACCAGGTACATAGCGGGTCTTGGTTAATATACCGTCAAATGGCATATGCACACGGTGATAGTTGCTTGGAGCAAGATAGACAGTAGCAAAACTACCATCCGCAAAATAATCGCCATCTGCGCTATCAGCCAAGAGCTGACCGATATCATAGTCACGACCTTTGGCTTGCAGTAGCTTATGGTCATGAATCTGCCCAAGCTGCGAAATCATGCCATCTGCAGGACTAACAATACCATTGATACTGGCATCGATAATACGGGCATTGTCTTGGAGCTCACGAGTAAAGAAATCATTAAAGCTCTCATAAGCGTTTAGGCTTTGACGCTCATATTCATCTAAGCTAACATCATACGCTTTGGCAAAACTGCGGATAAACGTACGCTTAACCCAAGGATGGCGACTGGCAGCTAAACGCCCAGCGACTTTACTGATTTTTTGCTGCGGGACAAATTGCTGTAAGGTAGTAAATACATTCATAATAGATGACCAAAGTAGGGATTAAAAATAGTTATTAAAATAAAAAGTTGTATTAAAAAATCATAGATAGGCAGTTTTATAGCTAGATTTATTTATAAACATAATCATAAGTACCTGCACAGATAATTGTATTTTATCATGGTCCGCAGCAGACTGTATGACCATAATCGTTAAAGGAAGTAAGCAATGAGAGCTCTTATTCAGCGAGTCAAACATGCCAGTGTCAGCGTTGATGGGCAGGAAGTCGGTGCAATCGATGAAGGAATACTGGCATATATTGGCTTGGGACACGATGATAACCTACAAAGTGCGCAGCGCATGGTCGATAAAATCCTCACCTATCGTATTTTTGACAATGATGACGATCCAGCCAAATACGGTAAACTCGATAAAAATATCCAGCAAGTCGGTGGTGGGCTATTATTGGTCTCACAATTTACTCTGATGGCAAAGACGGATAAAGGTCGCCGCCCTGACTTTGGTAGCGCAATGGCACCTGATATGGCTAAAGCTTTATTTGCACAATTGGTTGATTACGCAAAGACGCAGTATTTAACGGTTGCAACGGGTCAGTTTGGTGCTGATATGCAAGTGTTGAGTGTCAATGATGGACCATTAAACTTTTTATTAGAAGTGCATTAAGTCATTAGCATGGCTACTAAGTATTATAAATTTAAGAGTAAATGTCATTAAGCTGTCATAATTAAACCCTTTAATAAAGAAACGCTTATTTGCGTTTGTTACTGCTTTTATAAACTCTATTTTGTCCTCTAACATTAAGAATATATTAAGAATACATTATGTCTAAAGAGCAAATTTTGATTGTTGAAGATGAAGACGCCATTCGTGAGATGGTCGTCATGACCCTAGAGATGGCAGGCTTTGATAGTTTGCAGGCAGCGGATGTGTCAGAGGCGCACCAACAAGTGGTCGATCATCGTCCAGCGCTGATTTTATTGGACTGGATGTTGCCCGGTGATAAAAGTGGTATTGATTTTTGCCGTATGCTAAAAAGCGATACGCTGCTCGCCGAGATACCGGTTATTATGTTGACCGCCAAAAGTGAAGAAGACAGTAAAGTGCATGGTCTTGACGCAGGCGCTGATGATTATATGACCAAGCCTTTCTCGACCCGTGAGCTTATCTCAAGAATCAAAGCGGTATTGCGACGTAGTAACGCGCTAAGCGGCGACAAACCTATCAATATAGGCAGGCTAACTTTAGATGCCAAAAGCCAACGCTTTATGGTGGGTGATGACATTATCGATATGGGTCCGACAGAATATCGCTTATTGGCGTTTTTTATGAGCCATCCTGAGCGCGCTTATACCCGTGCTCAGCTGCTCGATCAAGTATGGGGCGGTAACGTCTACATCGAAGATAGAACCATTGATGTTCACGTAAAGCGTTTGCGCACATTACTACGTCCACATGATTGTGATACATTGATACAAACGGTACGCGGTACAGGTTATCGGTTTTCTAGCCGTATCGAAAAAGGTTAATCGCTAGCAATATGAATATTGTATAGTGTCACCTTTTAATAGTGTCGCCTTTTATCGGGAGCGGCCAATAGTAGAAAAATTATAAAAAATAATGGATAAATAAAAATGCCTATCCAAGATAATGAGCAAGGTGCCACAAATCAACTTAAAAAAATCAGAAGTGCTTTACGAGCATTACGTGATGCTGTAATTTTGCTCAATGACGATGATGGACTTGAATGGTGGAACCAAGCGGCGCAGGATTTATTATTGTTGCAATCCTCAGATAAAGGCAGGCGTATTTTTGACTTCATTCAAGTGCCTGAATTTATTAAGTATTATCAGGAGGCAACGACGCTTAATACTGATGCCGATGCCGATGCCGATGAGAGTGTGCATATCGTCTCTTGGCAAGACCCAAACCGCTATCTAAAGTGTGAGCTGACGCCATTTGGCGATGAAAAACTACTGATCATTTATGATGTGACCCGCTTGCAGCATTTAGAAGCGATGCGCCGCGACTTTGTGGCCAATGTCTCGCATGAGCTACGTACACCATTGACGGTCTTGATGGGATATCTGGAGAATTTCTCTGATCAGCCAGATATGCCTGCGAATTGGCGTCGCGGTTTTGAGCTGATGACTCAGCAAACGGCACGCATGAATAGGGTGGTCAATGACTTATTGCTACTGTCTCGTATCGAAATCGAAGAAACCCATGCGTTTAATGAAATCGATATGACTAAGCTGCTCACTCATGTCTATGATGATGCACAGGCGTATAATCAAGAATATAAGCATACGATTCACTTGCATATTGATACCTATGACGGACTATATGGCTCAGAGATGTACCTAAATAGCGCACTGTCCAATCTAGTGATTAACGCGATTAAATACACACCAAAAGGTGGCAATATCTCTATTAGTTGGACTAAGACTGCTGAGGGCTGCCGATTTGCTGTTGAAGATAATGGTATCGGTATCGCGCCGCAGCATCTTGCCCGTTTAACTGAGCGTTTTTATCGCGTTGACAGCGGGCGCAGCCGAGCAACAGGTGGGACGGGGCTTGGACTGGCGATTGTAAAACATGTCTTATATCAGCACGAAGCGAGCTTGCAAATTGAGTCAGTAGAAGGCATTGGCTCGACATTTAGTGCCGTGTTTCCAAATAACCATGTACGATCTGCCGCAATGAATTAATGCTTGATACACTTTAATCCTTTTGCAAAAGTGGATAAGGATTTACCGCGCTACCATTAATATAAATTCCATAATGAACATGCGGCGGTGTGCCTTTAGCATTGCCGCTATCACCCACGTAACCAATGGTATCACCGGCATTTATCCAGTCATTGGGAGAAATGTCAGCATAGTCTTCCAAATGCGCATAATAGTGTCCTGCGCCGCCTGGTCCCACTATCATAACGACGCGACCGCCTAACGCATTTTCGCCTACCTTACTGATGATACCTTGGGTCGTCGCTTGTATCGGCGTGCCGCGCGCCGCAAAAATATCAATCCCTTCATGTGAGCGACCTTGACTACGAGCAGCGCCCCATGTATCAGTCAGATGCTGCTTGGGTAGCGGATTTGGCAGGCTATTCTCTGTTGGTAGCGGGTGTTGCAATAGGCTAAGCTGCTGCCATTTTGCTATGAAAAATGATTGAGTTTGTTGGCTGATACTTGGTAATAATCTGTCAAATACGAATAATAGCATCAGCAATACTGCGGCCTTGATAAGTACGCTAATTGCACGGCTGATAAACGTAGGATTTGGTTGTTCGTGACTGCCATCTGGTCGCATCGACATCTCTTTGTCTTATTATTGCTTTCACTAATATTATATAGATAATACCTTTGGCTCTTCGTATAGCATTGTTATATCTGACTTTTATCCCCATAAATGAAAAGCTACTGAATCTAATTGCATCTATTATGTAGTTGGTCCTGAATAAAAGAAGTACAAATGATTATCAATCACTACTGGGGTTAATTTTTCTTGCTTGCTGTGCCTACGCAGACAGAGGCTGCGAATAATTAACCCCAGTAGTGTTTTGCTCCTTTTAAACGAGCAAAACTATCTGTCATTTATGTCCAACTTGCTATGGTTAAATTTTTATGGCTGCTGCTTTTAATATGGTCGATACTGCGCTGATTATCGATACCGAAACCGATCAAGGTCGTGATCCACGTCCTATCCAAGTGGCGACGATTAATGTAGCTACAGGCTTTGAGTGGATGAAATACTTTAATAGTGGGCGCTCAATATCGCCAGTTGTGATTAGAGTCCATGGCATTACCGATGACGATGTAGCGGGGCTTGAGCGGTTTGAGCTTGAGCAGTTTGAGTTACCTGAGTATCTTATCGGTCATAATGTACGCTTTGATTGGCGGGTGATTGGCAGTCCTTCCGCTAAGCTAATTTGCACCGTTAGGCTGGCGCGCGTCGCGTTTCCTGAATGGAGCGCCTATGGTCAGTCCAAATGTATTGAGCAGTTATTGGGCAAGGGTGAAGCTAGTAGGATGACGATTGCCGCTCATGATGCGCTCGGTGACGCTCGTATGTGTTATCTGCTGTATCAGGCTTGCTGCGAGCGCTTAGAGATTGCACCAACTGATTTTGCAGCAGCGCATGCTATTGCCAATAAAGCCAATCCAGTTAGTAAAATGCCCTTTGGGAAATATAAAGGGAAATTGATTAAAGAGGTGCCTATCGATTATGTAAAATGGATGCTGGGTAATATACATAATATGCAGCCGTCGCTTTATTCTGCATTGACCAAACGCGTCAAGGCAGAAGCGGCAGCAAACGCAAAAGAATCAATAGACGAATCCGTAATTAAATAGGCTCTGAAGTCTATTGATTATGTAACCAATCAACTGCCATCTGCCACAACTTAGGTGCTTTAGCATTGGTTCTGCTGCTGAAATAACGCATGTGACCGATGCTACTAACACCAAAATCTTTGGGATCTAAAAAGCGTTTTTCTACTGGCATTTTGGTAAAAACGCGAATCATATCATCCATATTTTTGCTATTGGCAATCTCATCATCACTAAACCCTAGCCATAATGCTGGCATATCGATCTCATCATAAAAATGCGTGTGTATACTTTTCCCAAAAGCGGTCTTGATATAACCTGCGCCATTACACCACTCACGCCATTGACGAGCGACGCCGCGCGGCAGCGGCTCGCCCATGCCGATTTTATCCGATGGCGTATAGCCTAACGTCAAATTAGTGAGAGGAATAAATGCCTCCATAAAACCTATGGCCTTAAGCTTATAAGGCATGTCCATGTTTTTGATGCGACCCGATGAGCAGGCGACATTAAATACTGAAGCAATAGACTGGGAATTTGGCATCAAACCAATGAGCTGACCGCCAGCGCTATGACCAATCAAATGATAAGTGGCATCGGTAAATTCATCTTGCAAGGCATCAAGGACGGCTGGCATGTCATGGCGACCCCAACTGATTAGAGACGCATCACATTTTGCCAAATCGGTGGACAATGACTCACCGATACCTTCATTGTCAAAAGTTAGTACGCCAAAGCCATGCTCGGCTAAGTGAGTGGCAAAATTGTGATAAAACTGACGTTTGATACCTGTTGCTGGTGCTATCATGACGGCTTTTTTTACAGGCGTTTTGGGACGATAGACAGTCGCGGCCAATGCCTGATTGCGATCGGTCATAATGCTTAATGAATAAGCCTCTGTTTGAGTAATAGTAGGGCTGTTTGCCATGGTTAAACCTTAATATATTATAGTCATTTTTATGAATGAGCTTTGTTAGCAAAGAGAGGGCATTAATTTGCAATAAGATGCCAATGTGTAGCCTTAAAAATGTAGTAATTGCGTAGTGATAAATGGTTGCGACCGCGTGATAGCATTGCTTATGTTAAAATAAATCTCAGTAGGGAAGGCGCTCAAATATGACTTCTAAGTTCTATCCCAATTTATCTTGCATGATATGATCCATTAAGACTGGACTGAATAACTATCTTCACTATTCAACATGCACGGATAAAAAACGCTTTAACAAACAAGTTCTTAATAAAAACAATTGATATAAAAGTTAAGGAAGCTATATGCAAATGAAAATCAACAATGACACGTATGAAGTGATTACCAGTCAAGATATTACTAATATCGAAAAAGCCGTGGATAAATCAGCGTTAACTATGCCGCTAGTTGCGGTCTATTGTGGGTCGCGTTTGGGTAATGATGTCATATATGAGCAAGCCGCACGAGAGCTTGGTGTGGCATTAGCAGACAATGGCATGGGTTTAGTATACGGCGGCGCGAGTATCGGGCTGATGGGCGCAGTCGCTGATGAAGTGATTCGAGGTGGTGCAGAAGCAGTCGGTGTGATTCCAACCTTTATGCTCAAACACGAAATTGCGCATGAGCAGCTGACCCGTTTACATCTTACAGATACTATGCACACGCGTAAAACAGTGATGGCAGAATATGCTGATGCCTTTATTACTTTACCGGGTGGACTTGGTACTTTAGAGGAAATCATGGAAATCGCCACATGGCGCCAGCTATATCAACACGAAAAGCCAATGATTATTTTGAATATTAATGGTTTTTATGATCGTATGATTGAGCATTTAAAATATACCACTGAGCAAGGCTTCATGAAGCAAGAAGATCTTGAGCGCTTGGTAGTATGTAACACGATTGGTGATGCCATTGATTTACTGCAGACGATGGTCAAAATAGATGCTGCTGTCAATACAGAAAAGATGGCTGGTAACTAAAAGCAGATATAAGCAAATATGAAAAAAGGGAGAGAATGGCTAAGAAAAGCAATTCTTTCCCTTTTTTTGTCCGTTAACTAAAAATATCTTTCTTAAGTCCTATAATTATCTGAACTATTATCAATATTTAAATCCTCTAACGCTTTTTCGCGAATACCACGATTGACGCCTGCCATTGCCAGCGGAAAGCCACGCTCTTTTGCCAAATCACGGGCGACTGTCTCAATAGCCAGACTGTCGTTGTGCGCCAGATACGCCCACTCATGAGCATAGCGATTACGGTTCACGGGCGTATCAAGTTCAATCAAACCAAGCCCACTCAATTCGTCAACGATTTGATCTGCTGCAATTAGAGTTGAAGATGCTTTGACGTTTTCAGCACGGGCATAGCGAATATTAGAGTATAAGCTCACATCAGCGACCCGGAGTGTATCATCCTCACCAGGAATTTGCTGCCCACCGTATAAAGCATTGCCAACAGTACGGGCACTATGGAAGGTCGGTACAAATTCTGCCACATAATCAATCGCTTGTTGGCTACGCGCTTGTAGTGGTGCTTTGTCCCAACCATCTTCGATATAGTGCACATATTGCGGCGGCAATTTTGGTTGGGCGCTGTCTTTACTTGAAGCCACCAAGCCATCATTAAACAGCGTGATAAAATTACTCATGCCATGTATCTGAAAATAACCACCCGGATAAGGGGTTAATTGCGCCATCCCTTCAGGTGTACCGCGATTACCGTAGACAATAATCTCTGGTATCTGTCCACCGGTATCTTCCCAATGAGTAATATAAGAGGATTTAAACTCTACCATACGCGTGACTTTGACACCGACCATATCATCAATCACCCCTGTACGAAAACCACAGGCATTGACGAGGTAATCAACTTCGATGGACTCGATTTTGCTATTAGATTGCGCTTCAGGATCTAAACCAGCACCTTGCTGATAATCAATACGCCATTTGGTCACATGATGATCAGCGTTTGAGCAGTTTTCACAATCAACTGGCATGACCTGCTTTACTTGAGTATCAGTAAAGACATGCGCATGCTCATAACCATCTAATGCCAATTGCGCCGATGCTGCCAAGCGAAAGATATTCCAGCCATATTCTTGTACCACAATCAGCGGAAATTTAACTTTATTTAAATCTAAATACTTAGCAACCGGTATCATCCATTCATCAACGGTAGTTGGCACAGTCAATTGCTCACGCTCAGACAATGCAATCAGTTGTTCATGGCTGTAGAGCTGATAATAATCTTCTGGTTCGCCCAGTACTTTGTTATTGGCATCTTGAGAAATCAGCTCACGATACGCATCGGTCAATATCTCAAGCCGCGGTAGCAAGTCTTCGGGCAAGCCGTCATCACGAGTCGGCACCGCAAATACCGTTGGACGTACATCAATAGTATAAGGATAAAGACGTAAAATATCGATACACTGTTTGAGAAGGGCGACGCAGTCCTCGTCAGGGATTTCGCGGTAGAGATTGCCACCGGCATGCAAATGGCACATAGGCGGACCATCAATCAGCGATTTGTTTTTTTCGAACACGTAAGTTTCAAGCCCTAACGCTGCCAATCGAATGGCAATGGTTGCCCCTGCCGTACCACCACCGAGGATACCGACACGTTGAGTAGCAATTACTTGATTATTCATGAGAGAGTGAGTCATTGTCGAGGTTATATCCTTAATAGCATTTGCATCAAGTGGTACTTAAATCAGTACTTAAAGGGGTACTTGGCATAGGCATGAGGTGGCTTATGGATATTGATATGCGTGCAGAGGCAGTCAAGTTCAACAGTGATCATAAATCTCAATGGTCACATTCGCCATTGTGTAGTCATGCTTAATTTCTATAGCGCTATTCTACAAAAAACGTTGGGGAGTAGAACGGCAAATTGGTAAGTGAATACATGATTTTTGTCAACGTTTAACCCAAAATTCTATTGAGCATAAACTTACTCAATTAAGATAATATTTTTAATTCAATTTAAAAGCGTCATCCTATTATTACCATAGGGACGAGCAGATTGAATTCCTCTTAAAACCGCTAATTACTGATGGTATTAAGTATTTTTGTTTGGCGAAATTGTAATGTTTATGGGCTTTTGTAAATTTATATGAGGACAAGAATAACAGCTATAAATCCTATGCTATATTTAAAATCTCAATAATGGGTTTAAGATATTTGCTTGCAATTTATTATGGCTTAAATCCTAGAGTGATAAGAACGATCTAATAACAATTAACAATCTATGATGACAATGACAAGGAAGTTATTATGAAACATATTTTAGTTTTATCCGCTCTTAGTGGTGTGTTGGCTCTTAGCGGTTGTTCAACGCTAAACAATATGGTCGGTAATGACGACTCTGGTATGCATGACGTGCAAGCAACCAATAAAAATACTGCGCCTGTCATGAGTAAAAACGGCATGTTGGTTGATTCTCGTAACCATATGACTTTGTATACTTTTGATAAAGATTCGATGAATAGATCAGAGTGTGGTAGCGCTTGTATGCTAGTTTGGCCGGCATTTATGGCACCTAGCAATGCCAAAGCCTCAGGGCAGTTTGCTGCTTTCCAACGTGAAGACGGCAAGTATCAATGGGCCATGAACGGCAAGCCGCTGTATTTCTATGCCAATGACACCAATGTTGGGGATAAAGATGGCGACAATAAACTTGGTGTTTGGCATATCGTTAGAACCAAGTAAGGTCTGAATATAAAGACTAAGTTTTACCATAAAAAAGCAGCCATCATTGTGGCTGCTTTTTATTACGATATTTTTAACTGCAAATTTACTTCATAAAAGCATCACATTGATATGTATAAAGCTATTTTGCTTTATTCTTCGTAGTCGCTTTTTTCTCAACCAGCTCACCGTCTATTTGAATGGGTACTTCAGTCGTAATGCCACTTGCAAAAGCGGTCATGCCATAAGCAGCTCGGTCAATAATACCGGTGGCACGAAAACCAATAACTGGCTCTTTGGTCATCGGGCTATTGGCTATTTTATTCAAAGTCACATCTAGGGTCAGTGGCTTGGTTTGACCCAGTAAAGTGAAGTCACCTGTGACTGTGGCTTGTTGTGGATTCTTAAAGGTGATGTTAGTCGATTTAAAAGTCATGGTTGGATATTTTGCCACATTAAAAAACTCATCTTTTTTTAAATGAGCATCGCGAGCATCCCAATTGGTATCGATACTGTCAGTAACAATAGTGAAATCCATATTGGCTTTATTAGGTGCTTTAATATCGTAATTGACCATACCTTTGACATCATTAAAGTGACCCATGGTGCTCGAAAACCCTAAGTGATTGACTGAAAATCCGACACGGGTATGTGCATCATCTAGCTGCCATTGAGTTGGCAGCGCCGCACTTGCCAGCGTTGTCATAGCAATTGCTGAGCCAAATAGAACAGCTTTTATACTGTTTTTCTCGATTGTATTTTTCATTGTCTTATCCTTATTAAATGTTAGTATTCAATCAATATTGATAATTAAATCACCAATACTAATTGAATATTATTATTAAATTAATATTAAAAATTAATAGTTATTGGTTATATTATCTAACATATCATTATACGCAGCTTGTCTATCAGCCTCAATACTATCGATGTTGCAGTGACAAATTAGCACTGATAACCCTCACAACTGCTGCTTGCATCAAACCCCAAAAACCGGTAAAATCGCGGTTTGATTTTCCCGCTGGGGAAAGGCTAAGCGAGCAGAGGTGTGGTATTGGGTGCTGGAATAAGCCAGTGACGCAGTTGCCAGACTGAGAATGTCCTTAGTGCCTCAGTTACGTATGTCATCGTTTGCTGAACGCATCGTTAAAAATGCTGTTTTGCAAAGTCGTTATACATACATCGGACATAGAGAGTTTATTATGCGTAAAGATATCCATCCTAATTACCAAGAAGTTTTATTCCACGACACTAACGCTGACGTGTTCTTCTTGACTCGTTCAACTGTTAAAACCAAAACCACTCGTGAATACGAAGGTTCAGAATATCCATACTACCCACTTGATATCTCAAGTGCGTCGCATCCATTCTATACTGGTGAGCAACGTAAAACTTCTACTGAAGGTCGTGTTGCAAGCTTCAACAAACGTTTTGGTGCGTTTGGTGGCCGTAAGAAAGCTGCTGATACTGACGCTGCAGAATAATTCACACGTATTGTGTAATATATTTTGAGCATGTGTGTTTTCAAGCATGCATAGTGATGGTATTAAGAATAAAAAAAACCGCTGACTATTCAGCGGTTTTTTTGTGCTAGCTTTTGGCTAATGGGTTGATGAATCGAGTAACTCTACAATCAGCTCCGACAATTGCTGTGCCCAATAGCCATACATCAGGCTACTTGGATGAAAGCCATCGCTCGCAAACATTACCTTGATATCGATCGGCGTACCGTTAGAGTGCTCAGCGATCATGCGTGGGAAATCCGTTGCCATATAAGTGACGTTTTTATGAGCCATGCAGATTTGCTGCAATATTCCGTCAAGAATAGACGCTTTTGCGCCAA
Source organism: Psychrobacter sp. ANT_H59 (assembly GCF_008369225.1). Taxonomy (NCBI): domain Bacteria; kingdom Pseudomonadati; phylum Pseudomonadota; class Gammaproteobacteria; order Moraxellales; family Moraxellaceae; genus Psychrobacter; species Psychrobacter sp. ANT_H59. The sequence goes on from NZ_VOBE01000008.1 coordinate 61,604, forward strand.
CAAAGTTATTTAGCGGAGCAGGTATTGCTGGCATTTGTGCCATAGGCGGTAGACTTAAAAAAACCAACTCGCGCACGCCAAACTTACGCTGAGCGATGGCAATAATATCTTTGATTTGCTGTTGCCACTTGTCTACAGCAACACTCGATGTCGTATCATTGACCCCAACACTTAGTATCATCACATCGATAGGCTTGTTTGGTGCTGGCATAATATATAGCCTGCGTAGAATATCAAAACTGGTGTGCCCCGTTGTCGCTTGTAATGACCAGTTCAATACCGCAAACTGCTCATTAATAGTGGGCTGCTGCTGCAAGATTGGAATGAGCTTACCAACGAGCGCCTCTTGCTGCGTTTCACTACCGACTCCAGCCGCTGCTGAATCACCAACGATCATGATATGTAGTGCGGGTTTATTCTGAGCGGCTGACTCGTTACTGGCATGATCCAGTTGCACAGACCCATGTCTTTCTCCATTTGGCTCAGGCAAACGGACCGTATCTCGTTTGATTTTTCGACCTTGATAAAGGTATACAGGAGCAAATAAAACATCCTTTGCAACAGCGGCTATTTTATTCTGTATTTTGCTAGTAGCTACCATCCTGCACGCTCTCTAATAATAGTTAGACTCTCGTCTATAAGTAATTTTCCATCAACATAAACATTACGCAGTAGGTTATCGCTCTCAGCAGTAAGCCCATCAGCCTTAATCGTTTTTAGCTGCCCATTACTGTGTTTGATTAATGCCAAACGCCCTTTTTTCGAGCGCTTTGAACGACTGGTGATCGGATCTTTATAGATGTCTTTCCATAAACCATTGATAGAGATGGCACTGGCTTTCATTGCCCAGCTCATGGTATCGCGATTGACTTGTTGTAGCAATCCACCACCCATACCGAAAGTCACGTTATCAGCGCTAAAACCTGCTTTCATGACCACATCGATAATCTTACTCAAGCTTTGTGGACTGATGCCATCACCTTGAATAACACGCACATAATCGGGCAGGACTTTGTAGCCTTTACTGTTGACTGTCGTACCAAACTTTACTGCCAGACGCTCCAAGGCTTCGCGTACGACTTTGGCCGGGTCGCCACTGTCTGGTCTGATAACTAAGGTACCGCCCATATTTTTTACATCGTCTTTTAGGCTGCCGCCCCAAATATTGTCAATGGCGTTCCATAAGTCATAGCTGTCAGAGACAACAGAAAAGCTTTTACCAGCGCCACCAAACTGTTCAATCATATTGGCAAAGGCAGCAGTTTCACCGCCGCGTCCCCATGCCGTCATCGTGCTATGCTCAGCGGCAGGGATAGAAAATGCTGGCATGTCTTTATCCATCTGATACCAGCGGCTGGCAGCTACCAAAGCCGTCATCGAATCGGTACCGGCAAAATTGACTAAATGTGCAAGACTACCGAGGGCGACAGACTCTTGGCTAGAAGCCCCGCGTGAGCCGAAATCATGCAAACGAAAGGTTAGCGATTCTGTATTGTCCGCAGACTTCTCTAGTGCTTGACGAATGATGTTTTTACAATAGTGCGAGACACTAGCGACCGTTGATGGATACCAAATTGCGCGCAGTAGCGCCGTTTCGATATAGCTTGGTAACCAATAAAACTCAGGGTCGGTATTTATGATTTGGCAGACGACATTGGATACAGGCACGATACTACCTTCAGGTATGGCTTCGATACGTAGTGGTAAATAACCACCATGTTTATCAACCAAGCGCTCCCAGCCAGCACGGTTGAAGGTTAAGCCATGTCCTTGAATGACCATTTCGGCTTCATCGATGTCTTGATGAGTGATTGGCGTGCTTAGATATTCTTTGATAAACGCTTGTAGCCCAAAAAACACCACATCGTAGTCGCCTTTACGTGCCTCAATATAGCTCGATAGATATTCACTACCGCTTGGATATTGCACCCAATGTGAGGTTTTGTAGCTGTCGCTATTTAGGATTAAATTATTTAAATTACTGGTGTACATCACAGAACTCCTCTGCTTTGAGATGCCGCAACGATGGCAGCGCGAAGCCTTTACCGTCTATCGGTTTGGGAAATCATTAATAAAGGAACGCATAGCCGTCTGACAAAATACTATAAGCCGACCATTTTGGTGATAATGGCATAATGATCTTCAAACATCATTTTGGCATCAAGCTCGGCGAGCGGTAACCAAAACGCTGTGGTTGCGTCATCGCCGCCTTTTACTTTTGGCAGGCCTTTTGGGTCATTTTTGAGCTGAAAATAAAATGCTTGAGTAATCGTACGCCCACGCGCTGAGCGGTAAGGATCATCAAAGGTATGCTGACTATGGCAAGAGCCACGCAATACGGGCTCAGGGACTTTGAGGCGAGTCTCCTCACGGAGCTCACGGATACAGGCGTCAAATAGTGTCTCTTTTGGGTTTAAAAACCCACCCGGCAGTGCCCACAATCCTTGCCCCGGCATACTACGGCGCTCAACTAACAAAATATGTCCTGACTGTACGACTAAGGCATCGGCAGTCATAAAGGTTGGCGGATAAGGAGCCGACTCCCATTGTCTTTTATACTTATCAACAAAATCAGCTTCATCGTGCAGTTGTTGATATTCGCTTGTTTTCTTGAATTCATCCAATACGTTGCGCGTTGACTCAGGGGTGCGCTCAGGCGTTGGCGTAGCACCCATCAAATAGCTGTCGCGTATAGGCGTTGCGGATAAATTATGATAATTAGGTACGGAGACCGATGCCCAATTGGGGAACAAAGATAAATAATACGATGAGCTGTCTTTTGAGTGACCAATCAGCCCAATATCAGTCTGCAAGTCACCAGTGACGGATTTGACGCCAGCTTGTACATATTGTAGCCAGCGCGTGTCATTGTAGAGTGCATCATCGAGTCCAACGCAGTGGATACGCGCAGCTTCCTCTGCTGAATAAGCGCCCTTAATCATAGCCGCGCGCTCAGCAACACTAAATGGATTTCGCAAACTACGTGGCAGATTAGCAGAACCGATGAGCATAATCACATTGTCAGCCCGCTTGAGTGCCTCATCAATAACTGCTTTATGACCACAATGAAAGGGCTGAAAACGCCCGATAAATACCAAATAGCGATAGTGTGTATTGTTTTTATTTGAAGTTTGCTCTGATGCTTCACTCATAAACGCCCAGCTCCTGCCGTACTGCTATCAATTATTAATAGGGATTTTTTAATTATTAGTTATTAACTAGGATTCAAAATATTATCAATTCAAAATAATTTAAAGACATCAATACTGACACAGGCTGCAACTGGCTGGCAAGTGTAAAGATGTTTAAGGCTGTATCTATATTATTGAGCAATCAAGCTATAGTTGATCCACTTTTAAAAGAGTACGGAACTACTGGGGTTCATTATTCGCAGCCTCTGTCTGCGTAGGCACAGCAAGCAAGAAAAATTAACCCCAGTAGTGATTGATAATATTTGTATTTCTTTTATTAAGGACTGACTATAGAGGTAAATATATAAAGTTAGTCGCTATGCTTGTCAATCCACGCCGCAACTGTTGGCCAAACCTCTTTGGCAGCATGACGGCTATTTAAAATGCGGCTATGCGTATAGTCGTCTAAATTGCCATTGCTAAGCGAGTACTCACGAAAGATATTCGCATGATTGTTAAAATCATTAAATAGTGCGCGACAACCCAAAGTGGGGGAGATAAACTGGTCACCTTTGGCGCTAATAGCATATATGGGTATGGTAATCTTTGGCATATGCTGTCGGTAATCAAAAGGCCTAGTATCAGAAAGTATATGTGGCACCCCATTATTATTCATGTCGCTTTTAGTCATATCACTTTGTTTGATAGAGCTGCTGTGAAAGTTTTGCTGTAAGTTCCAGTCATACCACTGCTTCATTGTATGGTAGTTTTCATTGACAGGACCCAGTTTGAGTTTTTGCGCAGGAATATAGCGCGATAAGCGATTGAGATATTTGGCGATAAATATTTTGACACGGTTAATAGGGTGCAAGGCGGCGCCATAGGCTTGGCAGGCAAATAGGCTGATACTGTTTATTTTGTCGATATAGTCTGGGTTTTGAATGAGAAACATGATTAAGCCTATACCGCCGCCGCTATGAGTGACGCAGTGCAGATTATCGAGGTCTAATTGATGACATAAATAATCAAACGTCGCAGCAAAATCGTAAGTGGCAATGGTTTCAAAGTTAAATTTATCTTTTGATGCTGAGCTCGCACCATGACCACGCCACTCCATGATATAACAGTGATGTCCGAGTATTGCTAAGTATTCAGCGATTCTTAAGCAGGTTTTTTTGTCTGAAAATGTACCATGAGTTAAAAAGATATTTTGGGCTCTATAAGTAGAGTTGTTAGATAAATATTGCTGTTTTTTACTATCAAAAATATGCCAAATAGCAATTTGTACATTATCTTTTGTGCTCACAGATTTTAGATTTTCAGTCAACATACAGGGCTCTCTTAAGACTTAAGTTTTCTGAGCAAATTTCTTTAGCTGCTCTCATTGCTTGTAACAGCTTTTAACTACACTGAATGCATCATAGACTTGATAAGTCAGCTTACTGTCTTTATATACAATGAAGATACGGTCAGCTCACTATAAGTGAGGATCATTACAGATAGCCACTGCTAATTCACACCGCTGCAGTCGGAATAGTCGACTAAGTGCGCTATAATGAGCCGTATAAATAGATAGCTGTCATGGTCAAAGCAACAAGCGATAAGCATGATAGTCACTGACACATATTCCCTTGCATTGACGACACAAGAAGCGGGTACACAGCACGCTGGTGTCATAACACAGATAGGACGCATTATGAGTGAACATAACCCAACGGATACTCAAGTAGAACCTGCTGCCGATTACGAGTCAGCGCTTGATACTGAGCAAACCGAAGCTAAAAGCAATATTACCATCACGGAAGCGGCGCAAGGTTACTTAGCGGATTTGTTATCGAAGCAAGACACCGATGGTATTGGCGTACGTATTTTTGTTGAACATCCGGGTACACCACGTGCTGAGTGCTGTATGGCTTATAACCAGCCAGGCGAAGAGGATAGTGCTGACCTGAAATTCAGCTACGATAATTTCTCTGCTTTTATTGAAGCGGCATCAGTACCTTATTTAGAAGATGCAGTGATTGACTATAATAAAGACCGTTTTGGTGGTCAGTTGACCTTCCGTGCACCAAACTCCAAAGTGCCAAAAGTGGGCGCTGATGCCAGTGTGGAAGAGCGTATCAACTATGTGTTGCAGTCTGAGATCAATCCAAGCCTAGCGGCGCATGGTGGTGATGTGCAATTGCTTGAATTGATTGATGAAGAAGGCGTTGGCTTGACTGCCGTATTGAAATTTGGCGGTGGTTGCCAAGGCTGTTCAGCGGTTGATATGACTTTGCGTCAAGGTGTTGAAGTGCAACTAAAACAGCAAATACCAGAGCTTACTCAAGTGATTGATGAGACCGATCATACTCGTACTGAAAACGCGTATTATAAATAAGAATGCTTTGATTAATAAAACCTAATCGGCGATTATAAGTACGAATAGGATGCTTGTTTTTTATTGCTTATGAATTTTTGTCATTAAGCGATGGATAATTTGCTATTCTTTTCATAAAGAAGTTGAGTTATGATTAACTCAGCTTTTTTTATGCCTATCGTTTAGCGATAGCTATTTTAATCAACAAGTATTTTTTGATAGCGAATAAATATATAGGAGCACAACATGAGTGACGGACAACCAGCTAAGCAAAATAATCAACGCCTTGAAACCTTGGCGATTCATGCCGGATATACTGTAGAGCCGACTACCAAAGCAGTCGCCGTGCCCATTTATCATACCAGCTCATATGCCTTTGATAATACTCAGCATGGTGCAGACTTGTTTGATTTAAAAGTTGCTGGCAACATTTATACCCGTATCATGAACCCGACCAATGCGGTACTAGAAGAGCGCGTTGCTGCGCTTGAGGGCGGTATCGGCGCGCTTGCTGTGGCTTCTGGTATGGCTGCCATCACTTATGCGATTCAAACCATTTGTGAAGCAGGCGACAATATCGTTGCGGTATCGACACTATATGGTGGTACTTATAATTTATTCGCTCATGCATTACCACGACAAGGTATCGAGGTGCGCTTTTTTGACCATAAAAATCCTGCCGCGATACGTGATTTAATCGATGATAAGACTAAGATGGTCTTTGCGGAAAGTATTGGTAATCCACTCGGCAATATTATTGATATCCAAGCACTCAGTGATATCGCGCATGAATATGGCGTGCCAGTGGTGATTGATAGCACCGTTGCGACACCTGCATTATGTCGTCCATTTGAGTTTGGTGCGGATATTGTCATTCATTCATTGACCAAATATATGAGCGGTACCGGTACCTCGATTGGTGGCGCTATTGTTGATAGTGGTACTTTCCCTTGGGGCGATTATCCTGAACGTTTTCCGTTATTAAATACCCCAGATGCCAGCTATCATGGCGTAAACTTCGTCAAAGACGTTGGCGCTGCGGCATTTATCGCCCGTGCTCGTGTGGCACCGCTGCGAAATACTGGCGCAGCGTTAAGCCCGCTCAATGCCTTTAGTATTTTGCAAGGTTTACAGACGCTAGGTTTACGTATGGAGCGTCATGTTCAAAACGCGCAAGCGGTTGCAGAGTATCTACGTGATCATGATAAAGTTGCTTGGGTAAAATATGCTGGTCTGCCTGACCATCCTGAGCATGAACTTGCCAAAAAATACATGAAAGGTACGCCATCTGCTATTTTGACTTTTGGGGTAAAAGGTGGGCTTGAAGCAGGCTCGCGCTTTATTGATGCTTTGCAGCTGATTACACGCTTGGTGAATATCGGTGATGCCAAATCACTAGCTTGTCATCCAGCAACGACCACCCATCGCCAGCTCAATGAGCAAGAGCTCGAAAAGGCAGGCGTCAGCATTGATATGGTTCGTTTATCAATTGGTATTGAGCATATCGAAGATATCAAAGCCGATTTAGAGCAAGCATTGGCTGCGGCTTAATTAAATAATAGCTTATAAAGCAGAAAGCCCATATCAAATCGATATGAGCTTTTTTATTTTTTAAGCTATCTAAACACTGCTAAGTATTAGGCTTAATTTTTTAAGCAGTCAGTACACGTTTGGCAATACTCTGATAATCTTCTGACGCTAAACGTGGACCGAGCTGTTGAATCACTTGCGCGGCAACTGCGCTGGCAAGACGACCACATTCTGGCAAACTATATTGCTGTGACAAAGCATATAGAAATGCGCCCGCATAGTTATCACCGGCACCATTGGTATCGATGACACTATCGACTGCTGGCGTAGGGATATCATGAATTTCAATGTCAGAATCATCATCTTTTTGATGAGCAATCACCGCCCCATTTGCACCGTCAGTAACTACTGCAATTTGGCAGTATTCAAGTAGCGCACGCGCCGCTGACTTGTATTCTTTTTCATCTGTAAATAAACGTGCCTCTTCACTATTGCAGAATATCACCGCAACTTTATTGCCGAGCATATTTAGCAAACCCTCTTTAGCGAATTTCACAACGGCTGGATCAGCAAAGCTAACGGCAATCTTGGCACCGTTTACAGTCGCTTGCTGACGCAATTGATCCATCGCTGGCTGAATACCTGCAGACATTGCAAGGTAGCCTTCCAAATACAACCACTCAGCTTGAGTTAACGCGTCAAAGTCAACGTTATCAGCGGTTATATCGCTTGAAGTACCTAGGAACGTCTGCATAGTACGCTCGCCATCTTCAGTTACTGCAACCACACATGAGCCGGTTACACCGCCTATATGAATGGACTGAGGTGAGGTGACAACACCTGCTTCATGTAAGTCTTTTAAATAAAATTCACCTTGCTTATCGTCGCCGACGCGGCAGGCATAAAAAGGTTTACCGCCCAAACTTGAAAACGCATACATGGCATTGGCAGCTGAACCGCCACCCGCTTGTTTTGATGGTTCTATTTCTGCCAGCTTAAAATATGCCAATAATTGCTGTTGTTCTTCAATACCTGCCAGCGTCATATTACCTTTAGTCAGGTCAGTTTCTTCTAGTGCAGCATCTGATAACAGATATTCGTGGTCAACCAAAGCATTACCTATCGCCATCACATCGTACATTGCTTATCTCTCCTCAAAGAATTTATAACTGCGTCTGTTTGGTTATAATATCCAAAAATTATTATGCTTGTAGCTCAAGTAAGCGCTGATAGAGTGCATTCTTTTTGACACCGGTGATGTCAGCACCTAAAGCGGCAGCTTTTTTAACTGACAAGTCCTCTAGCAGTCGTTGCAGCAATTTATCATGAATACTGATGTCATCATCGTCTTGCGCAACATTGGCTCCGGCGACCACCACCACTATTTCACCGCGCTGCTGATTGTCATCCGCTTTAACAAATTCAATCAATTCGCCAAGCGTACTTTTATTTACGGTCTCAAAGGTTTTGGTCAATTCACGGCAAAACGTTACTTCGCGCTCAGCACCAAATACAGTCGCCATATCTTCTAAACTGGCAATAATACGGTGCGGCGCTTCGTAAAATATTAAGGTTTCAGTGCGAGAGTGCAATGCTGCCAGCTGCTTTTGACGACCATGTGTTTTTGCTGGTAGAAAACCAATAAAGCTAAAGCGGTCTGAGGGCAATCCTGCAACAGACAGTGCGGCAATAGCAGCAGAGGCGCCAATAATAGGGGATACACGAACGCCAGCAGCATGTGCTGCTTGTACCAATTGATAACCTGGGTCACTAATAAGTGGCGTGCCAGCATCACTAATTAAAGCAACAGAGTGACCTTGCTCAATCATTTCAATAATTTTGGGTGTTTGAATGGCGCTATTGTGCTCATGATAAGCCCAAAGCTTATTATGACCTTTTTGTTTAGCCGTGCTATCAGAGTCGTTTTCGCCATTATTCTTATTATTGTGTACTGTTACCTCTTCAGTATCATCATCCTTACTGCCTTTGGTGTTGATGCCAAAATGTGATAACAGCTTACCTGAAGTGCGCGTATCTTCACAGGCAATGATAGCGACTTGCTTTAAGACATCAATCGCATGCGGTGTCATGTCGCTCAGATTGCCAATCGGCGTGGCAACGATATATAGACAAGCTGGCATCGCGGTAGGGCTAGACATGAAAACCTCGGGTCATTAAGATAATAAATAAAGGGATATGGCGCACTGACTGATAAAACTGGCTAACAACATTAAAGGCAAAAATGCCTTATCAAATAAGGCTTAAGCACAGTGTAAAAAATCCTAGCAGTATCAACACGCGAAAGTGGTTAGTTTAGCATGATGTGCTATGATAATTCTGAAATGTTGAGCAGACTGATAGACGTCATGGCAAACGATAAACCTTTAATGCTAACCTCTCCAAAACAGCGCCAAGGTAGCCGATTTGAGCAGCGGGCGTGTGAGTTTTTGCAAGAGCGAGGGTTGATTTTGGTTGCGCAAAACTGGCAGCAGCCTAAAGTTGGCGAGCTTGATTTGGTGATGTTAGAAAAAGGACAAGCATGGTCGACACTGGTATTTGTGGAAGTACGGCAAAGACAGCACTCATATTTTGGTGATGCGGCTATCAGCGTCACAGCAGGCAAGCAACGTAAAATTATCAAAGCAGCGCGTCATTTTTTACAGCAAAACCCTCAATATCATGAATATGAATGTCGGTTTGATGTGATTGCTTATAATACAATGAATAAAAAAAATAAAAATGAAGCCAATATCACGTTGGACAATCAACCAAATCAACGGTTAGAAATTAATCAGCCTGAATGGCTACAAGGCGCATTTATCGCGTCAGCTTGGTAATAAAACTTGTTTATGATTTATTTAAGCGTGGCTAATTTTATAATGTTAAAGCAAATTAAATGAAGTTGTCGTTACCAAAAGCCTAACTGTAAGCAGTAAAAGTTCAGTAGAGTAGCGGCACTAAAATAATTTTATTAAATCAGGTTTTTGTCATATTTGTTAAAATTACAAACATTGACTGTTGCTATTATTTATTATGAATACTCATGTACTAAAGAGGTAAATCATGACACAGATGAATCTGCGCACTGCTATTTTTGGCTCACCGCGCCGTAACGCGATAGGCATTATATTAATGTCGAGCATTGTCACGACTGGCTGTACGACCAATTATTTGACCAATAGTACAGAAGGTACTTATGGCGTGCCCATGACTGAGCGTACTATTCCGCAGCGTCTGCTTGATCGTAGTATTGAGCATACCGTCAAGATTAACGTTTATGGTTTGCAGGAAAATTTGCAGCAAACCAGTCGCATGAGTATTGATAGCTTTAATAGTATTGTATTACTGACCGGTGAAGTGCCGACTGAAACAATTAAGGCAGAAGTCAGTAAAGTCGTAGGCTCTATGCCAGATGTTCGTCAAGTCTACAATGAGCTGACAGTCGGTGCTTCAAAAGGCTATAGCCAAACTGTCCATGACGGTTATATCACCTCAAAGCTGATGGCAAAAACAGCCGCTGCTGATGGGGTGAAAGCGTCACAAATTAGAGCAGTGACCAATAATGGCGTGGTTTATATCATGGGTCGTATGACACCGACGCAGCAAAGCCATCTGATTGATATTGCCAATAGCACGGTTGGTGTTACAGAATTGGTACTACTGACTACTGTCGTCGATGATCGAGGCGTAAAGCTGGGTAACGATGACATCATGTATGAGGCCAATGCTACAAATTCAGCTCATCCAACCAGAGTTGCAGTCGTGAATAACAGAGCAATACCTAATACCAGTGGTTCTGTCGCAGCAGATGCGACTATCAGTGCCACACCTATTATAGTGACCGAGGATGGCTCGCCAGTTACCGAACCTTCATCCAGCCCTTACATTGACCTGTATCGAAACCCATAGATTGAAGTGAGCTAAATGAATGATTAATCTTGATAAGATATTGTTATCTAATGCTAGTTTTATCTTAAAGTAGCCCAAATATCACTAACAAGAACACTAAATACCCATAACAGTAGAAGCACGATAAATTCCCTGTTATTCCGTAAAATATGTACAGTCAAAAAATATTAATCGCAAATATAGTTAATGCAGTGTAGGTAAGATTATAAATCTACAACTGACTGACATATAACAGGAATACTGCTATGAAGGCTTTAAATAATGATGTACAGCGACCTAAGGTAGGTATGTCCAAACTCGTACGTGTAGGGGTTACTACTGCGTTGGCAGTAGGCAGTATTGCGCTAGCGACGCAGCAAGCACAAGCGTTATCAGCGCTTGCTATCGTTAATGGTATTACTTCAAATGGCGGCATTGGGGTTAGTAAAGACATCCTGTATGGTGACGAGCCATTACAAGATTTGGATATTTACTATCCAAAACCTTTAGCGCAGGCTATGAAAACGAATACCACCATCAAACAAGATTATCCGATGGTGGTATTCGTCCATGGCGGCTCTTGGGAGAGTGGAAGTAAGGAGGAATATGCCTTTGTCGGGCAGAGTTTGGCGCAAGCAGGTTATGTGACTGCAGTGATTAATTATCGTAAAGCCCCTGAGCATGTCTATCCTGATTATGTCGAAGATACGGCGCAAGCGATTGCGTGGAGCTATAAGAATGCCAAGCGTTTCCATGCCAATCCAGAGCGTTTTGCAGTCGTTGGTCATTCTGCCGGAGCGTTTAACGCTGTTGCTGCGGTCGCCAATGAGGATTTTTTAAAGCCTTATGGTATTAAGCCAAAAGATATCACTGCAGTGATTGGTATTGCAGGTCCTTATAGTTATGACTTTCGTAAATTTAGTAGCGTCACCGCTTTTGCTGCCGACGCGACACCTGATGAGGTAATGCCAGATCGTCAGATCAAAGGGCAGCAGCCGCCGTATTTATTATTGACTGCTGAAAAAGACAAAGTTGTTTATGCAACCAATACTACCAAAATGACACAGGCGTTAAAAGCGGCAGGTGTTACCGTGCAGACAAGTGAAATTGCGGGTGCCAGTCATGCCACCAGTATTGGCGCGATGGCACCACCTCTACGCTGGGTCAATGATGTACGCGCACAAGTATTAAGTTATTTGGATAAAACCCTTAAATAAGGGTTGCAATTAATAAGTCCGACATGGGTATTGATTCTATTTTAGGCTAATAATGGTTAAGCATCGTTGTGTAAGACAGTGCTGTAAGATGGTCAAACTCTTGTTATAATGTCGTCACTTTACCTCTATACCCTATCTAAAACCTTAAGGCAGAATATTCTATGAGCATGAACGCTGACGATTTGATTGCATTTTTACAAACGCATTTTCCAGATGCATTTATTCAAGCTGCCAATCAAGGAACTAAGTTTGATGTGCGTGTGGTTGATGCCAGTTTTGAGGGCAAACGCGCTGTGCAGCGTCAGCAAGCAGTTTATGCTTTGGTCAATGATAAAATCGCCAGTGGTGATATTCATGCGCTCAATATTCAAGCGTTAACGCCTGCTGAATGGGATGTTCAATCGCAAGGCTAGAGTAGGTTAAAGCTTTTTATTTACGACTGGATTGTTTATTACGAGCAAGTATTTTTGCCATTGATAATTGATTCGGTTTCTCATTGTTTTTATACTTATCGTTAGGTTGTCACCTTTATGGATCAATTTTTAATCACTGGTAGTAGTCGTATCGCAGGGGAAGTCACCATTTCAGGCGCTAAAAATGCCGCGTTGCCGTTGCTTGCGGCTATGATATTGGCTGAGACGCCGACGACATTGCACAATGTGCCATCGCTACAAGATGTGCGCACTTTGATTGAATTGATCGGTGGGATGGGTATCAAAATCCAAAAGCAGGGTGATACCGTCACTTGCGATACCAAGAGTATCGATAATTTTTATGCGCCCTATGATTTAGTCAAAACCATGCGCGCCTCAATCTTAGTATTGGGTCCATTGTTGGCACGTTTTGGTGAGGCAGAAGTATCCTTGCCGGGTGGTTGTGCGATTGGTTCGCGCCCCGTTGATCAGCATCTTAAAGCCTTTGAAGCAATGGGTGCTAGTATTACAGTAGAAAACGGCTATGTAATCGCGCAAGCACCAAAAGGCGGCAAACTGCTAGGTTGTAAGTTCTCATTTGACATGGTGACGGTAGGTGGTACTGAAAACGTTATCATGGCAGCAGCACTTGCTAAAGGCACGACTGTTTTGGGCAACTGTGCGCTTGAGCCAGAAGTGGTTGATTTGGCTAATATGCTGGTCGCAATGGGGGCTAAAATCAGTGGTATTGGTACAGCAACCATGACGATTGAAGGCGTTGAGCGTTTGCATGGCTGTGAGTATTCAGTCGTGCCAGACCGTATCGAAACAGGCTCTTACCTTGCCGGTGCCTTGATGACACGCGGTGATGTATTGACTAAGAATACTTCTGCGCTACTATTAACACCTGTGCTAGAAAAGTTTGAAGACATGGGTGCAATTATCACTACGGGTGATGATTGGATTCGCGCGCAAATGAAAGGTCGACCAAAAGCGGTCGATATTCGTACCCAGCCGCATCCAGGTTTTCCAACGGATATGCAGGCACAGGTGATGGCGATTGCTTGTTTGGCTGATGGCACCAGTACCTTTATCGAAAATATTTTTGAGAACCGTTATATGCACGTCCCTGAGCTTAATCGTTTGGGTGCCTCTATCCAAGTAGACGGTCATACGGCTGTGGTAAAAGGGGTTGAATGTTTTACAGCCGCGCCTGTGATGGCGACTGATTTGCGTGCTTCGATGTCATTGGTAATGGCAGCCGCAACAGCAGAAGGTGAGAGTTTAATTGACCGCATTTACCATATCGACCGTGGCTATGAGCACGTTGAAGACAAATTGCGTGCGCTTGGTGTCAATATCGAGCGTATTAACAGCAACGATTAATATGGCTTGCTAAAAGTTACAACGCTAGTATTAATACTGGCGTTATTATCAAAATAAATTTTAAGCCTAGTGTAATATTAAAAATGCCCTTTGACGGCGACAACTTTCAGCACCATCAGCACACGGACCAGCGTCACTATGACTGAAGTAACCAACAGCTTACCAACCAGTGGTTTATTAAACGAAGTAAATGATGAGTTTTCAGGCTTAACACTGGCGTTATCCAAGGGTCGTATCTTAGAAGAGACGATGCCACTTTTGCGTGCCGCTGGCGTTGAATTATTGGAAGATCCTGAAGCCTCACGCAAGCTTATTTTTCCAACCTCAAATCCCAATGTCCGAGTATTAATTTTACGCGCAAGCGATGTGCCAACGTATGTTGAACACGGCGCAGCGGATTTTGGTGTGGCAGGTAAAGATGTGTTGCTTGAGCATGGCGCCAATCATGTTTATGAATTATTAGATCTGAAGATTGCTCAGTGTAAGCTCATGACCGCTGGCGTAAAAGATGCACCTTTGCCAAACCGTCGCCTACGTATTGCCACCAAATATGTGAATGTTGCTCGTGCTTATTTTGCAAGTCAAGGACAGCAAGTTGATGTGATCAAGCTGTACGGCTCGATGGAACTTGCGCCCTTGGTTGGTTTAGGTGATTTGATAGTCGACGTGGTTGATACGGGCAATACCTTACGTGCCAATGGACTCGAAGCGCGCGATCATATCTGTGATGTCTCTTCCCGTCTTATCGTCAACCAAGTCAGTTATAAGCGCAAGTTTTCACTGCTTGAGCCGATATTAGATAGTTTTAAAAACAGTATCAGCAGTACTCCATAAATCAGTACATGATAAAAGCGTATCGTAGATTGATAATATCAAGTATGGTTATACAAAATTCCAAACCAGTTTAGCGCTCTAAGGAGAACATAGCGTGCTAAACTGGTTTTATTGTATTTGCATGTCAGCTAATAAAAGCACCGTATAGTCTGAATGTGATTACTGTAAATAAGCTGACATCTAAGCCCTCATATTATCCTTTTTACCGCCGTATTCATGCTCAAATATAGGACAAAGCCATGCGCCAATTAAGTACGCAAGACGCCGATTTTGACAGTCAGTTGACAGAACTGCTTGCTTTTGAAACCGTTAATGATGCCGATTTACTCAAAACGGTAGATGACATTATTAGTAAAGTGCGTCATGGCGGGGATAGTGTGGTGCTAGAATTGACGCAGCAGTTTGATCAACATCCAGCAACGACGATGAAGGCTTTAGAATTATCCAAAGAGGCACTTGCTGAAGCCTTTGCCAATCTTGATGATGTCGTGAAAAGCGCTCTGACCACAGCAGCGACGCGCGTGCAGAGCTTTCATGAGCGCCAAGTACAAGAGTCATGGCAGTATGAAGATGAATTCGGCAATCGTTTAGGTCAAAAGGTCACGCCGCTTGACCGTGTCGGTATTTATGTGCCGGGCGGTCTGGCATCTTATCCTTCTTCAGTATTAATGAACGCTATCCCTGCCAAAGTTGCTGGTGTCAAAGAAGTCATTATGGTTGTGCCAGCGCCAAAAGGTGTGCTCAATCCCTTGGTATTAGCGGCGGCGCATTTGGCACAAGTTGATCGCGTTTTTACTATTGGTGGTGCACAAGCGGTAGCGGCATTGGCATATGGTACTGAAACGATTCCGGCAGTAGATAAAATCACTGGACCGGGCAATAAATATGTTGCAGCTGCCAAACGCGCGGTATTTGGTCAAGTCGGTATCGATATGATTGCCGGACCTTCTGAGGTACTGGTTTATGCAGAAGGCACGGCGAAAGACCGTGCTGATTGGTTAGCGATGGATTTATTATCACAGGCAGAGCATGACCGTATTGCCCAAGCGATTTTTGTGACCACAAGTGAAAAACAGCTTAAAGAAGTCGCCATTGAAATTGAAAAAGCCTTGGCTGAATTACCCAAGGCAGATATCGCTCGTGATTCGCTAAAGAATCGTGGCGCGCTTATCTTGGTTAAAGACCGTGCAGAAGGCATGGCGGTGATCAATCGCGTTGCGCCTGAGCATTTGGAGCTGTCTGTTGATAATCCAGACGCGTTGCTTGGTAGTATTCGTCATGCAGGTGCTATCTTTATGGGACGTCATACGCCAGAGGCAATCGGTGACTACTGTGCAGGACCGAACCATGTGCTACCGACATCGGGTACAGCACGCTTTTCGTCACCACTTGGCGTCTATGATTTCCAAAAGAAATCATCCATTATTTATTGTAGTGAAGCGGGCAGTAAGCCTTTGGCTGAGACGGCAGATATTTTAGCGCAGCATGAGGACTTAGAAGCCCATGCGCGTTCAGCCCGTTATCGTTACCAGTCCTAATTTTCTCAAAAACAATTATTGGAATAACAGGTCTTTGGATAACAACTTTTAGAATAACAGTTTTAGAAATAACCATTTCTGTGATTAATAGTAGGATAACTTATGAGTGAATCAAAGATAGATAACAGACTTTGGTCATCTAAAGCGCGTAATTTATCGCCGTATGTTCCTGGCGAGCAGCCCCAGCATGACGATTTGTGCAAGTTGAACACCAATGAAAATCCATTTCCACCTTCACCAAAAGTAGGTGAGGCGATTATTAAAGTCTTAGCACAGCAAGCGGATGATTTGCGCTTGTATCCTGCACCTGAGTCTGAAGAATTGCGCGGCGCATTGGCCACGCTTTATGATCTTGATATCAATCAAGTGTTCGTTGGTAATGGCTCAGATGAAGTATTGGCATTGGTATTTGCCAGCTTCTTCTTAAAAGAGCGCCCAATTTTAGCGCCTGATATTAGCTACAGCTTTTATCCCGTTTATGCCAATACCTTTGGTATAGAGCTTGTGCAAATCCCATTAGAAGCAGATTTTAGTATCAGTCCTGATGCCTATCGTCGACCTTGCAGTGGTATCATTATTGCCAATCCAAACGCGCCAACTGGTTTATTATTGTCGCTTGCTGATATCCGTAAGCTTGCAGGCGAGCACTCAAATTCAGTGATTGTGATTGATGAGGCGTATATCGATTTTGCTCAGCTAGAAGAGAGTAGTCCAGACGTAGAAGTATCAGCGGTTAGCCTTATTAATGAATTTGATAACTTGCTAGTTACCCAGACCTTTTCAAAATCGCGTTCGCTTGCCGGACTGCGTGTCGGTATGGCATTTGGTAATGCCTCTTTGATTGAAGCATTAACGCGTATGAAAAACAGCTTTAATAGCTATCCACTTGATAAGTTGGCACAAGCTGGTGCAACAGCTAGCGTCTTAGATGTTGAATATTTTGAGAAAACCCGCCAGCAGGTCATTGATTTGCGTACATCGTTGACGGTTGAGTTGACGGCCTTAGGTTATGACGTACTGCCGTCACATGCCAACTTTGTCTTTGCGCGTCCTCATGATGGTGCTGCCAGTCAAGTAGCAGAAGTATTACGTGAGCAAGGTATCATTGTTCGTCATTTTGATAAGCCGCGTATTAATGAGTATCTGCGTATCACGATTGGTACTCCTGCACAGCACGAGCGTTTAATTAACGCATTAAAAGCGCTGCAAGCAGTGGCAGATGTTGAAGTTAATTAATACCTAGCTCAACTATAGTACTAAAAGAATGTTCCATAAGTAATAAAAAGAGCCTGCTAACATGATGTCAGCAGGCTCTTTTGCGCCGCTTTAAGCTGTCTTTTAACTTAAGCCTGAGTCGTTAGCAAGGACGGATAATAGGTTGCCGACTTTATCTAAGCATTCCTGATATTCAGCATCGCAGTCAGAGGCAACGGTAATACCTCCGCCTGCCCATAAACTGACTTGTTTAGTGTTGTCTGCTGTGCTGGTTGTTTGTAGTGTGCGAATCAGTACATTCCACTGACCGCTACCATCAAAGTTCATATAGCCCATGGTGCCACAATAAGCACTACGCGGTGCCGCTTCCAATTCTGCAATAATCTCCACCGCCCTTTTCTTTGGCGTGCCAGTAATTGATCCTGCAGGCAAACCGCCAAATAAGACGCTTAACGGATGGGTATCTGTCTTGAGCTCGGCGGTAATGGTGCTGACCATATGATGTACATTACTAAAGCTCTCAATCGCAAATAGCTGAGGCACTTTTACGCTACCGATTTTGGCGTATTTACCCAAGTCATTACGTAACAAATCCACAATCATAACGTTTTCTGCACGGTCTTTTTCGCTGTTGATTAACTGCTGCTTGTAGGCATTATCTTGTTCGATTGTTAAGCCGCGCGGCATGGTTCCTTTGATTGGCTTGGTACGTATATGATGCTTGCCAGTCTCAATATCTTTGCTAAAGGTAAAAAACAATTCCGGCGAACAGCTTAATAATTCAAACTGATGGTTTGATGTATTTACTTTACCTTCATGATTATAGCTATCAATGGCTATATATCCTGCAAAAGGTGCTTGGGTATTAGCGTTCAAAGCAGGTAAATAGTCAATGAGGCTTGTGACTGAATTATCTTCATAAGCGCTTAAATAGCCACTCCATGCTTGGGTTAAATTGATTTGATAACAATCGCCTTGCTGCAAATAATTTTGCGTTTGATGAAATGCCTGCTGATAGTGTCGTTTGCTCCATTGAGCTTCTAGTAATAAAGGCGGCGTTTTACAGGAGTATTTTTTAGTGACATTCTCATTCGATAGTTGATTATCCAAACTATTTAAATAAGATGTTAGCACTCTGATTAGTGCATTTGTATCCTGCTGGACTGAGCTGCTGTCAGGGTTATTATCATTATTTACCTTTAACTGCCAACTGCTTTGACTGTCTGAATCAGCGGTTAAGCAAATATCATAATGCCCCAATAACGCGCACGGCTGTGCTGCCATCTCTATATTAACGGTTGGACTGAGTTCATGAGCGCTAATGTCATAACTGATAAAACCTATTAAGCCGTGCTGATAACTTGGTTGTTGATCGACGTCTTTAGTTGAGAACGAGCCGTTACCGTGAATGCCATCTATTTCATGAGCCCGACTGTAAGTAATTAATTCCTCTTGCCAGTCGCTATAACTCATATAGCTTGTAGCCGCACTATCACTGGAATTACTATAAAGGTGAACATGCTCACGCCGTGTTTTCTCGATTTTATAAAGGTTTCCCTGTTTAGTAGCATGCAGCGTGTCATTAGTCACAGGATAAACGCACCAGCTCGTCTTTGGTAATAAGCCAATCACAGGTCGCCCATCATTATTGAGCCAAACCAATTGCCAGTTTGCTTTGCTATTTTGTTCTAACAAATGTCGTTGCAGGTGCGGCATTAATTCGGCAGCAGATAAGTCACCAAAACGCCAGCTAGTTTTGCTAGCTGGCGGTAGGGCAGAATCTGTCTGCACATTGGTATGAGTATCTATTACAACCATAGTTTAAGCATCAAACTTTTTGATGATCAGTGTTGCATTAGTACCGCCAAAGCCAAAGCTATTGCTCATAAGAGTTTCAAGCTCAACATCACGTTTTTCAGTGACGATATCAAAGCCTTTGGCAGCCGGATCTAATTCTGTAATATTGATACTTGGTGCAATAAAGCTGTCTTGTAACATCAGTAAGCAATAAATCAGCTCTTGTGCACCAACCGCACCTAAGCTATGACCTGTCATAGACTTAGTCGAGCTAATGGCAGGCACTTTACTGATATCGTTATCAAATACTTTAGCAATAGCTTTAAGCTCAGTGATGTCACCAAGTGGCGTACTAGTACCATGGCTATTGATATAATCTACGCTTTCTAAACCAGCTTCAGCAAGTGCCAGCTTCATACAGCGTACGGCGCCTTCACCGCTTGGAGCGACCATTTCTGCGCCATCAGAGCTGGCACCGTAACCGACGATTTCAGCCAAAATATTGGCACCGCGTGCTTGGGCATGTTCTAAGCTTTCAACGACTACCATCGCGCCGCCTGCAGCGATAACAAAACCATCACGGTCTTTGTCATAAGCTCTTGAGGCAAGCTCTGGAGTATCATTGTATTGGGTGCTGACTGCACCCATGGCATCAAACATACAAGACTGTGTCCAATGTTCTGCCTCACTACCACCAGCAAGTATCACATCGGCTTTACCTAGCTGAATAAGCTCGGCGGCATGACCGATACAATGCGTTGACGTGGCACAAGCTGAGGTTAATGAGTATGAGATACCTTGGATTTTTAGACCAGTAGCAAGCGCCGCTGATACTGAGCTGCCCATTGTTTTTGGTACAGCCATTGCACCAACGCCGCGTAACCCTTTTTCTCGCATGGCGTCTATTGCATTGGCGATATTTTCTGTTGACGCGCCGCCAGAGCTTGCGACCACGCCCACACGCGGACTGTTATTGATGGTTTCTAAAGAGAGTCCAGCGTGCTTAATTGCACTTAACGCACTGACATAAGCATATAGGCTTGCGTCACTAAAAAACCGTTTTAGTTTGCGGTCAATAGCTGAGGTATCAAGCTGTGAGTGATCAATACTGCCGCTAACGTGTGATTTGAACTCGTGCTCAGCATAAGATTCGTTGAATGTGATGCCAGAGCGTCCTTGTTTAAGAGCCTCTGTGACAGTAGCCAAATCATGTCCGATACAAGAGACAATCCCTGCTCCAGTGATAACAACGCGGCGCATACAATATTCCTTATTAGTAACGATTTTTTTGATAATTACTTTTAATCATCGTTTTAAAATATCTACTTCTACCATATCACTTCATCTATATCTGTCTTTGATAATATAATGTGTTGTTATATCAAGGCATTTAAGTGCTAGCAGCGGACTCTAACGCTATCATGGATTCATAGAGAGTTGAGAGAAATAGAGTGCAGGTAAATAATGGTACAAGTGTACTTTGAATTATGGCATATGATACCGTATCGAGGTGGCAAAATGTTTGAGTAAATGCAAAATAATAATAAAATAGGGCTTATCAGCAACAATGGTTGTTCTATAGTTTTATGCAGTTTGTTATTAAGAAACAAACAAACAATGAGGGTGATGCATGCCATGGTAAAAGCTTCTTTAATATGAGCTGATGTAATAGATATACTATGATGGTTAAGTTGTCATCGATAAATGACACTTTTAGATACAAAAGGGCTGATAGCGATAACATTGTTCGCACTGACACTCACAATAGGGGTTCGCTAGAATGGCAAACAGCGTATTATTATAAAAAGAGTGTTAGAGCAGCATTTTAACAATAGTGATTTAACACTTAGTACTTTGACCATATTACTTTATAACAAACATCATATTAAGGATATCAAGATGGGAAAGCGTAGCACTTTATCGAAAGGTATTAGTACGGTTGGCTCTTTTACGCGTGGCAATCTAGAGCGTATGGGTGCCATGATTGATAGCGCGAATGCAAAAACTGGCAAACCGCGTCAATTTAAAGCGGTGAACTTAGGCGATGAAGATTACCAACAAGATTTGTTCCGTGAGCAAACGTTAAAAGCCACTCAGCAGTTATTGGGCACACGCTTTGCTGCTTATGGTAAATATGCCAAAAAAGTGGTACCGAACAGCTTTTTTGAATCGACCGTTGATGGCGCTTTTGCTCAAATTGCTAAGCTTGCCGACAACTGGAGTCAAATTGATTTACCGAATCAGCATCGCTTTGCCAATATTGTGAGCTTAGACGACGAGCAGCGTTACGCGTTAGCGACCGATATCGCCAATCAAAACCGTGCATTAGCGACGCTTGGTGGTGTTACAGGTTTGGCAGGTTTGCCGGGCTTGCTTGCGGATACGTTATGGTTATTGTTAGTTTCTCTACGCACGGTTTATCAATTGGGCGCTGTTTATAATAAGCCGTTAACTGGCAAGCAAGGCGTCAAAATGGCATATGAGTTACTTGCCAATGCAGATCTCAGCAAAATGCAAGAGAAGCAAGCATTGCTGGCAGGTATTGGTATTGGTAAAGGTTTACTGGATAGTGCCCAAAGCAGCGGTTTACACAATGAGCTCAAAAACTTAGGCTTGCAGAATAAAAAAGTTAATTTTTACGCAGAGCAAGTGGACAGTATTGCCAGTCAGGTCGGTATTGATTTGGATCAAATTAACTTAACATGGATACGCCGATTCCTACCAGCCACTGCCGTTATCGTTGGTATGCGCTATAACAGTCAGCTGATTGATGAGGTCATTGGCGTTGCTCAAGCAACTTTTGCGCCAGAAGCTAAGCTTGCCAATCGCGCTATTACGGATGACAGTAGCAGCGAAGTAAAGGTTAGTAAGGCAACGGGCAGCACTGAGCAGAAAGAAAAAGAATCAAAAGATGCAGCATCAAAAAACATAAAGTCAGACGCTAATGCTGCAAAAGAGGATGCAAAAGATACTCAGAAAAAAGCTGACGATAAAGAAAACGATGTTGATACTACAGCTGACGAAAAGAAAGTCGACAGCACTAAGAATGATAAGCAGAGTAGTGCAGTTAAATCTTCTGACAGCCAAACAAAAAAAGCCGCTGCTAAGTCGAGTAAATAATAAGCCATTAAGGTTTATTGATTACTTCGTTTTAGAATATTAAAGCTCTACGTATTTGCTATTTATCTTTAATGTTGGCGATATCGGCTTACTTCTATTGAAAATTAAACCGATATCGCCATATAGCTCAGGTAAATGACTGTTTTTTATCTCTAAATATCTTATCTAAATGATGTAAGCATCTACTTTTGATACCGTATTTAGTTAGCTGTTTTTTCGGTTATGCCGTTAAAAACAGATAAAGTGGTATAGTAGTAGACCGAATACATATCTATCCGCTGCTGTAAAGTCCAACTGCTCATAAGTGGTTGAAATAGCAGCAACAAGTCTTTATAATACACTGTCCTAAAAATGGGTGTGCCAAAATCTGTCGTTAAAGTCAGATGGATGGTGCGTTTCCCTATTTTTTTGTTTTTTACCAAACGGGAGAAGGATGCCTCATGGCAACAACTAACCAATTGATTCGTAAAGGTCGCAAAACCATCAAGGAAAAGTCAAAAGTTCCTGCGTTGGAAGCGTGCCCACAACGCCGTGGTGTATGTACTCGCGTATATACTACTACCCCTAAAAAACCTAACTCGGCCATGCGTAAAGTATGTCGTGTACGTTTGACTTCAGGCTATGAAGTATCAAGCTACATCGGCGGCGAAGGTCATAACTTACAAGAGCACAGTGTTGTTCTTATCCGCGGTGGTCGTGTAAAAGATCTACCAGGTGTACGTTATCACACCGTTCGTGGTGCACTAGATTGCGCAGGCGTTAAAGATCGTAAGCAAGGTCGCTCTAAATATGGTGCTAAGAAACCTAAAGTTTAATAACCAAACGTTACTAAATGAGTTTCTTTGTATCAAACATTAACTGTGCATGGGTCTGATGTGAGTAATTTTTGACCAAATGAGTCATTAACCTTTATCACACACCGCCATGCAGTAAGGCTGACTGACAACTCGATATAACGCCATCCAATATTAATTGGTGCGAGATTGTGAATGTCAGACACTCCTGAAGAAAAGGATATTTATTATGCCAAGACGTCGCGTCGTTGCTACCCGTGAGATCCTACCGGATCCTAAGTTTGGTAGCCAAACTGTTGCAAAATTCATCAACCATGTCATGAGTCATGGTAAAAAATCTACTGCTGAGCGTATCGTTTACGGTGCACTTGAGACAGTAAGCCAAAAGCGTAACATCGAAGATCCAGTTTCTTTCTTTGAAGAAGTATTGGAAAATGTTCGCCCAATGGTTGAAGTAAAAGCTCGCCGTGTTGGTGGTGCAACCTACCAAGTGCCAATGGAAGTACGCCCCTCCCGTCGTACCGCCTTGGCTATGCGTTGGTTAGCTGAAGCTGCTGCAAAGCGTTCTGAAAAATCAATGGCTTTGCGTTTAGCTGGCGAATTGAATGATGCTGCTGATGGCAAAGGTAATGCTATGAAGAAGCGTGACGAAGTTCACCGCATGGCAGATGCTAACAAAGCATTCTCTCATTACCGTTTCTAAGCTACTCTTAATTAAGCTGTTCTTTTAAATATAGCTTTTTAAAAGTAGTTTTGGATGACTGGTGTATGCCAGTCATCTAGATATAATTTATTTATTCTATTGATTGTCGCCATTGTTAATAAATGATTTGCTTGTAATTATTGAAATATAATAACAGACACACTCATTTCAGATGGCGGACATCTGTCAAGATGCTGTTCTGAAAAGGGATGCTATTCTGTAAAGAAAGTCTCCTGAGTTTGATGCCGCACTATTCTTAGTAGTTACTCTTTTTTGCCCGTATTAGGTTCAATGATTAGTAATATTGCAGGGCTGAATGGCTTTGTCATAGAGTAGAGGTAGAGACACAACACATTAATATATACACGAATTTCCCTAGGAAAACACTATGGCTCGTAAAACTCCCCTAAAGCGCTATCGCAATATTGGTATCTCTGCGCACATTGATGCTGGTAAAACGACCACTACTGAACGTGTTTTGTTCTATACCGGTGTTAGCCACAAGATTGGTGAAGTACATGATGGCGCAGCCACTATGGACTGGATGGAGCAAGAACAAGAGCGTGGTATTACTATCACCTCAGCGGCGACAACTTGTTTTTGGTCAGGTATGGCAAAACAGTTTGACGAACATCGTATCAATATCATTGACACCCCAGGTCACGTTGACTTCACGATTGAAGTTGAACGTTCTATGCGTGTTCTTGATGGCGCTTGCATGGTTTACTGTGCAGTAGGCGGCGTTCAGCCACAGTCTGAAACCGTATGGCGTCAGGCAAACAAATATAAAGTTCCACGTCTTGCATTCATTAACAAAATGGATCGCGTTGGCGCTGATTTCTACCGCGTAGTAGAACAGATCAAAACTCGTCTAGGCGGCAAGCCAGTACCATTGGTTATCCCAATTGGTAAAGAAGACGACTTTGAAGGCGTTGTAGATCTAGTAACGATGAAAGCCATCTATTGGGACGAAGCGTCTCAAGGTATGGAATATGATGAGCGTGAAATCCCAGCAGAACTACAAGAAAAAGCGGAAGAATATCGTGAGTATCTAGTAGAAAGCGCTGCTGAAGCGACTGAAGAATTGATGAATGAGTATCTTGAGAACGGTGAATTAACTGTTGAACAAATTAACTCTGCTATTCGTCAGTTGACTATTGATAACGAAATCATTCCACTTCTTTGTGGTACTGCCTTTAAAAACAAAGGTGTACAGAAGATGTTGGACGCTGTTATTCAGTATCTTCCTGCACCAATGGATGTACCTGCTATTAAAGGTATCCTTGATGACAAAGATGAATCTGAAGGCACTCGTGAAGCGTCAGACGAAGCACCGTTCTCAGCTTTAGCATTCAAAATCATGAATGACAAGTTCGTTGGTAACTTAACCTTCGTTCGTGTTTATTCAGGTGTTCTAAAGCAAGGCAGCAGCGTTTATAACCCAGTTAAAATGAAACGTGAGCGTGTTGGCCGTATCGTACAGATGATGGCAAACTCTCAAGAAGAGTTGCAAGAAATCCGTACTGGTGATATCGCAGCCTTGGTTGGCATGAAAGATGTAACCACTGGTGATACGTTGTGTGACGAGCAAAATGTTATTACGCTTGAGCGTATGGAATTCCCAGATCCAGTTATCAGTCTAGCGGTTGAACCTAAAACCAAAGCTGACCAAGAAAAAATGTCAATCGCTTTAGGTCGTTTGGCGAAAGAAGATCCATCGTTCCGTGTACATACTGACGAAGAGTCTGGTCAGACTATCATCAGTGGTATGGGTGAGCTACATCTTGAGATTCTTGTTGACCGTATGAAGCGTGAGTTTGGTGTTGAAGCTAACATCGGCGCACCTCAGGTTGCTTATCGCGAAACGATTCGTAACACGGTTGAGCAAGAAGGCAAATTCGTACGTCAGACTGGTGGTCGTGGTAAATTCGGTCACGTTTGGTTACGTCTTGAGCCTATGGATCCAGCTGGCGATGTTCTTTATGAATTTAAAGAAGAAGTTGTTGGTGGTACGGTACCAAAAGAATTCCACGGTGCGGTTGATAAAGGTATTCAAGAGCGCATGAAAAACGGCGTACTTGCAGGTTACCCAATCGTTGGCGTAAAAGCGACCTTGTATGATGGTTCTTACCATGATGTTGACTCGGATGAGTTATCATTTAAAATGGCTGGTTCTATCGCATTCCGTAAAGGCTTCATGGCTGCAAACCCAACGCTACTTGAGCCAGTGATGAAAGTAGAAGTTGAAACACCTGAAGACTATATGGGCGATATCATGGGCGATCTTAACCGTCGTCGTGGTATGGTTCAAGGTATGGAAGACTTACCTGGTGGCACTAAGCAGATTCGTGCTGAAGTACCATTAGCGGAAATGTTTGGCTATGCCACACAAATGCGTTCAATGTCACAGGGCCGTGCAACTTACTCTATGGAATTCCAAAAGTACGCTGAAATTCCAAAATCAGTTGCAGAAGCTATCATCTCTAAATTCAACAATAAAGATGATGACGAATAAGCAAAAATCTATCGATAATGGCAATATAGGACATATCTTTATATTGTCATTAGATAATCGAGCAATAATTGGTTAAAAGACTTGTTATTGCTCGTGATTTTCTTATAATATCTGCACATTAGTATGTGCACCCTTTTAACAGTTATCTTAATGTGGTCAGTATTCACTTAATTACTTTATATAAATTAAGCAGTTGACCCTAAAAAAAGAGGAAATACCCATGGCAAAGGCCAAGTTTGAACGTCTAAAACCACATGTTAACGTCGGTACCATCGGACACGTTGACCACGGTAAAACCACCCTTACCGCTGCAATCGCAACCGTAGCT
>NZ_VOBE01000009.1:0-69314 GCF_008369225.1 Psychrobacter sp. ANT_H59
TTGGTGGCAAGCGTTGCCGCGACATAGCCTGAACGGTCTATGTTTTGGGCAAATATGGTATGCGCATCTTTGGTTGGGGTGACGATAACGTCATAAGTCTCGGCAACGCCAATGCGGAAATCATCAATCGCAACGGGTGCGACATCAATACCATCGGTTGCCACCACAGTCATTTTGAGACCGGGTATGCGCACATCAAAGATGGTTTGCGCTGAAGCATTGATAAAGCGTAATTTAACGCGCTGTCCTGCCTTGACGATTTGTGCCCAATTAGCCGCGGTGGTTTTGCCATTTATAAGGTAGGTGAAGGTGTTTTCGCCCGACAAGTCAGTAAAATCAGTGGGCATCATGCGCATCTGATTCCACATTTTGCGTTTATCAAACGCAGTTTTCATATCCGTTTCAGCGATATCAGACAGTAGCTTCTTGAAGTCTGGCAGATGATAGTTGTCAAAGTCGGCGCGCTGTTTGAGCAGCTTCAAGAGATTATGCGGGTTGCGGCTGGTCCAATCACTGAGCACGATCACGTGGTCTTCTTCGATAGGATGACGCTCACGACCTTTAGGTTCAATCACAATGGCACCCAGCATACCGGTTTGTTCTTGGAACCCACTGTGTGAGTGATACCAATAGGTGCCTGATTGTTTGAGTTTGAATTTATAAGTAAAGGTGCTGTTTGCAGGAATGCCATCAAAGCTAATGCCCGGCACCCCATCCATCTCAAACGGTACTAGTAGTCCATGCCAATGGATAGAGGTTGATTCATCCATCTGATTATGAACACGTATCACCACCGTATCGCCTTCACGCATCTTTAACGTCGGTGCTGGCAGTGAATTATTGATGAGCGTTGCCATGCTCTTTTTACCGTTGACAATAGCGGACTGTTTACTGACGTATAAGTCAAACTCTTTACCGGTCAATATAGGCACTTTATGAGTGTTTTGGTCACTATTGATAGTAGCACCCTGACTGCCCGAACGACTTGAGTGTCCCAATGCACTACTGGCCATGGTCGGTATCAAGGAGGCGCCAAGGACAGCGGAGGATCCGGTTAAAAAACGTCGGCGGTTCAATATGTTCTGTTTATTCATAATGATGACCTAATTTAATTTGAGAGATGGTGGTTAAGCTTATGGTTATAATATTTAACGATACGTCAATTACGATTGGGAATCTTATTAAGCCGCTTTTAATGCTACTCACATTCAATTCATCCAGATCTCAGCCAAAACAACCATCAAAATTATAGTTGCTGCTGAGGAGAATCAATAGCGGCATAAACTTCTGTGGTGCCGTCTTTATTAAGCTGCATTACTTTATAAGGCATGAATTTATCTTGATATTCCATACCGGGGCTGCCAACTGGCATACTAGGTACGGCAAGTCCAATGGCTTGTATAGGAGGATTTTCTAAGAACTGAGCCATGTGTTTAGCAGGGACATGTCCTTCAAAGACGAAACCGTCGGTAGTAACGGTGGTATGGCAAGAGCGCATTTGCTGTGGTACGCCATAGCGATCTTTGAATAAAGAGACATCTGCCACATCTTGCGCGGTTGCACTTAATCCATTGTCTTTTGCATAGCCTACCCATTCTTTACAGCAGCCACAGTTGGCATCTTTATAGACGGTCGCTGAGACGTTTTTGAGTAATGATGACGGGTCGATTGCAGGAGCATCTGCCGGAGCCGAACTTTCGTTTTGTACTTGTGCATTCTGAGTAGCAGACTGTTCAACCTTTACTGGCTGAGAATCAGGGACACTGGTAGTAGATTGGCTACAAGCGGCTAGTGTAAGGGGTAGTGCTGATACCGCCATCAATAAAAGGACACGACCGGATAACCAGTGATGTCCATTAGAAAACCCGTATATGTAATGTCTCATCAAATCACCTTTAAGTGTCTATTATTATGCTCGATACTCTAAAAACTGGACCCTATATTTGTGGTCTTAACTAAAAACGTTAAATGCAGCACCGTTCAGTACTGCATTATTAATAACGATAACGTTTAATGATGATGCTTCTATATACAGATAGGGTTAATGCTGCATTCCAGAACCATCTTCCGACATATTCATATCACCATCAAATGACATGTCCATCATATCGCCATCTATCCGAGTGGTTAGCATCGTGTACTGAGCTTCATCTAATTCAGGTAGCGATCTGATAAAAGCGACCATTGCCCACATTCTATCGTCATCATGGGAGGCGCCCCATGCAGGCATTCCCGATGCCATAATGCCGTGTTTGATTGCCCAAAAGCTTTGCTTGGCACCATCCTCAGTTTGATAACGTTTGACGATATCAGCCTTGGTAAAGTTGGGCGGCTTCGGATATAAGCTTTCGCTAAAGTCAGTTTGTGCCACTCCCGGAGACAAGTGACAGCCTGCACACATATCTTTATAGTCCGCGCCACCAGAGCTGATCATGTCAACCTGCTCTAAGTCTGGTACCACAATATCTTTACTGGCAGTTTGTATAGAACGATTGCGCGCAGTTTCTAAAAAGCTATACATCATTGGGCTATGCTCTTGGTCTGCACCCACGTTGACAACGCCACTGCTGACAACCGCAAACATCCCAACGATTGCCACAAACAAAGTAAAGAGCACACCCAATAAAAACTTCATATATTTTCCTAAAAACTTATTTCCGTTAATTTCTCTCTGCTATTAGAGAGGAGCTGTGAGTTAACAGAGCTAAAATTTTTAAGATTTACTGTCAGTAGTCACACAATGTTTTTGGTACATTTGCTTCATTTTGCTCATATTGGCCATCATGGCTTTCATAGCAGGGTCATTCATGTCCATCTTGCTATGATCCATTTTTCCCATCATTTGCATATGCTTTTGCATTTTTTCACAGTTCATTTGATCTTTTTCAGCATGCATTTTAGGGTCATGCGCTAGAGCTGAGGTTGATACAACAAGAGCGATGGCAGTAATGGCGATTGATTTAGTCAGTGCTTTAAATTGCGACATAATTAATTCCTATTGATTGGATTAAGAGCTATTGAGGGTAAAGCAGTTAGACCAGCCTCAATGATACATTATTCATTCTGACTGGCACATGACATTAAGATTACAATATTGTCATCTTCACATATTGGGATTTCAATATCCCAAGTAATCTTTTAGTATTACTTCTCGCTATTATAATTTTTCACAAAATATTTCTCAGATTGCAAGTGTTGATCCTGATGCTGAACCTGACACGCGACTCTCGCATCGACATAACCTTTCATTTGCGCGCTAGAAATTTGTGCATCGTTATGATCTGCGTTCTTTGCAAAACTAGTAACCGCATCACAACTACTAAGAATAGAAGCATCTAAGTTCGTGGTGTGAGCATTGGCCGCTGACATACCAACTAACATTGATACTGAAAGTAAAGCTGCTTTTTTTAATGTACTATATTTTTTCATTTAAAACCCTTTGAATTCAAATAATAAATCATTTAAGTAAGATAATTGCCTAACTCATAGAAGTGGTCTATATCAGAGACAAGCTTTTATGTGGCGTTGATTTAGAATACTAAATAGAGGCTGACAGCGAGATGACACGGACATGACGTTTTTGTTAGAAACAAAACAATACTGTCATCTGCTTGTCATTAGCATCAAATGTCATTATCCGCTTTTATCCATAGAGCGCCGTTATAACAAGGACTTTTGATAAATATATAGATGATAATCTAACAACGTTAGTGATACGCTGTTGACAAATATAATGATATGAAGGTGGGCGACGATGAAAGTACTGTTAGTAGAAGATGAGCAAAAACTTGGAGAATATATTAAAAAAGGCTTAACTGAGGCCGGCTTCATCGTGGATCATTATATGACTGGTCTAGATGGCTATCATGCGCTAATGACTGAAGAATTTAGTGTGGTACTGATGGATGTGATGCTACCTGACGTCAGTGGCTTTGAGCTGATACAGCGCTACCGTGCCGCTGGAAAGCATACGCCTGTTTTATTTCTAACTGCTAAAGATGATTTAAGTGATCGAATCAAAGGTATTGAAATTGGTGGCGATGATTATCTGACCAAGCCTTTTGCTTTTGCTGAGCTGATTGTTAGAATAAAAAGTTTGCTGCGACGTGCCAACCAATCGGACTATAAAAGCACAGTCATCCATACCGCTGATCTGAAAATGGATATTTCCAAACGCACTGTATATAGAGGTGACACCCTCATTAAACTGACTGCGAAAGAGTTTGCTTTATTACAGCTTTTCCTAGAACGTCAAGGTGAAGTACTGCCACGTACTGTGATTGCCTCGCAAGTATGGGATATAAATTTTGACAGCGATACCAATGTCATTGACGTAGCTATCAGACGTCTACGAATCAAAATCGACGATGGTTTTGACACCAAGCTGATTCACACAGTACGCGGTATGGGCTACAGGTTAGAGCCGCTGGCTGTAGGCATGGGTGACGATGACAAAGATGATCCAAAATAAAATGAGATATAAATTTAAGAATCGACGTTGGCCGCTGTTATGGCGCACTGTTTTTTTACTGACCATATTTGTTGTCATCTCTCAAGTCATTATTTATATATGGGTTCAGCGCTCTGTTAACGAGCACTTTGAGCAAATGGACTCAGAGATCATTACTCATGCCGCGTTTAATTTGCGCAAACGTATGGTTGCCTTGGGCGAAGAAGTAGAGCCATTAACAGCTTCAAAGTCCCAATCACTCATTGATGACAATCACCTACATTCTTCTTGGCTAGATTATGATTTAAAAACGCTAATATCAGATAAAAACGGCAAATTATTATCCAGCGATCCCAGTAATTTCATCCATGATTTACCGACCGACTTTAGCTTATTAAAACTACGGCAGGACTATCGCGATCAGCAGTTTATGATCAAAATTAATAGTAGACATTATCGAGCGATGGTCATTGCAAACCACGAGGCTTTGGCGCTTATTGCGCTGCCTATCGATGTTCATCATCAGTATCTCATACATTTTAATCGCCAGCTGAGCTTGATACTGATCGCGATCACACTACTACTGGTGTCAATTGCCGCATTAAGTGTCTATTGGGGATTTGCGCCACTCGCTACTATCGTCCAAAAGATGAAGGGTATTAATCCTGAGCAGTTACATGAAAGGGTGGTGGTCAGTAATATGCCCTTAGAGCTACGACCATTGGCTGAGTCTTATAACTTAATGATGGAAAAGCTGGAAAGTAATTTTGAATCGTTATCACGCTTTTCAGATAATATTGCCCATGAGCTACGTACTCCGCTGGCGACGCTTGGCACTCAAACCCAAGTGATGTTAAGTAAGCCTAGAGCGAGCCATGAATATGTTGAGCAGCTGCACCATCAGCATGACACCCTTGAGCAGTTATCTACGCTGATTAATAATATGCTGCTGCTAGCAAAGACACAAAAAGGGCTGTCTGACTCACAGCTCAATCAGATTGATACCGAGTCAATGTTCACTAAGCTTATTGATTACTATGAGCTAATCGCAGAAGATCGGAATATCTCTTTTGAAAAGACGGGCAACTTCCAAGCTGTGCTAGGAGATGAAAGCTTATTACAAAGACTGTTCGCTAATCTCATGTCAAATGCCATTTATTATGCTGCTAGTGACAGTGTGATCATTATTGAAGCCTCTAGTATTGAGATCCCCACTGTGCCTCATACTGTCACGAGTGATAAGCAAGATATGAGGTCATCTATATTAAATCCTGCATCTTTCAAGGTAGTGATCACCAATCGCTTAGATCAACCATTGACTCAAGTAGAAGCTGATAAACTGTTTGAGCGCTTTTACCGTCATGATAAAACGAATACGATGCATTCGGGAACAGGCTTAGGCTTATCTATCGTGCAAGCTATCGCCAATGCCCATAATGGCAAGGTCAGTATTACTATAAAAGATGACTCTTACTTTCAAATCAGTGTTGAGTTGATGATGGCTAGATAAAGAAGTATCAAATAAGAAAATTCGAGCTTCTCGTCCCACTTAGCCAAATAATTAAGACTGTATTTAGATGTTATTTTTTAAGCAAATGTCGCCTCGATTATTTACATAATTGAGGCTTTTTTCTGTCTAAAAATTCTCCAAGTATTTCAGCAGTAGAT
The DNA here is from genome assembly GCF_008369225.1 of Psychrobacter sp. ANT_H59. NCBI lineage: Bacteria > Pseudomonadati > Pseudomonadota > Gammaproteobacteria > Moraxellales > Moraxellaceae > Psychrobacter > Psychrobacter sp. ANT_H59. Next base: position 6,119 of record NZ_VOBE01000009.1, read on the forward strand.
TATTGACCACAGTAACAATATTTCTTCCTCCTTTACAAAATTAATATTCCTGACCATTTAGTCAGTTATTTTAATAAAATCATAAACTTAGATGATATCAATAACTTAGAGTACGTTTTTTACTGATATTTGGCGCTAAAATGCAGTTGTCAGCCCTCATAAAACATGCTTAACTGTTTCAAAGTGTTAATAATTACTGCCAAAATTGGGATTACTGAAATAAGTTATTAAGAAAATCTTTGTAGTTTCAGCAGCATTGATGCTTGTTTTGATGACGTTTTATTTTTACTGAAAGCTAATAGCCTTTTTCCCTCTAGCAGCACGGGTGCGTTTTAACAGGAAGTTAAACCCCGTTTATAGCCATGATAACCATGATGGCAATGTTGCTAGGCACCAACACTGTAAATAAAGGAATACTACTGTGCGTGATCATTCATCTATAAGCCTATCATTAATCACTAATAAGCTAACCTATGCGCTTATTGCCATTGCTGCTTTAGGCGCTATGAGCAGCGCCCAAGCAAAAGTGCTCTTCACTGATACCAGTATCTCAGCGCTTTACGGTACTGATTATGAGCTAGTGCCTCAAGAAACCTTAACCACCGTTACTTTAGAGCATGCCTCGACCCATACATGGGGGGGTGTGTTTTTCTTTGTCGATCGCCATCAAGGTAAAGAAAATGCAGTAGGTAAAGAGTTTAAGGAAACCTATGGTGAGCTTGCGCCCAAACTTAAGCTGGCAAAGTTTGATAACAGCTTTATCAAACAAGTCAATTTAGCGGGGCAGTACGAGTTTGGCTCAAACAGTAATGGTTTTAGTCAAGACAACTATTTGGTAGGTGTTGGCGCGGATTTAAATGTCCCTATTCCGGGTATGAAATATGCATCGGCATCGTTATATCATGCGTTTAATGATAAGGACAATGCTGATGATCAACAGATTACCTTAACCTATGGCTGGGAGAAAAATAACTTTGTCATAGATGGTTATGTTGACTATGCATTTAACAGCGAAGATGATTCTGTGAAAGATAATATCCATATCAATCCGCAATTAAAATACAACTTACAAGAAGTGTTAGGTATTGATAACCGCTTAGAAGTCGGTATGGAATATAGCTACTGGAAGAATAAATTTGGTAGTGACAAAACGCAGAATGCCGCGAGCGCTTTAGTGAAGTTCCATTTTTAAACAGTTATGAATTTTTAAATATGATTAATAAAGCCCTCATGCTAACTTTATCAGTTGGATGAGGGTTTTTTGTTGTGTATGCAAGAAAATCGAAAGTCAGATAGGCTTAAGAAGAAAATAAAGGTGATAAAAAACCGCATAAATTTTAAATTTGACTCATGCGCTTATGGGCGCTGATAGAGTCGACTGACACTTGCAATCAGCGCCACCATGACCATACCCATTATGATAAGAATAGCAGACATCATGTGTGCTGCCTCGTAATTCAATGCTTCTACTTGCTCATAGATAGCAATGGAGACCACTTTGGTTTCCCCCGAAATACTGCCACCAATCATCAATACCACGCCAAACTCGCCAATGGTATGCGCAAAGCTGATTAAGCTGCCAAGGATGATACCGATACGAGCTTGCGGTAATGCTACCCGTATAAAGCGTCTGAAACGGCTAGGTTCCAGTAAGCTTGCAACTTCCATGACACTGGTTGGAATGCGTAAAAATTGCGCATAGACAGGCTGAACAAAAAAAGGCAACGAGTAAATAATAGAGCCAATGACCAGTCCTTCAAAGGTAAAGACAAAGGCGCTGATATTGTATTGCAACAGCCACTTACCGATACCAAAATTGGGGCTTAACAGTAATAATAAATAAAAACCAATCACTGTAGGCGGCAAGACCAGCGGCATGGCAATCACGCCCATGAGCATAATTTTGATGCGCCCAATAATCTGACCACGACTCGGCTTTGCCAGCCAATAGGCTAATGGAGTTGCGAATACCAGCAAGCACAAGGTAGTGACACCAGCAAGCTTGATGCTCACCCACACAGGAAGCAGCATATCTGAGATAAGAGCAGGAGACATCATAACGTTACTGTTTATTTACCTTTTATCTAATAGCGCACTTGTACCATGTTATATAGAGCATCAACTATAAAGTACCACTTATCACATCCTTTTTTTCAAACATCATGATAAGAAAACACATTTATAACGATATTTAAAGCCTTATGCATAGCGGCTATAAATAGATTACCGAACTGCTAAATAACCAGCTCTAGAGAAGTAAGCTTGTCCTGTAGGAGAACGTAGATAATCCGTGAAATCTGCTGCATTTGCTTCATTAGTAATGAGTATGCCGTCTTGTAAGATAGCAGGATAAGATGTTGGTGGTAAGAGGTAAAAATGCTCAGGTGTTGCTTTCATTGCTATGACTTGTGAGTGCGCAACAAAGCCATAGTCGACACTACCAGTATGGGCATATTGGAACGCTTGACCGATATTTTCCGCTTGGATAAGACGTTTTTGTGCTATTAGCGCCTCATATAGATTTTGCGTTTGTAGATAGGATTTTGCAGATGCACCATAAGGCGCAAGCTCAGGATTGGCAATGGTGATTTTGCTTTTATCATTGCTATTAAGCAGCTCAGTCAATGTGTTTTGATCGAATGCACCGACAGCTTTGGTGGGACTATAAATGGACAGTTGCCCTTGGGTATAAGTAAAAGGCGTATGATTTGCATCACCTTTAAAAACCTCATTTAGCAGCTGCGCGGGGAAGTCTTGGTTGGCTGCTAAAAAGATATCATATGGTGCACCTGAGATAATTTGAGAATAAAGCTTACCTGATGAGGCAAAAGTGACTTCTATTTCTTGGTCAGGTAAACCCTTATCAGTTTTGTAGCCCTCGATAACTTCAGGCAATACGTCCGATAAATTGGCAGCTGCAGCGATACGGAGTATTTGACTTGGCTCAGTGGTGTTGTTGATCTCAGCTGGCAAGTCAGTACCTTTTTCTTTAGTACAAGCCGTTAGCATCAAGGCTAAGCTCAGTGCTGACACTGTTATATTCTTACCCATTATTGCTTAGCCATTTTGAAGAGTCATCTTGGTAGTATTCTTGCTTCCAAACGGGAATGTCCGCTTTTATCGTATCTAATATCCAGCGGCAGGCATCAAAAGCAGGATAACGATGGGCAGAAACCACGCCAACCCAAACCGCCACATCACCAATCTCTAAAGCCCCGATACGATGAATGGCAATAGCGTGAGTAATTTCAAAGCGCTTTTTGGCTTCTTCGATAATGGCACGTCCTTGATTGAGTGCAAGTTCTTCATAGCCATAGTAGGTCAAGCGGTTGACGCTACTGGCATTATTGTGATTACGTACACGACCTTCAAAGCATACGAAAGCGCCGCAGCTGTCATCATCAAGGGTTTTCTTTAGTCGATTTTCATCAATGTCTGAATCTAGTAGCGCAAAGCCATCACGTTCAGCGATGAGATAAGCCTCATCGATGCTACGCTTAATGCTCATCGACTGCCCATGTACTTGGTCTGCCATATATTGTCTCTATTTATTATTCTTAAAATTTTTAGCGATACACATAAGCGTCTAAATACTATTAACCGCCTGCTACTGGAGTAATGAAAACCACGCTATCGCCATGATTAATCTCATCTGTCCACTTGGCAAAGTAATCGTTTACTGCCACACGCAGCTCTGACTGTGGACGGCTAAAACGATGCTTTTGGCGCAGTTGCTCGTATAACTCGGTTAATGACATAGACTGTGGCACATTTACTTTTTCTTCATGACAATTGGCTTCATCGGCTAAGCTGGCAAAGTATAAAACGGTGATATTCATCGTCGTATTTATATCGTCACTGCTTTCTACTAAATCGCTCATAGAAGTCTCCATTATTTATTAATTGCCAAGCTTTATATCTATCATATCGCTATGGCGTATTTACGCATGTTGATAGTCAGATTTGCCGCCCGTCTTATTCATCAGATGGATGTTATTGATGATAATGTCGTGAGAGATGGCTTTGGTCATATCATAGATAGTTAGGCAAGCGACGCTGACGGCTGTCAGTGCTTCCATTTCTACGCCGGTTTTATGCGTAACTTTGACAGTAGCAGTGACAGTAATGCTGTTTTGACTATCGTCGTATTCAAAATTTAAACCAATCTTATCTAATGGTAGGGGGTGACAAAGTGGAATCAAGTCATGGGTGCGCTTTGCAGCCATGATACCTGCGATATGAGCGGTCTGCGTGATACTGCCTTTTTTAGTCATACCATCAGCAGCTTTGATTTGCTCATAAATTATCGCAGGGAAGATCACTTGTCCCTGCGCACGTGCTTCTCTTGTCGTCGCTATTTTGCCACTCACATCGACCATGGTGATATCACCGTCGCTATCTAAATGCGACAAGGCAGTTTGAATGGTTTTTTGACTGCTGATATTCATTTATCATTTCTCTCAAATGGCTAGTTTCTCTCAGTAAATCTTATTATATGTTACGTAAAGCAATACAGGCACGCTCAAAATCTTTAGGCGTATTAAAATTGGTAAGAGATTGCCAATCCTCTGAAAACGTTACAGGCTGCACAATTGGCTGAATAAATTTCATTACTTGGCGCTGCCCATTGTCAATATAATGCTTTAAATCCGGCTCAATACTTAAGCGATAAATAGCTAACAATGGATATAAATGATGCTCATCGGTGAGACAAATGATCGACTTATCTACAGCTTGTGTTATATAAGGTTGCAGTTTTTTCCATAAATCGGTTGCAGCAATCAAGCTATCACAGCTGATAACCATCAGCCAAGAGCTAGGCGCATTTGATATAGTGGCTAATGTCGTTGACGAAATCAAATATTGTAATGCCGCCTCTATGGCGACCAATGCGCCGCCAGTTTCGATCTGTTCATTGTCATTACTAGCAAAATTGTCAACCGAAAGGTAATCAGTGATATGAATGATGGGCACTTGCGGGTTATTCAAAATCAAATCTGGACTTATACCAAAACCACGACCGTTATCTGCAATCATAATAGGCACATTATAAGCAGTGGCTGTGCTTAGTTTAAGCGCTTGCCTGACATGATAAGCAAGCAATTGCTCATTGGTTGGTAGCATCAACTCAGCTTTAGGCGAACCCATACGTTTGGATGCACCACCTGCTAAGATGACGATACCTGCTAAGCGATTCAAGTGATCTATATCGCTTGAGCTATTTACACTTTTTAAGGTATTTACAGCATCTGTCATGATTAATCGTGACCGGGGTTGGTACGCATAAAGTGCGGGACAAAATTGCATGGGCGCGTACGGCTATCGAGCTGCTCTTGTAAGATGCCTTCCCAAGCAGTGCGGCAAGCACCCGACGAGCCAGGTAGGCAAAAAATGCCTGTACCATTTGCCATACCAGCTACAGCGCGAGATTGGATGGTAGACATGCCAATATCATCTTTTGATATTAAGCGAAACATCTCGCCAAAACCATCTACTGACTTATCAAACAAGACGCTGACTGCCTCTGGAATGCTGTCTCTAATATAAAACCCCGTACCGCCAGTGGTAATCACTGCATGAATATTTGGGTCCGCAATCCAGTCGCTGACAACGGCTCTAATCTTATAGATATCGTCGGTAATCAGTTGACGATCAGCAAGCTGATGCCCTGCTGCGGTTAACTGATCGACCAGATATTGTCCTGAGCTGTCTTCTGCCATCGTACGACTATCAGAAACGGTTAAGATGGCGAGATTAAGTGGGGTAAAAGGTGCTTGCAGCTTGCTCATGAATGTTCCTTGATAAATATGCTTATTATGAAAAATATTGCTGATAAATAAATTAACCACCAATCATCGACAAGTTATTCATAATGCCACTGTTCGAGTCATGAAGATGATGGTGCTCAGGTTTAATAGGCATAAAACTATGTAAAGTACTGACCAGTCCTGCAACATCATCTTGCTGCAAGTGCTCACGAATGTCGTAATTGCCTTGATCAAATAGGCACAGATGCACCTTGCCTTGACTGCTAACCCGTAGGCGATTACAGCTGTCACAAAAATGGGCTGCATATGGGGCAATCAGTCCGATACGCCCTTTATAATCAGGATGACTGTACTCAATTGCTGGACCGTCGTTACTGCCGCGTTCATGGGTTTGCCAGCCGTCTTCTATCAGATAATTGGTAATGATGTCGGTTTGGGCATGCTGAGCAAAAAATAAATCGCTGTTGTCACTAGTCTGCATAAATTCAATAAAGCGATAAGTGACTGCTCTATCTTTGACATAATCAATGGCATTCATTAAGTTTTCAAAGGCAGTTTCTGCCATCAGAATGCTGTTTATTTTAAGCTTAATATCGGTGGTTGCCAGCAAGGTATCCATATCAGCCAAGAGTTGCGGCAACATATCAAAGCCAGTCATCTTATGGAAAGTAGCGGCATCAAAGCTGTCCATACTGATATTAAGCTGATTTAGTCCGGCTGCCTGCCAACTAGCCAAGTGCTTACCAAGCTTATAACCATTACTGGTGATGGCAACGGTTTCAATGCCTTCAGTGTTTTTGATTGTTTTAATAATGTCTACCACATCACGGCGTATAGAAGGCTCACCGCCCGTAATCCTGACTTTTTTGGTGCCAACTTGAGCAAATCCGCGGATTAACGTAGCAATTTCAGCGACACTAAGCTCATCTTGTGGAGGTTTGCCTTGATAGCCATGGGGCAAGCAATATTCACAGCGAAAATTACAGAAATCAGTAACCGATAAACGCAAATAGGTCAAACGTCGTGCAAAGCCATCTGTTAATGGTTGAGCTAAGTTAGCTGCAGAATCAATAGACAAAACTGCCAATTTCGATGGTAAATGATCATCAAAAAAATTAGATGCAGCAGTAGGCGAATACAGTTGAGCATTTCCTACGGTGGGGGCAAGATGGTTCATAGATGATTACCATTAATGTAAAATATAGTGTGTACTTTTAAGCGTTGCCTCAGGTTGTTAGTGAAATAGGCTATTCAGGTATAAATATGACCGAGTAACTACAAATAACAATCAGCCGTCATTCAATTAGTGACCAACACCAGAGTAGCAGTTAGATAATAAATGTTAAGTTTCACACGGTCTATAGTATAGAGGTTTATTCACTGTATCATTTTTAAGCGACATTCACTATATCCAAGGGAAAGGTTGCACTTGTACGCTTTCGCCAGCGGCTACATTGCCAGCATCTTGTGCCAATACAATAAAGCAGTTGGCATGGCTCAGCTGCTTGATACGGTGTGATTGTTGTTTGGTAAAGCTTTCAACATAAAAACTGCCTGCTTCATCTTGGGTTAAAACGCCTCTTTGGAAGTCCTTACGACCCGCTGATTTTTTAATATCGTTTTTAAGTGTTGCCATGACTGTTAATTGCATAGGTCGCTCTGAATGAGACAAGCCTGCCATTTTCCACAAAGCAGGAGTCACAAACTGTAGCGTACCAACGACCGTCGATAGTGGATTACCAGGCAAACCAAAATATAAGACAGGCTTGGCAAGGTTTTGTGTCAGCTCACCAAAGACAAACGGCTTACCAGGTTTCATCGCGACTTTGTAGTGATTAATCTTGCCCAATTGCTCAATGACGGTGGTCAAAAAATCATAATCACCAACGGATACACCAGCGGTAGAGATCAGTACGTCACACTCTTGCATGGCTTGAGTGACAGCAGCCGTCGTTTTGTCTAAATCATCAGGGATAATCCCATAATCTTGAAGAGCTATTGGTAAATCAGAAAGCAGGCTTTTAAGAGTGGGGGTATTAGAATTATAGATTTGCGCCAAACTTTTAAGCTCATTGCCAATCGCCACTAGCTCATCGCCTGTCGCGAATACACCAACGATTAAAGGCTGATAGACGTTGACTTTATCCAAACCCAAATTCGCCAGTAAGCTGATATCAGCAGGATTCAGCCGCTTACCTTTAAATAAAACGGCTTCTCCCGCTGCAATTTCTTCGCCTTGTTTGCGAATATGGTCATCAGACTGAGCTGTTTGGCTAAGGATGATTGAGTATGGCTTTGATTTATCAATGCTGGCTTTTATCGCGGCAAAATTGGTGTTTTCTTGCATGATAACGGTATCACATTCATCAGGTACGACTGCACCAGTAAAGATGCGTACTCCTTGACCTGACTGGATATCACCATTATAAGGGCTGCCAGCTTGCGATTCGCCGATGATGGTGATGGTGGTATTTGTTGCAAGCTTAGTCCCTTTAGCAATCGCATAACCATCCATCGCAGATAGGTTCTGTCTTGGTACCGAAAAAGGCGAGACGATATCTTCAGCCAGTATGTGATGACAGCTGTCTAATAAATCGTAGTTAGCGACGGCTCTTTTATCAAGCGGATAGTCGTTATTATTATAATTCTCTACGCGCTGCTGTATCTCAGCTACAAGCCCTTCAACCGTAATCATAACCTTGTACTCATCTTATTAATGTTGAGCTATATATAGCATCAGACATACTTTATACCATAAGAATGACATGGCTGACAGGGATTTCATAAGCGGAGTCGTAAGATATGATTGAGGTTGTACGTTAAAGAATAGATGAAGATAGAGCAGATTTTCATATCACTTTACCGAGATAGTTTTTTTATCACTTGCTGGAATAAAACGATGCAGAAGCTTCAAAAAACCATCCCAGTAATGCTATTTTGTCATTAACAATTGCTTATAACCTTAAGCCAGTTCTATACTCATTTTAGGACCAAAGGGTTCATAATGAATGTTATCAAGGACATGGTCAAGGATGATCAGGCTATCAATAATGTTTTCCATAAAAGGCATGGAACCACAAACATAAATATCAGCAAGTTTAGGCAGATTGCTAAGCCAAGCTTCATCAAGAATCTGCCCAGACTCAAAATAAAAAATGTGCTTTTCTACGTTTGTCGCAGTAGCCAACAGTTTATTAACTTCACTATCAAAAGCATGATGCTCTTGGTTTTGGCAAGCATAAACCCAAACGATAGGACGTTTTGGATTGGCGGTAACTTGAGCTTCTAACATGGATAAAATAGGTGTCACGCCAACGCCAGCACTGATCAGTACCAAGGGAATATCATTTTGCTGCATCAACTCCTGATTCAGCTCAAAATCACCAGCCGGTGCCGACAATAAAACCGTGTCACCGACGGCTAGATGATCATGTAAATAATTAGACACTAGACCGTTATGCTCATTGCGATTGTCACGTCTAACTGCAAACTGGATACCTTGATCGCTATTGGCTGAGTATAAAGAGTAATGACGCAGAGCGATATGATCGCTGTCTGCTGGGTCTGTTTTTACGGTAATGTATTGACCAGCAGACAGTTTACTCTTGCTTAAATCGATAGTCTGATTGTTTACTAAATGGTCATTTACCGGGACGACGGTAAAGGCGGCGATATCAGTCGCTGCTTCTATTTTTGCCGTTACTATAAACGGTGCAAAGCCTTGCCATATTGCCTGCTCATACATACCGTGCTCGATTTGGATAAATATCGAGGCAATCTCATCATAAGCTTCTGCCCAAGCCGTAAGGATATCGTCAGTTGCTGCATCACCCAACACTTCCTTGATGGCAGCAAGCAGATGCTTGCCAACGATAGGGTAGTGCTCTGGCAGGATCTGTAAGGCGCGATGCTTATGGCTGATTTGCGTCACTTGCGGCAATAACGTCGCTAAGTTTTCTAGATATTTAGCCGCTGCCAAAACTGTCATTGCCAGTGCAGTCTGTTGACGACCAAGCTTTTGATTGGTTTCATTAAAAATATCAAGTAGTTCAGGATGCTCATGAAACATATTCTTATAAAATACAGTAGTAATCGCGGTTCCATGCTCTTCGAGTACCGGTACCGTTGCTTTGACGATTGCTAATGTTTGTAGTGACGCCATTGTGGATCCTTTAGTGAATATTCACATTGATAGTATTTAGTGATTTAAGATTAATGAACGAAATTAATAACGATAATCAAAATTCTGAACCGCCGAATGAGCCAATAAAACGCAGTGACTCAACATTTAAAAGTCAAATTGTTAACCGATATTATAAGATTCATTTAAAATGAATCTTATAATATCTTATCTCTGTTCTAATATCAATGATGCAATACTATTGTACTGATTCCGTTTGCCAACATTTCTGTATCACAATCTAATTTTGCTTTGCAGATAAAGAGGTTCACTTATGCAAAGTCCGCATACATAAATCATTAGCTTTAAAACGCTACGATTCATTAAATAGGTGGCACAAAAAAGCCCTGTTAGGTACAGGGCTTTTTTTATTAAGCGATAGGTAACTTATTTATTTAAAATAGTACTTTAGACATTTTTGCCATGTTGCTTTTGCTGAATGTCTTTAGCTAAGTTATAGCATTCATTGATATGGTCAGTAGCAATCTTCTTAAAAATCATATAGCCCATAGTACCTGCGACCAGTTGACCACCAAGTGGGATAAATTTAGTCACTTGCTTAGCAGCGATACGACCACCAAAGCCTTGCACAGTCTTTTTAACGATACCACGGGTTGCCATTAAGCCTGCAAAGTCAACGGTACGATCTTTTAGCGCGCTCCAGTGAATAGCGCGTGACTCTAAATCTACCGCTGCTTGACGATCCTCGAGTAAACCAAAGCGCTCACTGATTTCAGGTAACAGCATCGTCAGCATGCTAGCGTCAATTGCCACATCAAAAAATGGTACCGGAACGATGGCAACACCAGCAGAGATTCTGGCGCGCTTTTTGACCATGGCGATACATTCTTTTTTGACTTGTTCAAGATTTAAGTTTGGATCAATCGTATTCGGTAGTTTTTCAGCTAAAGGGGTCGTTTTCATGAAATATCCTTAAAATAGGTAAAAATAGCAATTAAAATAAAAAAATAAAACATAGAATAAATAACAAGCAACTGCAGTGTTTATAAGATGCCTACCATTTTATGTATTTATAAACGCCATACAATCGCTGCTTTGTAGCAAAATGCTGAAAAATAGGGGTAATCTGCACCGTTTTTGTAAATGAAGCCATACGCTAAAAATATAAGTTTAGAAATAAATACATTGTCTAGGTGCGCTAAAATTATTCTATAAGTTACGTGATGATGAATGTATAAGCAATCTCTAACCTTGCACCGACATGCCAAAAATTGCCTCTAAATTAATATTGTGAGCACTTACTAAAGCCAGTAGAATACGTTCATGCTAAATTTAACTCCCCGTTATACCAGCACTCGCATTGACGAGTTGCCCGCCGCGTTGCAACCACTTGCCGCCCAATCACTGACGCTTGCTCGCCTATATGCCGCTCGCGGTATTATGCAGCCAGATGAGCTTGAGACTCAGCTGGCTGGTTTGCTGCCTGCTGAGAAGCTAAAAGGTATCATTGAAGCGGTAGATCTATTAGATATCGCTATTGATGACGGTCAGCGTATTCTGATCGTTGGTGACTTTGACTGTGATGGCGCAACCAGTACGGCGTTAATGATGCGCGCCCTGACTGCCATGGGTGCCAAGGTTGATTTTCTAGTCCCTGACCGTTTTAAATACGGTTATGGGTTGACGCCAGAGATTGTCGAATTGGGTATTAAAACTTATCAACCGCAAATGATTGTCACGGTAGATAATGGTATCTCAAGCCATGAAGGCGTGGCGCGCGCGCAGGCTGATGGCATTACTGTCATTATTACAGACCATCATCTCACTACCAAAGAGACACCGCCTGCTGAAGCGGTAGTCAATCCCAATCAGCTTGATTGCACTTTTTCTAGTAAAGCTTTGGTAGGTGTTGGGGTAGCTTTTTACGTACTCGGACGACTGGCAAAGCTGCGCCGCGATGCTGGCAAATCTACCGTACAAGTCAGTCAGTATTTGGATTTAGTGGCGCTTGGTACGATTGCTGATGTGGGCGTACTTGATAAAAACAATCGTATTTTGGTCCATCATGGCTTAGCGGCTATTCGTCAAGGACGTGGCTCTCTTGGCATACTAGCGCTACTCGAGCAAGCGGGTCGAGATCCCAAAAAACTACAGGCGCAAGATTTTGGTTTTGTCTTGGGTCCACGTATTAATGCGGCTGGGCGTATGGATAATATGCGCATCGGTATTGAGTGCTTGCTAGCAGATGATTGGGCAACAGCGCAGCGATTGGCACAAGAGCTTGAGCAGCTTAATCGTACGCGTCGCCAAGTAGAAAGTGAGATGCGTACGCAAGCGGATAATATCGTCCAAGCATTAGCTGCTGCTGATACAGGTATTGAAGCTGATGTTGAAGAAAGCGATGATATTATCGTTCAGCATAGGCTTGAGAAGAAGAGCACTAATACCCGCAGTATTGTGTTATATCAAGATGACTGGCATCAAGGTGTTATCGGTATCGTCGCAGGACGTTTGAAAGAAAGCCATTATCTGCCGAGCATTGTCTTTGCGCCGGCGGATACTGAACGTACAGGTGCTGAAGATGTCATCAAAGGCTCAGCGCGTTCTATTGCTGGCGTGCATATTCGTGATGCCATTGAACAAGTTGCCGATAGCCATCCTGATTTAATCAGCCATTTTGGCGGTCATGCCATGGCAGCTGGACTGACGTTGAAACGAGGTAACTTTGATGCCTTTGTGACAGCATTTAACGCGGTGCTGGCACAGATGGATGATGAGGTGTTCGCTGAGCAAAAATTCACCGATGGTGCTTTGCAAGCAAGTGATTTTAGCTTATGGTTTGCTGAGCATCTTGCAGAGTCTAGTATTTGGGGACATGGGTTTGCGCCACCGATATTTGATGGGGTGTTTGAAGTGTTGAACTTTAAAGTGTTAAAGGATAAACACCTTAAACTGTCGCTACGTTATCCTGATGTACAGTATCCGATTGAGGCGATTCAATTTAATTTTGATAGCAGTGCTTGGGATTACCGTGCCGAAAAAGTACATATATTGTTTGAGCTGGACATCAATGAATGGAATGGCAAACAAAGCTTGCAATTAATGATAAAAGATTTGGCGCTGGTAAAAGAGACGGTCGAAGCGAACTAGAGGCTTAACGGTACAGATAGTAACTGCGCTAATAGTCACTAAGCGTCCATATTTCCAATGCTTTAATATTTCCATTCAATGGTCGGAAACTGCCAGTCATAGCGAATAGCAAGCATGCGTAAGGTAAAAATCGTTGCCATTGCTGAGATATCAGCAATCCAAGCGGTCACGCCAATATGGTGTAGCGCAAAGTAAAGGATACCACCTGTTAAAGCGGCGGTGATATAAATCTCTTGCTGTAGCACCAGCGGAATTTCATTGCAGATCATATCGCGGATGATACCGCCGACAATAATCGTAATAACCCCGAGTAATAGTGCCACCGGCATATTTGCGCCCATACTATCAGCCACCTTGATACCGATTAAGGTGAAGGCTGACAGACCAATAGTGTCAGAGAGTTTAAGAAATGTGTCAACACGTCTAGAATTGGGGTGAAAGAATATCTGCATCACCAGTGAAGAGATGGTAATAACTGTCAAATAGCTCATATCTACCATCCAAAACAGTGGGTGACGATCTAAAATCACATCACGCACCGTACCCCCTCCGATAGCCGTCACAATCGATACCAGCAAGCAGCCGAACACGTCGAAATTTTTATGCTTAGCTAATATCGTCCCTGAAATACTACAAGCGACAATACCAATCATATCAAATAGATAAAGCAGTGAGCGCGGGTCAAAAGTAGTAATCAGTTCAGAATCTAAGGCAATAATGGGCATGAGTTATTCTCATTAAAGCACTGAGATTACAGTGCTGCTAGTTTATTCGCTCATCGTAAAAACTGGCTAATCTGTTAATCGATCAAACGAATCGAAGGCAAGTGCCAATCGAATTTCAATGCCAGCATACGTATGGCAAAGATGATAAATAGCATTATAAATTCGTTTATTGTCGCGTCTAGCCCCCAGTAGTCGAGCGCCAAATACGCCAATGAGCCTGCAATACTGGCAGTGATATAAATCTCACGCTGTAGTACGAGCGGAATCTCATTACAAATGATATCACGCAATAAACCACCAATAATGGCTGTCCAAACCCCCATCATAATAGCAATCATTGGCGCTATATCTTGCGTCAATCCCACTTTAAAGCCAATCACACTGAAGGCTGCCAGACCAATAGCATCAAAGAACTTAAGCGCGTTATCAATTTTGTGATACAGATGAAAAAACATTTGCAAGATAAGAGAGGTGGCAGTAATCACAATGACGTAATTGAGATCTGTCATCCAAAATAAAGGGTGGCGATCAAGTGCCATATCCCGTAGTGTACCACCGCCGATAGCATTGACCAGTGCAACTAATATGCAGCCTGCAATATCAAAACCTTTGTGCTGCGCGAGCAATGTGCCAGCGATAGCACAGGCGATGATCCCAACCATATCCAACACATACAGCAGGATATCGGGGAAAATAAAGTTATTTATCATCGCTATATTTGAGCCTTAACCATCTTTGGCAAATAATATCAGTCCCAGAATGATGAGCGCAATACCCACCAAGCCAAGTGTAGAAGGAAGGGCATTATTCAGTAATAACATGCCACCAATTAAAGCAAATATTACTTCACTGGCTTGGGTAGAATCTACGCCTGCCACCTCGCTCGATGTCACTGCTCGCTCACGGGCATATAAAAATATACTCGTCGCCGCCACACCTGCGAGTACTGCTACCAGTAACGTATTAAAAACCTGTGTGGTCGCCGGTTGCTCAGGACGTATGATTAAGCCCAATAATAACCAAAACGGCAAACTACCGAGGGTCATTAACCAGACTTTATTAAAGGCATTTTGTAATAAGGTTGTCTCAATCGCAGGAATGTGCGCAATGAGATTTTGCAAGCGTGACGCAGCATGTCTATCGATAGGTAGGATAGGGGCTTCGGTAATGATGCGTTGGGTATGAGTGTCAATGTTATCATCAGTGTCATTTGGCTGAAGATTATCACGAGCCTGTTGCTGCTCAGCACTGTGCTTGCGCGAATTATGAGACACTTGCCAAACCAGCTGATTGCCAATCGGATAACTGAATGCTGCAATCAGTGCAGGTAGCGCGCCATATAGCAGCATATCAGCCATAGGTACGGTATCAGCGAGAGTGGATGCATGTAAGCCTTCACTGACATTGACCATCACTACGCCGATAAAGACCAATAAAGCATAAATGATAAATTTCTTATCAAATCTTTGTCCAAATGCCACCAATACCAATAAACTTGTCACGACCGTAAACATAAAGGTTGCTGCAACCACCCAGCCTGCAACGTGGTCACCAGCATAGCAAATACCCGTATAAAATACACCAAAGCCGATACTGCCAGTGATACACCAAAATCGCCAATGCTGAAAGAAGATAGCACTTAATTCTCTAATACGTCCAAAACCATGCTGCATCGCAATCAGGACAGTAATGATGAGCCACATAAATAAATAGCGTAGGCTTGCTGACCAAAACCAGTGCCCACCAGCACTGCTCATCATCTCATTTAATATAAAAGTGGAGCTAAAAAACGCGCCCGCTAATAAGCCCAATAAAATGAGTTTGACCATAGCTATCCCTTTCTTCCTTGGCTTGCTATTTATTTGAGAATCCATTCAGATTTTAGAGACTATTTGCCCTTGGCATCCGCCCAAATAATCTTATGTAGTTGCAATTGAAAACGTACAGGTAGGGCGTCGGTTAACATCCATTCGGCAAGCTCACGTGCGAGTACTGGCACTTCTGGACTATTATCGTTTGCCGTATCTTCATGTGCCACATTAAACATCGGTGAAAACCATACCGTACCGACCAAGTCATTTAGCTTATAGTCGATAAGCTTCGCTTTTGCCCAGTCATAATCGGTGCGATTCATGATGACAAATTTTATTTGGTCATGTTGAGTGAGGTAATCGAGGTTTGACCAAAGATTCTTATCAACTTCACCTGAGCTTGGGGTTTTCAAATCCATCACTTTGCTGACCGCTGACGGGACGTTTTCGACCGTCAGTGCACCTGCCGTTTCAAGAGAAATCTCATAACCCTCATTTAGCAGACGCTTCATCAACTCAATAGCATTAGGCTGGGCTAAAGGCTCACCACCGGTTAAACAAATCCGCTTACAAGGGAAGCTGGCGATAGTCGCCATAATAGTCTCAAGCGACTGACGTTCGCCGCCACTAAAGGCATATTCGGTATCGCAGTAAACGCAACGTAGCGGGCAGCCGGTCAAGCGTACAAATATCGTTGGTAAACCTGAAGTCAGTGCCTCACCTTGCAAAGAATAAAAAATCTCCGTCAAACGTAACCCCGCTTCAGGGTCAGTAACAGGGATGGCAGCGGTGCGTAAAGATAACTCACTCATAATATTTCAAATACAGTTAAGGATTGATTGTGCCATCGAGCACATATCAAATAAAAAAGGTTTAAGAATCTGTTTAATGCTCGGAAGTTCAGCGCCCAAACAAGACAAAGATTATAACGTAAAGTCCTCTATTAAGCTGCTACCTAACAACAAAAAAGATGCTGGAGCACAAAGCTTCAGCATCTTTTTTTATTTAAAACAATCACTATCGTGATTAAGTATTTAAGCTAAACGTAATAACTCATTTACGGATGTTTTAGCACGGGTTTGCGCATCGACTTTTTTCACGATGATAGCTGCATACAAGCTATGCGTACCATCTTCAGAAGGCAAGCTACCTGGCACAACAACTGAGCCTGCTGGTACGCGACCACGATGAATCTCACCAGTTTCGCGATCATAAATGCGCGTTGATTGACCGATAAATACACCCATCGAGATAACAGCGCCTTCTTCGACGATTACGCCTTCAACGATTTCAGAACGTGCACCGATGAAGCAGTTATCCTCAATAATTGTTGGATTCGCTTGTAATGGCTCTAATACGCCGCCGATACCAACGCCACCTGATAAATGCACATTTTTACCAATTTGGGCACATGAACCAACGGTCGCCCAAGTATCTACCATAGCGCCTTGATCGACATAAGCACCGATATTAACATACGATGGCATTAATACGGCGCCTGGCGCGATATAAGAGCCTTTACGCGCAACGGCTGGTGGTACAACACGCACGCCAGCTTCTTTAAACTGCGCTTCTGTCCAATCCGCAAATTTCGTTGGTACCTTGTCATAAAACTGGACATGCTCGCCCGCTGCTTGAACGTAGTTGTCATTTAAGCGGAACGATAGCAAGACGGCTTTTTTTGCCCACTGATTGACGACCCATTCGCCATCCTTTTTTTCTGCAACGCGCAAAGTGCCGTTATCTAGCTGCTCAAGTACTTGATTGATGGCATCACGGACATCTTGTGGCATGGTTGCTGGGCTATATTCGTTACGGTTCTCAAAAGCTTGTTCGATGGTTTGTTGTAATGACATAAACATTCCTAGAATTGATGAAGGTAAATAAAAAACTTGCCGTATTGTCGCTAATTTGGCGACTTTTAGCAAACGTGATAGACGATACTATAATTTTGGGATTTTATGGGCTTAAGTATTGCTATTTATCCAGCCTAAGATGTCTTGGTAAACCTGCTCTTTATTCTGTTCATGTAGCGGCTCATGGCGCATGTGAGGGTAGAGCTGCACAGAGACATGATCAAAATGTTGTCTATCTAAGCGATTGGCAATATTACGAATACCGCGACCCATATCACCGATTGGGTCATTTTCTCCGCTGATTAATAACATTGGAAAATCTTTGGCAATCGTCATCGCCCAGTTTTTATGCAAGCCTGCATTCATCAGTGTAAAGAGGGTCATAAAGCCGTTATTAGTAAAATCAAAACCCGTCAGTGGATCGGCTTCATAAGCTTCAACAGCGGCAGGATTTTCGCTTAACCACGCAAACTTTGATGAAGAAATACGATTATTAAGCTTGCTATTAAGTACTTTATTCATCACGTTAGCAAATAAGGTATTTGGCTTTTTAGGCGCCGCTTTTGTCAGTAACTTATTGACCGGCAATAATACTTTGATCAATGGATTGGCATCCGCTGTGCCCATTAAAATAGCACCGGTAAAGTTGCGCGCATGGTGTTTAAGGACGTTACGGACGATAAATGAGCCCATAGAGTGACCCATGACGAAATGTGGTACATTCGGATGACGCGCTTTTAAGCTGTCCGCCATGACGATGACATCTTTTAATAATGACTGCACAGGATGCTCTTCACCAAAAAAACCTAAGTCTTTGGCTGATTTAACCGTTTTTCCATGACCAAGCTGGTCATAAGTGGCGACCGCAATACCGTGATCGGCTAAAAATTGCGCCACGTCTGCATAACGGCCGCTGTGCTCTGCCATGCCGTGTACAATCAGCAAGGTTGCACTAATGACAGTATCACTATGGCTCGGCTCAAAAAAAGTATGATGCAGATAATGGGTATTGTCAGAGGAAGTTATTTGTTCATTATTACTCATAAAAATCCAGTCCTTGAATGGTTAAGGGTATGATGAGATAGATTATATATTTTTTAGGGCTTTATTATAGGGATAAGTTATTGCTACAACCAATCTAATTGCGAAATTTGGCAACATTAGTATGTTATTTAGTTTTTAGTGAGCGTTATGGTCTATTCATTTAAACAATAGCTACAAAAATATCGACCATAAAAAAACCCCCATCAAAGTGATGAGGGTCTTGGCAAATGCCATAATCGAATCAAATATGACTCAAAAAATTTACTACTAAAATATGGCTCTCCAACCTGGGCTCGAACCAGGGACACACGGATTAACAGTCCGTTGCTCTACCAACTGAGCTATTGGAGAATAAGCGGTAAGTGTTTAATGACTTACTGCGAGCTTAGAAAGTCTCTAACGAGTTCTTGCTAAGTGGGGCGTATTCTAGCAAAGATAAAAAATACGTCAAGCTTTTTTTGCATGTTTTTATACATTAAAGATATTAACGCTAGCGCAAAGGTTGTTGTCGAGCCAATTTGCGTCATATCTTCGATATCACTCTGTTTGCGAAGTAACAACAAATAAAGCAACTTGCTTATACTATAATTATTTAGATTTGATAAATAAAAGACTGCATTGGTTAATAAAATAATGCTAATGAAATTACATTGTTTATAGCTATAAAGCTGCTAAAGGCTTATAAGATAAAGATTTATCAAAGCTAAACCAAGAGTAAGATAGCAAACGACGAAAAGGATATTTGCGATGACAGACACTGCTAAGAAACAACATATTGTGATTACGGGTGCGACCTCTGGGATTGGTTATCAGCTGGCAAAAGACTATCTGCGAGAGGGACAGCATGTCTATGCCGTCGGTCGCGATGAGGAAGCCTTGTCTGAGCTCAAATCATTAGGAGCAGAAACTATCGATTTAGATCTAATGGATCGAGATAAGGTGATTGCTGCTTTTGATAAAATTAATGAGATTGATTTGGCGATTTGCGGCGCTGGCATGTGTGAGTATCTAGATATGCCAAACTTTGATAGTGCGGCGTTTATGAAAGTGCTGTCGGTGAATATGGGTACGTTATCGCATGCCATTGAAGCAGTACTGCCAAAGCTGATTGCTTCAAAAGGACGCTTAGTTGGTATTGGCTCGGCGTCGGCTTACGTGCCTTTTGCTCGTGCAGAGGCTTATGGCAGCTCAAAAGCAGCTATTCACTATTTAATGAAAACTTTACAGATTAGCCTTGCACCGCAAGGTGTGTCAGTGAGCTTAGTAGTTCCCGGCTTTGTAGAGACGCCAATGACCAAACAAAACGATTTTCCGATGCCGTTTTTACAGACTACACAGCAGGCAAGTCAAGCGATTCGTGATGGTATAAAAAGTGGCAATGACGTTATTGAATTTCCCAAAAAACTGACGTTGCCATTAAAAGTATTAGGAACATTACCTGATATGGTTTGGCAACAGGTCAGTACAAAAATCAATAAAAAATAGCCAGTTTTACTATTTCTGAACACCTATAAAGAAAATAACTAGGAATATTTTATGCCGTTTTTGCGCCGTAAATCTAAGCAGCTATCTAATCAAGTAGAAGCCGTTGTTAAGGCTACAAGCCGTCATTCAGAGGATAAGAATGATGCACAAGTCAGAAAAAGTATCGCTATTATTGGCTCAGGGGTATCAGGTTTAACTTGTGCTCATTACTTGGCAACGCAATTTGACGTCACCATATTTGAAGCCAGTGATTATATCGGTGGACACGTAAATACCATCGATGTGACGCTACAAGATGGTAAAAAACCCAAGCCTAATAAGGTTGAAAAAAGTGCCATAGATACTGGCTTTATTGTCTTTAATGAGCGTACTTATCCTAACTTCTTTCGCTTACTTCATGAGCTGCAAGTACCGTTTCAAGCAACGGATATGAGTTTCTCAGTCAAAAATACTGCACGCAACTTCGAATATAACGGCCATACGCTCAATACCTTATTATCACAGCGAAAGAATCTTCTGAATCCGAAGTTTTGGGGATTTATTAATGATATTTTGCAGTTTAATAAACAGGTGCGTCAGCTGCGCCAAGATTATGATAAGGCGCGTGAGCAGGGGCAGGATATTGCTGTTTTTACCAAGCAAACGCTAGGCGAATATCTAGATACTAAAAAGTATGGTGATTTATTCACCGATAATTATCTATTGCCCATGGTATCTGCGATTTGGTCGACCAGCCTACGCGACGTACGAGATTTCCCCTTGGTATTTTTCGCTCAATTTTTTGATAATCATGGTTTGCTTGATGTGGTCAATCGTCCGCAGTGGTTTACGATAAAAGGCGGTTCTAAGCAGTATGTAAATAAACTGATTAAACGTTTTGTGAAGGCAGGTGGCAGCGTTCGCGTGAACAGTCCCGTGCAATCAGTGATTCGAGAAGATAATAAGGTGATGTTGAACGTTACAGATACAACAGATAATAAGACGCAAGGACTTGTGTTTGATGAAGTCATCTTTGCCTGTCATGCAGATACAGCGCTCAAAATATTACAAGATGCCAATCCTACCGAGCAAGAAGTACTGAGTCATTTTACCTTTACCGATAACACTGCTGTTTTACATACCGATACTTCAGTCTTACCCAAAAAACCACTGGCGTGGGCAAGCTGGAACTATTTAATCGATGATAAAAATGCTATTAAAAAAGATAAAGCATCGCTGCAAACTGCTACAAAGCCCGTATTGACCTATCATATGAATATTTTGCAGCGCTTGACCAAACAGCATAATTACTTAGTGACTCTCAATCATGAGGTGGATGAGAGCCAAGTCATCAAGCGTATCGACTATAGCCATCCAGTATTTAATAATGAAATGATTGCCGCGCAAGCACAGTGGTCAAATATCTCTGGTAGTAGCGATTCACACACCCATTTTTGCGGTGCTTATTGGTTCAACGGCTTCCATGAGGATGGCGTAAGAAGCGCGCTACGTGTCTGTCAGGCATTGGGATGCAACATCGATATTAAGGATAGCGTTGACCCAAGCCATTTACCTGATACTGAAAGCGCACATACGCCGTTCCGCTATAAAGATTTACCAGTAAAAGCAGACAAACAATTACGCAAACTTAAGAAACGTCAGCTAGTCTCTGCCACGACCAATCAAGAGTTGGTTCAATACATTGCAATGTTGGCGCCCACGGCTAAAGCGTTTAAAAAGAAAAAACTGGGATTTTTTGCTGCTCGTAAAGATAAGCACTCGTAGCAGTTAAATACAGCATTACCAATTAAGGTTATTAAGTATGGTAGAAGCAGAACAGCCTAACAGTATAAGCGTAGAGCCTACATTGGCAGATGATACTAAGGGCTTGCCGCACCAAATATTTCACGGAATAACTTGGCACAGCAGGTTGCTACCGAGTGTGCATAAATTTGCCTATCCTTATCGTTATTGGGGTGTCAATATCACCGCATTAGCAGCAGGGCAAGCATTGCCAGAAGTGGATATCAGTTCATTTAGCGGCAATAAAATCCTAAAAAAATTGCCATTTAATAAACAATTACTCTTCTCTGGAATAAAAAAAGCCTTACAACAGTTTTATCCTGAGGATTACTTACAAGGATTGAGTACACAAGATAAAAATAGCCTAGGTAAAAGCAAAGATGCTGACGATAAAGGAGGGTATTTATCAGATGTTCAATCACTAGAACAACGTTTAATTCAGGTATTTACAGAACGGACGGGTAGTGCACCAACAGGGGATATTATTGGAATGGTCGTTTGCCGTAATGCAGGGATATATTTCAGCCCAGTAAATTTCTATTTAGGTTTTGATACAGAGCAAAAACCCAGCCATTTGTTGGCAGAAGTATCTAATACGCCATGGGATAAACACCATTACTATGGGTTTTTATTAGATGGCGCAAACACTGAGTTTTGTCACGATAAAGATTTTCATGTCTCACCTTTTAATCCCATTGACCAGCAGTATCAGTGGCAAGTAACGATTAAAAGGGCAATAAAAAATACTGTCATTAGTGAAGTAAAAAGTGAGAAAGAAAAGCTGTCTAATCAATGTTTGGACGTTCGTATCGCTATCAATATCAGTGATAAGCGCGGTGAAGTATTAAAAACAGGTATTAAAATGTCTGGCGTACCAATGACAGCGTCGACGATTTCTGAAAGTTTGCGCAAAAATCCACTGATGAATATAACGTCTTTAATGCGTATTTATGGGCAGGCTTTTAAACTCTATGCTATTAAAAAAGTACCCTATATTAATTACGATGAAACATTAGCCGATAGCAAGCAGCAGAATGGCAATAATAAGCATGAGCAGTGACAGTAACTATTATGCCAAAACTTCAAAACTTTAAAGGTTCAAAGACTCAAGAATTTAACGCAGAGCTTTTACTATCGAATAATTATACAAGGATGGATAAATGATGTCAGCAAGACTAGCAAGCAAGGCACCCGTATCAACATTAGGAAAAATCACTGCTCACATCAATCAAACGGTTAACGATAGTGCTATTTTGCAGCCAGTTAGTAATAGCGTGAATTATCTGGCGCGAAAAGCCATATTCCGAGCTTTGAAGCACATTCAATTTGGTAGTATTACTATCATTGAGGAGTTTGTTGGGCAGGATGCTAAGCCGCATTGTTTTGGCACAGCTGCTTCTAGCAACATAAGTAGCTCAGCTATCGGTCGTCATACATTGGATGTGACGCTGACCATTCATGATAGCAGCGTCTATCGTCAGTTATTATTTGGTGGTTCTATTGCGCTAGCGGACAGCTATATCAATGGCGAATGGGATACGGATGATTTAACGGGTTTGATTCGACTGGCAGCGCGTAATTTGGCGGTACTTAATCAGTTAGAAAATCGTTTTGCGGTTATTAGTAAAACCTTTGAGCGAGCCAATCATAAATTACGCAGTAATGATAAGTCGGGTTCAAAGTCTAATATTTTGGCACATTACGACTTAGGTAATGACATGTACCAGCGTTTTTTAGACGATACGATGATGTACTCATCAGCAGTCTATAAAAAAGTAGATACGACATTGGCTGAGGCGCAGCAGCATAAACTCGCTTTGATTTGTGAGCGTTTACAACTAAAACCTGAAGATACTGTGATAGAAATTGGGACTGGGTGGGGCGGTTTTGCTATTTATGCAGCAACGCATTATGGTTGTCATATAACGACGACCACTATCTCGGATGCGCAATATGAAGAGGCGCAGCGCCGTGTCGAAGCGGCTGGACTGTCGGATAAAATTACTTTACTGAAGCAAGACTATCGCGAACTGACAGGACAGTATGATAAATTGGTCAGTATTGAGATGATTGAAGCGGTTGGACATGAGTATTTACCGACGTTTTTTGCGAAATGTAATAGCCTGCTGAAGCCAACGGGTTTGATGGTATTACAAGCCATTACCTTTAATGATCAAAACTATCAAGACTATATAAAGTCGGTCGATTTTATTCAGACGCACATTTTCCCTGGTGGTTGCTTACTATCTAATCAAGAATTGACGACGCAGTTTACTGAGCAGACCGATATGGTCATCAAGCAATTGCATGATTATGGCTTTGATTATGCGTACACGCTACGGGATTGGCGTACTGCGTTTATGGCACAACGTGAGGAGATAAAAGCACTCGGTTATGATGAAGCGTTTATTCGCTTATGGGAGTTTTATTTCTGCTACTGCGAAGGGGGGTTTTTGGAACGTACGATTGGAGTCGTGCAAGTCACCGCCGTTAAGCCAAACAACATTGATGCATGGCATTCATAGGCTGCATTTTAGTCCCTATTATAAAAGGATCTTACTATGGGTTATATTTATATCTATCTTGCTTCTCTTGTCATATTTTTGGGCATTGATGCGGTTTGGCTGAAGACCATGACCGGTCTGTTTTATGAAAAGCGTATCGGACACTTACTTGCCGAACAGCCAAATATGACTGCTGCTGGGGTGTTTTATCTGTTTTACCTATTGGCGCTGTGTATTATTATTTTATACCCACAAATCAGATCAAATGCGCCGATTCACCATATCTTCTTATTGGGCGCTTTGATAGGACTGATGGCTTACGGTACTTATGATTTTACCAGCTTAGCGTTATATAAAGGTTTTACTCTGGACACCGCTTTGGTTGATTTTGCTTGGGGTGGTATTTTAACAGGTTCAGTGAGTGCTATCGTGGCTTGGCTTGCTTATCGTTTTCATTGGTTAAGCTAATCTAGTAGTTAAGTTAAATCGACTATATTTGCGCTGTCGGAATTGCTACTGTATAAATAACACTTTAAATAGATTCTACCCCCGTTAAGGAACATTATGACGCAATATAACACCAGCTCTACCGCCAAAACAGTCCCATTAAACCATGAGCTGTATATGTCAGTGCTTATGACGCCAGATATGGCCAATTTTATTGGTAACGTTCATGGTGGGGATTTGCTCAAGATGCTGGACCAAGTCGCTTATGCCTGTGCCAGTCGCTATAGCGGTAGTTATGTGGTGACACTGTCAGTCGATCAAGTGATGTTCCGTGAGCCTATTCATGTTGGAGAGTTGGTAACGTTTGCAGCTAGTGTCAATTACGTTGGTAAGACTTCAATGGAAGTCGGCATTCGAGTAGAGGCAGAAGATGTACGTGCACGTACCGTTCGCCATACCAACAGCTGCTACTTTACCATGGTGGCGATTGATGAAAATCGTAAGCCCACGCTAATCCCTGAGCTTGAGATTAAAGATGCCTTGCAACAATGTCGATTTGACGCAGGCTTAGAGCGCAGAAAGCTGCGTATGGAAGGCTCGCAACGTATCAGCTGTGACATCAGTAAATTGACTAATAAAGTAGCAAGCGTATAATCTGCTCATTAATGCAGACAATAAACATACTCTCACCAAAAAATTACTGATAAGAACAGATTTTTTGACTACAGTAAATGGAATCTAAAGTAACTAATAGATCAGCTAGTGTTTATATATAACTAGTCTGGTTTTATACCTTAAACCATCCATTTATTGAGACTCAGATGAGTTTAAAACCGCCAGAATCCAACCCAAAAGATGAGCCAATGTCGCGCGCTGATACGCACGGCATTGGTCGCTCTCGCGCTCGAAATCCTTTTAATACTTCAGATAGCACCAATTCTGACCACTCTAAATCTGTGCCAAGCCATGATGACAAAAAATCGAGCTCATTAATAACGGTTTTGATTGCAGTTGGTGCCAATCTTATTATTGCAATTGCTAAAACAGTAGCAGCGTTTATGACGGGTTCCGCTTCCATGATAGCGGAATCAGCGCATTCTTGGGCAGACGCGGGCAATGGCACCTTATTGATCGTTGCAGAGAAAAAGTCGGTCAAACCTGCTGACAAAAGCCATCCACTCGGCTACGGTAAAGAGTCGTATGTATGGTCAATGATTGCCGCGTTTGGCGTCTTTATGGCAGGTTCAGTAGTGTCTATTTATACTGGCATTACTGAGTGGAATGCAGCTGAAACTGAAACCAACTATACCATCGGTTTTATTATCTTGGCAGTCGCCTTTGTGCTTGAAGGATTTTCTTTAACACAAGCTTATTTGCAAAGTAAAAAACATGGCGAAGCGATTAATGTCAGTGCCATCGGCTATGTGATGGACACCTCTAATCCCACCTTGCGCGGTGTGTTCTTTGAAGATTTGGCGGCAGTAGTAGGTTTGGTTGTGGCGGCAGCTGCTATGGCAATGCATGCCTATACTGGCGAACCATTTTGGGATGCGCTTGGGTCTATCATTGTCGGTATATTGCTGGCCGTAGTGGCAGTCTTTTTAATCAGTCGTAATCGTGATTTTTTGGTTGGCTATAGAGTCTCAGAAAAAATGCACGATTATATTTTATCAGAGCTTATCAAGCATCCAGATATTGATAGTGTTTCTTACTTGCATTTGGAGTGGGTAGGTCCCAAAAAAATATTTATGGTCGCGGCGGTCGATATTGCTGGAAATCAACATGAACATGAGATTGCGCACAAATTTGAAAGTATAGAAAATCAGTTTCGCAGTCAGTCATTGTTTCAAGAAGCTATCTTAACTTTATCTGTCCCTAACGCTGAAATCTTACGCTTACCTGATAATGAACATTCATAATCTATAATAAGAATGAGAACATAATATGAAAAGTCCTTTAAAACCGTTAACAAAACATCCTAATCGCCATACACAGATAGTATCACCGTTGCTGGCATTAGTAGTAGTGACTTTAATGTCAGCTACTGCTGTACAAGCCAATGCAGAATTAATCGTACACAGTGATGCCAATCGAATTCAACAATCAAAAACGGTCACATCAGCACCCTATAACGTCCGTAAGATCGATGATCCACAGAGTGTCAACCGCCCGTTACCTACCGATATCTCTATTATTAAACTGATGCAAGTCATGCATATTGATGAGCAAATCCAATCTATCGTCGATGGCAAGCAAGCGGCTATCAATGCAATCAATACGCAAACTCAGAATCAACAGGTGACTGATGAACCGTTGAATAAACGTCAACGTGAGCTACAAAATCAGATCCAAAGCGTGTTAGGGCAATATGCCAAAATTATGACCAATGGGATAGGTAATACGGCAGATATTCAAACCTTAACGCAAGCTTATATCAGTGCAGCAAAAACTTACTATACGCAAGCGGAAGTGGATGCCCAAATCAAATTTTACGACACTGCTGTCGGTCAAAATATCTTAGCAAAACAGCCACAAATTACTGCCGCTTTTTTAAAGCAATCTTTACCGCAAGATACCTCAGAGACTGAAAACCAATTAAGTGAGCTGTTACCGCAGATGAAGCAAATTGTGAAAGGTGTTTTTTAAAGTGTGTGTTAGAAATATAGTTAAAGTCCCTACAATATCTATGGTAGTGCTGGTATAAATTTTTTGCAGCCTCTGTCTGCGTAGGCACAGCAAGCAAGAAAAATTAATACCAGTAATATACGATTCATCGGTATTGATGTTTAATGATTCTAGTCAAAATCGTCAAACATAAAAAAGGTCACCATTGAGGTGACCTTTTTCTATTTAGCAAATAAGTTAATCTTATATTGAGACGTGCTTATTTTTTAGACGTATCTTTTTTCGGGGCGTTTGCACCGATAAACCAAGCATCTTTATCAACAGTACGACTCACTTCAGTCAATAAGTCAGCGGTATCTTCATCACCAGCATCGCCAGCGGCATCAATCCCTTCACGCAAAGATGCAGCAATGGTCTTATAGCGATTGGTCAACTCACGAACATGCTGGTCAACGTCAGTGATATCAGTCGGGTAAGTCTCTAAGATAGAGTCCTCAACGACACGTTTAGAGATACCATTGGCTTTACCACCAAGGATAACAATGCGCTCAGCGACTGTATCATAAGCTTCTGTTAAGCGCCCATAAGTGTCATCCAATAACTGATGTACACCAATGAAACCAGTACCTTGAAGATTCCAATGACATTGCTTGCTATCCATACTCAAATCAATCAGATTTGCTAAATTCGCATTCAACAGATCGATCATTTTTTTTGCAGTTGCGTCATCTATTCCACTTGCGTAACGTTCTCTCATATTCTGCTCCATTATTCTATTTTAATAAATCTAAGTTTCTAATTATCAACAGCTCTTTAAATTTTTATTTATTAAGGTGTTGCTGACTGCTTATAAATTCATTATCGATAATAACAGCTTAAATAATAGATGGAACCCCAACATTTAGGCTTTATACAAGGGTCGTGTAATGAGTTTGTTAATCATGAAAACCTTTGTAAATTTAACCGCTAAAATAGACGCTTTGATAACAATCCGTGCACACGCCAGCATATTCAATCGTATTAAAATTTGATTTAATTGACGTTAAGTTAAGAATAGTCATACGCATTTTAAGCCTTATAAATATTTAGTCCTTTGGTCTAATGCCTTTCTCTGCGAATTTATCAAACAGCTGTTGCTGAGTTAAGTTGACTGTGTCATTAGCAAATTCATAATAATCGGGTTTTCTATCAATGAAAATCTGGCTCTCAAAAGTAAGGTTTGGATTCTCTTGAAATAGTCCTAGTGACAGGACATAAGTTTCAGAGCTAAGCTGATGATAATAGAGATTGGTGCCGCATTTATGGCAAAACGCACGCTCCGCCCATGCTGAAGAGGGGTAAATAGTCATTGACTCCTCACCTTTAATATCAGGTTTTGAGTGGCTATGTATCGCCATTAATGGTCCGCTGCCCCAACGACGACACATCGTGCAATGGCACGCTTCAAAGGTATTGATATCTTCTAATTCTATGGTGACGTTACCGCACAGACAGTGACCTTTCATAACTCGTTCCTTGATTAATGGTCACTGAACTATACCTGAGTTTCTATGCTTTTTATTGAGTGTTTGTGCATCCATTTGTGGGCGTTTTGCGCAATAAATGACCTTTAAAAATAAAGGTTTAACCCCATATTGTTATAAACCTAACCTCTTATAACTTTTTATAAATATCAGGAAAATAACCATTATGCGAATGCCTGAACCGCGCTCGTCGCGTCAGCTAAACCAATTGGCCACTCAGCTGCAAGGCGAAGCTGAAATTAGTGGTGTCAACGCGTCTGGTACGCAAATATCAAGTCGCGCCTTTGAGATGGTCACCGAGTTTGAGCCAGCAGGCGATCAGCCGCAAGCGATAAAGAAACTGGTTAATGGTATTAATGCTGGCATGGATGAGCAGCTATTACTGGGTGTGACGGGTTCTGGTAAGACCTATACCATGGCAAAGGTCATCTCTGAGACGCAACGTCCAACTATTATCATGGCGCATAATAAGACGCTTGCCGCCCAGTTATATGGTGAGTTTAAGTCGTTTTTCCCCAATAACGCGGTTGAATACTTCGTTAGTTATTACGACTACTATCAGCCGGAAGCCTATGTCGCAGCGAGCGATACCTTTATCGAAAAAGACAGCGCCATTAATGATCATATTGATCAAATGCGCCTATCAGCGACGCGTGCACTACTTGAGCGTCGTGATGCAATTATCGTCGCCTCAGTATCCTGTATCTATGGTCTAGGTGATCCAGAAAGTTATCTAAAAATGCTGCTACACGTAGTCGTTGGTGACAAAATCGATCGCACTGCTACCATTAAACGTCTTGTTGAAATGCAATATACGCGTAACGAACTGGACTTTGGGCGTGGTACTTATCGTCTTCGCGGTGAGCTATTAGATATTTATCCTGCTGAGTCTGAGCAGCTAGCGGTGCGTGTGCACTTGTTTGATAATGAAGTGGAAAAAATCACGTGGTTTGATCCTTTAACAGGGAAGACCGTGCGTACAGTGCCGCGTATTACTATTTATCCAAAATCACATTATGTGACGCCGCGCAATAAATTGGAGGCTGCTAGTCATACCATCCGCGCTGAGCTTGAGCCTCGGCTAGAGTATTTCCGTGAAAATAACAAGCTGATTGAGGCACAGCGTCTTAAAGAGCGTACTCAGTATGATCTTGAGATGATTCAACAGCTCGGCTACTGTAACGGTATCGAAAACTACTCGCAGCATCTCTCTGGTCGTCCATCAGGGGAAGCACCACCGACTTTGTTTGATTACATTCCAGAGGATGCGTTATTATTTCTTGATGAGTCGCACGTGACAGTGTCGCAGATTGGTGCAATGTATAAAGGTGATAGATCACGTAAAGAGAACCTCGTCAATTATGGCTTTCGTCTACCAAGTGCCATGAATAACCGTCCGATGAAGTTTGAAGAATGGGAGCGTATTAAACCAAAGACCATTTATGTTAGCGCCACGCCTGCATTGTATGAACTGGAACATAGTGAGCAAGTGGTCGAGCAAGTCGTACGTCCAACGGGTTTGATTGACCCTGAGATTGAGATTCGTCCTGTATTGACGCAAGTCGATGATGTGCTGTCTGAGATTACCAAGCGCCGAGAAAAAGACGAGCGCGTGTTAATCACAACCTTGACCAAGCGTATGTCAGAGGATTTGACCAGCTATCTCAAAGAATATGATGTCAAAGTTGCTTACCTACACTCGGATATCGATACCCTTGAGCGTATGCAGATTATCCATGAGCTGCGTACGGGCGTGCATGATGTGCTGGTCGGCATTAATCTATTGCGTGAAGGGTTAGATATGCCAGAGGTGTCATTGGTCGCGATATTTGATGCGGACAAAGAGGGCTTTTTGCGCTCTGAACGTGCTCTGATTCAGACCATTGGTCGGGCGGCGCGTCATATTAATGGTAAAGCCATTCTCTATGCTGACCGT
Source organism: Psychrobacter sp. ANT_H59 (assembly GCF_008369225.1). Lineage (NCBI taxonomy): Bacteria > Pseudomonadati > Pseudomonadota > Gammaproteobacteria > Moraxellales > Moraxellaceae > Psychrobacter > Psychrobacter sp. ANT_H59. Next base: position 36,916 of record NZ_VOBE01000009.1, read on the forward strand.
ATTACCAACAGTATGCAAAAAGCGATTGATGAGACCGATCGTCGCCGCGAAAAGCAAGTGGCATTTAACCTTGAGCATAACATCACACCAACAGGCGCACGCCGTAGTATCACGGATAAAATCGATACAGGTGATGACCATGATGCCAATGATAATCAGATGATTCCAATTAAGAGCAATCTGCCTGATGTCGATATCAGTATCTTACGCAGTCCTGATTTGCTCGCGAAAGAAATCAACCGTCTTGAAAAGCTTATGAAGCAGATGTCGCGTGACTTGAAGTTTGAAGATGCAGCAAAAACGCGTGATAAGGTACTAGAGTTAAAGGCGCATTTATTGTAAAGAGTAAAACTATAATTTCAAAATAGTAATAAAAAGGTGAGTTGACAACGGCGCAGCTCACCTTTTTTATGGTCTTCTTATAACCAAAATAACCTCGCTTTTGCCCGAGGTTATTAATAACCAATAATTGGTAATGACAAAACTTGTGTTTATACCAAATGCCAACTAATATGATATCAATGAGCAATATGAACTTATAACAACGGACGTTGAGGCACATAATACATCATGCAAAATAATAAATGCTTAGAATTAAATGCGAATGAAAACTCACTAGGCATGTCAGCTTCTGCCAAACAAGCCATTACAGACTCTTTAGGTGCAGGCTTCCGTTATCCAGATAATCCACGTGCGGCACTCATTAGCAAAATTGCCACCATCCATGGCGTGGCAGAAAACCAAATCTCATTAGGCAATGGCTCAACTGAAAATATTCGAGCTACCTTACAAATGCTGCAATATAAAGCTCTAAAAGAGGGCAGGCAGTTTCAAATGGTAATCCCTGTTCCCACTTTTGATTGTGCAGAGATGTATGCAAATGCCATTGGCGTGCCTGTGGTCAAGATACCGTTAACCGCTGAAAACTATGATTATGATTTTGACGAACTACAAAAAGCAGCTGACGATTTTGATGGCATCAGCCTACTTTATATTTGTAATCCAAACAACCCAACTGGCATCATTACATCAACTTCAAGGCTTAAAGCCTGGATAAGTAAGGCGCCAGACAACCATTACTTTTTATTAGATCAAGCGTACTTGGAATACGTGTCAGACCCAAGTTTTGAGAGTGGGATTGAATGGGTAAAACAAGGGTTATCAGACAAGCTTATTGTTATCCATACTTTCTCAAAGTTATGTGCTTTAGCTGGTATGCGAGTGGGCTACGCGATTTCTAACCCGCAAGCTATTGAGACTGTCGAAGCATTTATGTCTATGGATAATACCAACTTGTCAGGTGCGGTTGCTGCTATTGCGACGTTAAATGATGCAGAGTTTTTAGCGCTAAGTTTGCGCAATACCAATCAGTCGCGTCAGATGATTGAAACAGTCTTAGACGATCTGGGACTGCGTTATTTACCTTCACAGACCAACTTTATTTTTCATGAAATAAAAGGTGATTTAAAAACATATATCGACAGAATGCGAGACCATGGCATCAAGGTTGGTCGCGAGTTCCCACCTGTTATAGGCTTCAACCGCTTGACACTTGGTACGCCCGATGAGATGGCAGCATTTATCAAAGTATTAAAGTTATTTCGTGAAAAGGACTGGGTATGAGTGAGATAAATCATATGTCTTAACCAACCTCAAACGCAGTTTTACATATCCCACCTTAAAAAACATCACTTTATCTTATAAGATTGGTCAGTTAAGCACACTCTTTTAGATTGCTAGCTTTCAAGTTGCTAGATAAATTTAAGTCGCTGGATAAACGCTGAGCGATAGCTAAAGTTAAGTGTGCTAACGTCAATTATAATTATAAGGTTAAAGATATATTCATGTTTGATATCAAATCATTTTTTAAACGAGAAGTAGAAAAAAAGCTCATCAATTTAGACGATTATATTTTTATGCCTGAGCGTGTAGAGACGGCGCTAGAAGGTGGATTATTAAATTGTGTACTCAATAGTGATGGTCGAGTGGATGTTTTTTATACCAAGGATGGCGTGACAGAAGTAAGTTCCGCATCACGTAAGCATCCATTTACTGCGTTTGAGACCGAGCTATATCATGGGGTTTATGATGATATTATTCATGATTTGACTAAAGAGGTGAGTAAGATACTTGAGCGTCGGTCAAAATACTTTCGCCAGAACAAGACATTGCATCCTACAGCGTCTCTAATGTCTCAGCCACATTACAACAAGTAAGCTATAAGGTGATTTGAACTATTGTAGGTTTAGAAGAAGTAAAGGCAATTGGTAAGAAAAAGGGTGCGTTATATTTAAATGACGCGCCCTTTTTCTTACCTTGTATTTTGGTGTCAGCTTGAAACAGTTATTACTGATGCTTAGTTTTTCATACCAACTGATTTATCTTTGGCAGCTAACTCAGATGATTTAGTAATAGGAATAGATTGTGCGCCTTCAACTAAATGATTGGTCTTGGTTTGTGTGACCAAGCCTTTGGCAAAACGAGTACTGTCGTCACGTATTTTTAAAGTATTGGTAAAATACCATTCACACTGAAAAGCGTGTTCATTGATATCAACAGGGCGTTCTGCGGTTGATGATGGATCGCGATCTATTGTTGATAATCTATACGAATAGGCTGGGTTAAGCAATCGCCAACCCAGCCTAATTATTTATAATGACTGATATTATTAATAAACTATTTATTTAACGATAGTGGAATAACAGCTCTGCAATGATTTTGCCACGACTCTAGCCACTAATTGCACACGATATTGTGGGTCTATGGCTGCATTACCCAATTCGACGATGCTGACTTGTTGCGGTGCTTGCTCACTAACGCAACCACAAACTCTGCCTTTTACCGCTTCTTCTTGCGCTTCAGTCATAGCGACACTGGCAATACGCCACGCGTTTTGCTGTTCGATCTGACTGCGACATTGATTGTCGATAGCTGCTTTAAAAACGCTCATACCGATCTCGTTTGCAGTACCCATTGCTGTTCCTGCATTGGTATTGCCGCCCGTTGAGGCACATCCCGCTAGTGCCAATGTTGCTAGTAATGCTGTTGATGCGAATAATTTTTTCATCAAATTTCCTTTCAGATTGATCAGTATTATGAGGGGGTATTCTTAAAGTTTTATATCGTGCTGAGCAGATGTACCAAAACCTATAATCTGCTTTTTACTATCTATACCTTGTGATATTGGCATGATATACATCAGCACAAATAAAAAGTCATCTTACTAGAACTCAATATTGATGACAAAGGAAATATAAACGTGCTATCAGAATATCTATTAACAATTGTTTTTTATACCAAGTTATGTCGTAGAAAAAATGATGATAAATATTCTAGGAGTAGTTCATCTTTATGGACTTAAAGGTTTACAAGGCGGTTAAAGTTTGTTTAAATAACTTACAATATGAAACTTAGTATCGCTTAGCGAAACAAGAAAGCGGTATTTAGTGAATAATAGCGCTTAACTTTCAATAAATCTCGATTTATAGTCAGGATAAGGGTTAGTGAGAAAAACAATATAGCAATATAAAGTCTCTCATGTTTTAATTAGATAGACTGTTTTTTTATGGCGCTCTTATGATAACAGAGTGAGTAAAAAGCCATTCAAAGTAGCACGTTGCTAGTGTGACGGATATGGATAGTACCATTATATCTGAGTCATACTTTTATAAGTCCATTTGCTTTATTTTATCAAGGAAGAAAATAATGAAGTCCATTTATAAACTGCCTTTACTTGCGGCAATGATTGCAGCCAGTATGACAATGGTTGCCTGTTCAGACAAAGCGGCTACTGATAGCGCAGCTACTGACAGTGCTACTGCTGAAACCACCACAGATACCGCTGCCACATCAAATGACAAGCTTGAAACCAAATTTGTCACCATTGCTACAGGGGGCGCCTCCGGTCCTTACAATATTATTGGGACGTCTTTAGCAGAGATTTATGCAAAGACTTTTGGCGTTAATGCTAAGACCCAAACGACAGGTGCTTCAGTAGAAAACGTCAATCTGTTGACGCAAGGTAAAGTAGATATGGTGCTGGCGCTCAGTGATGTCGTTACTGATGCAGTCGAAGGTAAAAATGACTTTAAGGCACCTATCGCCAATATTCAGCAAATTGCTGTTCTGTATCCCAACGTCATTCAGCTAGTTGCTTCAGAGAAATCTGGCATCAAAAACATTGAAGATTTAAAAGGCAAACGTATTGCGGTTGGCGATCAAGGCTCGGGTACAGAGGTTAATGCTCGCACCCTGTTAGAAGGTTTTGGTATTACCTATGATGATGTCAAGGTCGATTATCTAGGTTTTGCAGATGCTGCAGATGCGATGAAAGCTGGAAAAATTGAAGCGGCGTTTTTTAGTAGTGGCTTACCAAACTCTTCATTATTAGAGCTAGAGCAAGGTATCAAGTTGCAGTTGGTGACCATCAATCAAGATAAGCTGAAAAAAATTATTGAGACCAAGCCTTACTTTAAGACTTTTGAGATTCCTGCTGGTACCTATGGTAATGCTGCTGCTATCCCAACCACAGCCGTCATGAATGCTTTATTGGTACGTTCTGATATCTCTGAAGAAGATGGTTATAAGCTGACCAAAGCATTGTTTGAAAACTTAGATGGTCTAAAAAATGCTCACCAAGCGGCGAATGATATCAGTTTAGAGACTGCCCAAGTCGGTATGGTTGCTCCTATTCATCCTGGTGCCAAAAAATACTATGATGAGAAAGCAGCTAAATAAGCAAGTATGGTGGTTTGCTGGCGTAGCATCTATTGCTGCGCTGGTTTTATTTATACTATGGGCGATTTTTAGCCGCCAAACAGTCATTGAAATACGAGTAGCGGGCGTTGCTGGTAACAATAACAATAGTGCCAGCCTAGTCTGCTATTTTGTTGAGCCCAATTTTCAATTGCGCTGGATTCACTCGGTAGAAAAGCAATGGTGGGAGGAGCATTATCTTCGTGAAGAAGAGGGCTTACTATTAACCACTACCTACTTTCAAGCGTTTGGTGCTGGTACGCCGTCTACTGAAAATGTCGCTCCTATACAAAAAGAGGGCTATGTCGGGTATCAAATCAACCAAAGGTTTCCCCATCTCAACTGGGTTGTATCAAGACTGACAAAAGGTGAGATTAATTATGCCGGTCAGCGCATTCTTATTCATCAACTGGTACCAGATTATTCAGAAGTAACTATCATGCCCAAAGCATATAGTCCAATCGATAGATTCAATAAGGATTTTTGTCATGAACTCCCAAGTGATGGATCACAGTAGCGATAAGCCTCATGTCAGTGATGATGCTAAGTTGGCAAATCAGCCAAATGCGCCTGAAGATACTGATAATTACGATGACGTTGATCCTAGTGTCACACAGGCAATATTAGAAAAATACGATCGAGAATCTATTACGCGTCATATCACCCAAGGTCCAGTGAAGTATATTATCGCTGCGATCTGTATTTTCTACTCCATTTTTCATTTATACATTACTTTTAATCCAATGCCATCGTTACTACAGCGCTCTGTGCATGTGGGCGTTGGCTTCGCTTTGATTTTTTTGATTTTCCCTGCCAGTAAAAAAAGCAGCCGTAAGAAAGTGGCATGGTATGACTGGATTTGGTTTATCTTTTCCTTATCTGGGATGACGTATCTCATTTATGAGTATCAAGATATTGTCACCAGTCGCGGCGGTATGGCAAATTCGGTCGATGTGATCTTTTCTATTATTACGGTTATCTGCGTCCTTGAAGGCAGTCGGCGTATTACTGGCTGGATCTTGCCCATATTAGCCTCTATATTTTTGCTATATCCCTTTATCAGTCATTTGGACTTTATGCCGGATAGGCTGCTGACCAGACCTTATGATTTGGGCGATATTTTTGGTCAATTATTCTTAAAGACTGAAGGCTTATATTCGGTTGCAATTGGTGCCTCAGTCACTTTTATCTTCTTATTCATTCTATTTGGGGCATTTTTAGCGCGTTCTGGAATGGGTCAGCTGTTTAATGATTTGGCATTGGCGCTGGCAGGCGATAAAAAAGGTGGACCTGCTAAAGTCGCTGTCATATCAAGCGGCTTTATGGGTAGTATCAATGGTTCAGCCTTATCGAACGTGGTCAGTACGGGCGCGTTTACCATCCCATTGATGAAAAAGGTTGGTTATCATAAAGACTTTGCAGGAGCCGTAGAGGCAAGTGCGTCGGTCGGTGGTCAAATATTGCCACCTATTATGGGTGCCAGTGCTTTTATTATGGCAGAGACGACAGGTCTACCGTATAGCACTATTGCTTTGGCAGCGTTATTACCTGCTATTCTCTATTATCTAGGCGTTATCGCACAGGTACATTTTCGTGCCGGTCGCCGAGACTTAAAAGGCATGGCAAAAGAGAGTTTGCCGCAGGTAAAAGAGGTATTAAAAGCACGCGGTCATATGTTGTTGCCGATTGTATTCTTGATTTATTTATTAATACAAAATGTTCCTGTAGGTTATGCCGCGGCTTATACCATTGGCTTTACTGTTGTCATCAGTATGCTACGCAAAGAAACCCGCATGGGCTTCAAGGATATTTTAGGCGCTCTAGAAGATGGTGCACGCCAGTCATTAGCAGTGATGGCAGCTTGTGCGGTTGTAGGTATCATCATTGGGGTCGTTAGTTTGACCAGCTTTGGTACAGTAATGACCTCTTCAATTGTCACCTTGGGTGCAGGGTCGTTATTGCTCACATTGATTTTGACCATGCTAGCGTCTATGGTCTTGGGTATGGGATTGCCTTCTATCCCTGCTTATATCATTACCGCAACCATGGCAGCGCCTGCTTTAGCAGGATTTGATATTCCTATTTTATCAGCGCACATGTTTGTTTTCTATTTTGGTGTGTTTGCAAATATTACCCCGCCCGTCTGTCTGGCAGCTTTTGCTGGTGCTGGTATCTCTGGCGGTGATCCGATGAAAACAGGGTATTTGTCATTAAAGTTAGCGTTAGCAGGTTTTATCGTCCCCTTTATGTTTATTTATAATCCTGCAATGTTGATGATTGACCCAACAGATCTTGCGGTTACGGCGAAAGAATTTCCATTGCCGCCGGTCATCGATATTATTATTGCTGTTGTGACATCGGTCATTGGTGTGATTGGACTTAGTGCCGCGTTAGAGGGTTATTTTAAAAGTGATATAAATCTCGCTACGCGCTTAATATTAGCATTAGGCGCATTGCTACTGATTTATCCTGGGCTGATCACAGGTGCAATAGGTGGCGTAATAGTACTAGGTATTGCGGCATTCAATATAAAAGGTAGTAAGGCGCCAACCGCTTTAAGTGTTTAACATTGAAGCGCTGCTATTTTAAGTGAGACAGAAAAGTTAGAAGCATAGAAAAGGTCGAATAGCAGATATCTGCTATTCGACCTTTTTGTATTTTAAGACTCATCACGTTACGTTGATATAGTGACGACTCTCACTTAACAGCCAAGTTTCCCTTCTGCTGCTAATGCTTTTTTGCTACGGATAGGTGCTGGGCAATCTTCACCATAGTACTGACGATCAGCAAAATAGCTTGAGCGCACCATAGGACCTGCCCAAATATTAAAGAAGCCAATCTTTTTGCCATAGTCCATATAACGCTGGAACTCATCTGGATGCACATAGCGATCGACTGGCGCATGGTCTTTACTGGGTTGTAAATACTGACCAACGGTAATCATATCGACGTTATGCGCCTTTAGATCATCAAGCAGCTTATAGATTTCTTCTTCAGTTTCACCAAGTCCAACCATAAAGCCGCATTTGGTCGCAATATCAGGTCGACGTTCTTTATAAATCTTTAGCAAGTCTAATGAATGCTGATAATCTGAACCTGGACGGAAAGCTTTATATAAACGAGGCACGGTTTCGATATTGTGGTTAAAAACATCAGGCGCCGTTTCAGTCAATAAGTCCAATGCGATATCCATACGACCACGGAAATCTGGTACCAAAATCTCGATCAAGCAATTTGGGCTCAGCGCACGCGATTCATTCAATACTTCAACGAAATGCATCGCGCCGCCATCTTTTAAATCATCACGGTCAACCGAGGTAATGACGGCATATTTAAGACCTAAACCTTGGATGGTCTCGGCAGTATGACGCGGCTCATCTTTATCAAGCTCATTTGGACGACCATGTCCGACATCACAGAACGGGCATCGACGTGTACAGATATCACCCATAATCATAAAGGTAGCGGTACCATCGGCAAAGCACTGTGGAAGGTTAGGGCAGGCAGCTTCTTCACAAACGGTATAGAGTTTCTGTTCACGTAAGGTGGACTTGATACGTGCGACTTCCGCAGGTGAAGACAGTTTTACCCGAATCCAATCTGGCTTTTTCTTAGCCTCGACAGTCGGGATAATTTTAATTGGGATACGAGCAACTTTATCGTAGCCACGGAGTTTTTCGCCTTGGATGGCTTTTTTGGGTTTTGCGCGGGCAGCAGGCGTGTGCGTTTGTACGGCGTTTGTCATAATCGAATGTTCTCTTAACCCTTGATAGAACAAGGGTTTATGGAATTATTAGAATGCTTTATGAATAGAGCTATTATAGCAGATATTTGGTCAAGGTTTTTTAGGCAATCGTATGAAATTCAGTTTATCAAGGCTACTATAAATAAGCGATTTAGCATAGTTTCATTTATTGATATCAATGTTCATGTCATTTAGTACGTCTATGGCAGCGCGAAACGCTTCTTGAGTGGCAGGTGCGCCGCAATAAGGCAGGCTGTGCATCAAGACTTCTCGAATCTCAGCGACACTTGCGCCATTATTGATGGCACCTCGGATATGTCCCTTTAGCTCGTTTGGGCTTTTTTGTGCAATCAAAAAACCAATCGTGATAAGCGAGCGATATTTGCGCGGTAGTACCGAGTCATCTTGCCATGTACTGCCCCAAGCGTGCTCGATAATCCAATCTTGTAATGGCTGAGTAAATGGCGTTGCTGAGTCAAGTGAGCGTTTGACATGTGCTGCACCCATCACCTCGGTACGAACTTTTAGACCGTTTTCATAATTGGCGTTTTGACTGGTGCCTTGATTGGCATTGTGACTCATACTGTGAGTAGTATTGCGATCTTCATTTTCTTTATTAGCCATTGTCATCCTTGATTTTATGATTAAATCCTTTGCATTTAATCGGTATATTCTTATCAAACATTATAACAGTCGAGTAGGTTTTATTTAACCGTTAATCGAGATATAGTTGATTCCATTTAACAATAACAACGTATAACAATAACGAGATACTAAGACAGTAGCGGTATATCTTTTTAAGTGAATAGATAGTTGCAACCGCAATTTACTACCAATATATTGTGAATGTTAAAAAACAAAATAGGCCCTCAGTTTGAAAAATTTAGAATTTATGATATAGGCACCATTAGTCATATTATTTATGGCACTATTTATATAATAAATGTTCAATATGCCCCCTTTATGACCGCTTTATGAGCCTTTTAAAGGCTGAGCCATTAACATTTAGGGCGTTTTAAGCTATGATTGCACGGATAATTATTCCATCTAGTATATAGACGCAGGCGGTCATGCTGACTACCCACGTAATGTGCTAATACTCCCAACTGACGAGGACGACTATTGTGTTAGAAGCTTATCGTAAACATGTCGAAGAACGTGCTGAGCTAGGAACGGTTCCGCTACCACTGAACGAAAAACAAGTAGCAGAGTTGGTTGAACTACTAAAGAATCCACCAGCGGGCGAAGATGCGTTCTTGATGGACTTGCTCGAAAATCGTATTCCTGCCGGTGTTGACCAAGCTGCTTACGTTAAAGCGGCATTTTTAGCAGCGATCCTTAAGGGTGAAGCGACCTCTTCACTAGTAAGTAAGAAAAAAGCGGTTCAAATCTTGGGTACGATGCAAGGTGGTTACAACGTTCAACCGCTAGTTGCTGCTCTTGATGATGCGGAAGTCGCGCAAGAAGCTGCCGATGCGTTGAAAAAAACCTTGCTAGTATTTGACGCATTCAATGATGTGACCGAAAAAGCAGAAGCGGGCAATACTATTGCTAAAGAAGTCGTTCAATCTTGGGCTGACGCTGAGTGGTTCTTGAGCCGTGACGCTGTACCAGCAAAGACGACTTACACGACATTTAAAATCACTGGCGAAACCAATACCGATGATTTGTCTCCTGCACAAGATGCGTGGAGCCGACCTGATATCCCATTACATTCATTAGCAATGCATAAAAACTCTCGCGACGGCATTACTGCTGACGAAGAGGGCGTTATCGGTCCGATGAAACAGATCGAAGCGTTAAAAGAAAAAGGTCATCCATTAGCCTATGTTGGCGACGTGGTAGGTACGGGTTCTAGCCGTAAATCTGCGACCAACTCAGTACTGTGGTTGATGGGTGATGATATCCCTAACGTGCCAAACAAACGTGGCGGCGGTCTAGTACTAGGTAATAATATTGCACCTATCTTCTTTAATACTATGGAAGATTCTGGCGCATTACCAATCGAAAAAGTAGCCGTTGATAACCTAAACATGGGCGATGTCTTTGACATCTATCCGTATGATGGCAAAATCACTAAGCATGATTCTGATGAAGTACTGTCAACCTTTAAGCTAAACTCGCCAACTTTGCTTGACGAAGTTCGTGCGGGTGGTCGTATTCCGTTAATCGTTGGTCGTGGTCTGACCAATCGTGCTCGTGAATATATGGGTCTTGGTCATTCAGACGTATTTGCTAAGCCAGAAGAGCCAGTTGATACCGGCAAAGGCTTTACACTAGCGCAGAAAATGGTTGGTAAAGCTTGTGGCCTGCCAGGCGTTCGTCCTGGTATGTACTGTGAACCAAAAATCACTACTGTCGGCAGTCAAGATACCACTGGTCCGATGACCCGTGATGAGCTAAAAGACTTAGCCTGCCTAGGTTTCCAAGCAGACTTAGTGATGCAGTCATTCTGTCACACGGCTGCTTATCCAAAGCCAGTTGACATCGAAACTCAGCATACACTACCTGACTTTATTATGAACCGAGGCGGCGTGAGCTTACGTCCAGGTGATGGTATTATTCACTCGTGGCTGAACCGTATGCTACTTCCGGATACCGTTGGTACTGGTGGTGACTCGCATACGCGTTTCCCAATCGGTATCTCATTTCCAGCCGGTTCTGGTCTAGTAGCGTTTGCTGCTGCGACTGGTGTTATGCCACTTGATATGCCTGAATCTGTCCGTGTCCGTTTCATCGGTGAGCGTCAAGCCGGTATCACCTTACGTGACTTAGTCCATGCAATTCCTTATCAAGCGATTAAAGAAGGTCTGTTAACCGTTGATAAGAAGGGTAAAATCAACGAGTTTAACGGTCGTATTTTAGAAATCGAAGGTTTAGAAGATTTAACCGCTGAACAAGCGTTTGAATTGTCTGATGCTTCAGCTGAGCGTAGTGCTGCTGGTTGTACGATTACTCTATCTGAAAAGTCAGTTGCCGAGTATCTAACGTCGAACATCACATTATTAAAATGGATGATCTCAGAAGGTTACGGCGATGCACGTACGATTAGCCGTCGTATCGAAGGTATGCAAGAGTGGTTGGCTAATCCAAGCCTGATGCGTGCTGATGAAGATGCAGAATATACCATCGATATGGTTATCGATATGTCTGAAATCAAAGAGCCGATTCTTTGCTGCCCGAACGATCCAGATGATGCAAAAACATTGGCTGATGTCGCTGGTGACACCATTGATGAAGTATTCATTGGTTCATGTATGACTAACATCGGTCATTTCCGCGCTGCCGGCAAATTGCTAAAAGATGTCCCAGCAGGTAGCTTGCAAACACGTCTATGGATTGCGCCGCCAACCAAAATGGACGCGCGTCAGTTGATGGAAGAAGGTTATTATAATATTTATGCACAAGCCGGCGCTCGTACAGAGATGCCAGGTTGTTCATTATGTATGGGTAACCAAGCACGTATTGCACCGAATTCTACTGCCGTTTCGACTTCTACCCGTAACTTCCCGAACCGTTTAGGTCAAGGTGCTAACGTATATCTAGCATCAGCTGAATTGGCTTCTGTTGCTGCGGTACTTGGTAAATTACCAACCAACGAAGAGTATCAGCAGTACGCTGGCATGCTTGACAGTATGGGCGAAGAGGTGTATCAATACATGAACTTCGACCGTATGGAAGACTATACTGAAGAAGCTGATAAGATCAACGTTGCTCAGTTGAGCTAATTTTGGTCAAATCTTAAATGCTTTGAAGTTTTCAAAAACCCTGTATCGTCATGATGCGGGGTTTTTTGCTGTGAGCAATGGCTGGTTTCTCTTATTATCTTATGTATAATATGGGAGCAGGCGGAAACCGTGGCTCTGTATGTTATTTCTCCTTTTCTATCTCGGGACGGACCGATACTTTGATAGGCACTTTTTGTTTGCAATCAAGTGCTTTGGAGTTTTGGTTGATTACTTTATCCCCCATCAAACGTCGCATCTTCTATGTGACTGTCTTTGAAATCATTGCTATCATTTCATCTACCTTGGTTCTTATGCTGTTGAGTAACAGCAGCGCCGCAGAATCTCTACCAGTTGCCGTGATGGTCTCATTGGCAGCGGTGATTTGGAATTTTATTTACAATACGGCATTTGAAAACTGGGAACGTCGTAAGCAGGTGCCGCAGCGCACGTTATTGGTACGTAGTGCCCATGCGATAGGTTTTGAAGGCGGCTTGGTTTTGATTTGCCTGCCGGTGTATATGATTTGGTACGATGTTGGTTTTATCAAAGCCTTTATGATGGAAGCCGTGCTACTGCTGTTTTTCTTGGTTTATACTTTTTTCTTTACCTTGGGTTTTGACAAAATATTTACCTTACCACATCACTATAAAAGTGCTTCTGCTTCTTGATAAATAAAGAGGTTAATGGAAATGGTTTTGTCCATTAATTATATAATTTATTCAAAAAAGGCTGCACCTTGGCAGCCTTTTTAATGATATTGCAAAGAACAATGTCATCAGCGTACTATTTACCTTGATAAACGGGCTTACGCTTTTCCATAAATGCGGTAATACCTTCTTTAAAATCATCGGTTTTAGCAAGCATCGTTTGTTGTTCTACTTCCATATCCAATGCTTCATTAAGATCCATATAGGCATGAGTATTAATCATGTGCTTCATCGATGCCAATGCTTTGCCGGGTAGATTACTCAGACGCGTTGCCAATGCCAGTACGCTCGCATCAAGCTCATCGTTACTAACCACATCGTTGACTAAGTTTAAGCGTGCCATATCTTCCGCTTTGAGCTTATCGCCAAGCATGACCATTTCAGTCGTTTTTGCGACGCCAATCAATTGATTCAATAAGTAAATACCACCAGCATCTGGAATCAGACCAATATTGACAAAAGCTTGTACAAATTTGGCATTTTCAGCGGCAATACGAAAGTCACAAGTCAGCGCCAAGTTCATGCCAGCACCAGCAACGGCACCTTCTAATTTGGCGATAATAGGCTTATGAATATTACGCAGCTTTAAGCTAATCTCAGCGACTTCACCAACCATAAAGTTCAGCTTATCCGATAATGCCTCGCTTTCCATACCGTTTTCTAACATCTCACCGATATGCCCGCCACTTGAAAAATTATTGCCAGCGCCCTGCAAAACGATGACTCGTACTTGCTCATCTTCATCGGCTTTGGTCAATGCTGCCATCATGGCGTCTTTGAGTACCGTGCTAAAGGCGTTCAAGGTTTTAGGATCGTTCATTGTGATGGTAGCGATATGGTTTTCGGCTTGGTATTCGACGAGAGCTTGTGACATTTTGGATATCCTTAAGATGATGTTCTAAATAATGATTGCAATAAAATACTGGTATAGTCATGTTTGAATAAAAGAAATATACATATTATAAAGCACTACTGAGGTTAATTTTTCTTGCTTTCTGTGCCTGCGCAGACAGAGGCTGCGAATAATTAATCTCAGTAGTGTTGTATTCTTTTAAAATTGGATCAACTATATCGGCAGTAAGTAAAACAAATAGGGCAATACTAATTACTATAGCAGTTTGAGCTTATTATAAAAGCGAGATTTGTGCGCGCTTAAGGCACGTTTTGAATAACATTTTTTGCTGCTATCACTATTGCCAAAGGTATAAAACCTATCATTCAAAAATAAGGCTACTATCTGTAAGAGGGTTGAATTATTCTAGAAGACAGATTTCAAAAGGTTTTATTTTTTATCACACTAACAAGGAAGTGGTTATGCCAATGATTCATGTCAATGATATCGATATTTATTATGAAGACAGCGCACCAAACGATAAGCAAAAGCCCATCATGGTATTCGCCCATGGTTTGCTATGGAATACGCGTATGTTTGACAAGCAAGTCGAGTATTTTAAAGCGGGTTATCGCTGTATTGCGTTTGATTTTCGGGGACAAGGTCAGTCTGAAATTACCAAATCTGGCTATGATATGGAAACCTTAACTGAAGATACGCTGGCGTTGTTAGATGCGCTAGATATTCAGCAGTGTCATTTTTTAGGACTATCAATGGGTGGATTTGTCGCCCAACGTATTGCGTTAAAGCGTCCTGAATTATTGCTATCACTGACGCTGCTTGAAACCTCTGCTGATCCTGAAGATCCTAAAAACGTGCCACAGTACCGCAAGCTGATTAAAGCCATTCGTTGGTTGGGCATGAAGCGTGTCAGCCAAAAAGTAATGCCCATTATGTTTGGTAGCAGTTTTTTAGCAGATAAATCGCGTAAAGCTGACCGTAGAGAGTGGTTGTCTATGTTGCAAAGCAATCGTAAGGGGGGGGTCATCAAGGCAACTACTGGCGTGATTGAGCGCTCTGCAACGTATGATCAGCTCAGTGATATCAAGATGCCGACGCTTATCATCGTTGGCGATGAAGATGTGGCAACACCGTATGCAAAAGCTGAGCGCATGCACTTTGCGATAGCAGGCTCTAAGCTGGTGGTGATTAAAGGTGCGGGGCATACGGCAACGGTTGAAGAGCCGGAGCAAGTTAATAAAGCCATTAATAAGTTTTTGGCAAACTTTATATAGTGTTCATTGCGGATCTATATACCTGATATGACAGCGTTTATTATCGCAAAAAATGTAGCAAAAAAGTCGTTATCATGGATTTGATAACGGCTTTTTTAACGCTTTAAAAGGAGTGTTTAAAACTTATAAGCGCGCTGTATAGTCGTTATTGCCATCATTAATGGTGCCAAAAACGTTAGCTCTATTGACGATTTCGGTTGCCCAAGCACGATGGGTAGCAGGCTCTAGCATAGTATTGTTATATTTAAAGACCGCTTTTGCCTCGCTATGTAATATCGCCTGTGCCTCATCTAAAGTGCTAAGCGGTACGCAGTATGCTTGCTGTACCAAGGCAATTTGACTTGGATGAATAACGGTTTTTCCGACCAACCCCAAGCTGACATCACGCGTCAACTCTTGCATAAATAACGTAGGCTCATCCAAATACTCAAACACCGGTGCCGACAGATAAAAGCCATGTGGCACAAAACAGCCAAGCAGCTGGTAGGCTAGTGTACCAACAGGTGTATCATAGACAAGGCTATTCTTAGGACGGCGCAAACGCAGTGCTGCAAATAAATCATTACCACCAATACGCAAAGCAAATACAGGCTGGCTAAAAGCTTCTTTGAAACCAATCGCCAGCTCTTGATTATGATGTGGATTAAACAACGCTGCCGTCTCAAGCGTTGGCATTAATAGCATGTCAGTACTAAGATTCTGGCATGCCATGCGCCAATTAGATAGACTATACATATCAACTTTTGGCATCACAAAGCCATCAATCAAATCAATATGGGTAAAGCCCGATAACTGCTCTAACATGGCAGGATGGCGCGGACGTACAAATACCAACGGACGCGTTGGCTGCTCAGTCTGTATCTTGGTTTGTTGTGTTTCAGCTTGCTGTGTCGGCTCATTGATACTATCAACGTGCGTTGCCCACGTATACAGCAGCGTCTGCAAGCGCTCAAGTGCCAACTCAACATCATTGTGGCTGACCGCATCTTCTAGACAGATGATAATACTATTAATCGTCGGTAATTTATCACGCTTGATCACTTGCCAGATATCTTGGCGCGTCGCTGGCATATATAAGCTCGCTCCCAACTGATACGGATGATGCATGTTAGGCTTGAGCATAGCATGACGCTCAGTAATCAGATGCGCGTAAGACTGGGTGTTTTGATAAAGGTGGGACTCGTTTTTTGGCATATCTGACATAATGGGCATCGTAAATAGTGGTAAATGAATGGGTCTAAAAGTATGGTTTCAAGATTAGGTAGAAAGATAAGGAGTTATTAATCGTCTGTAGTGCGCTGCTTAATAAGGGTAATCGCTTGATAAGGCAGTATTTTATCACCTAGTACGCTAATAGCGATATGTCGCTGTGTACATAAATGCCTTAATAATATAGTGTCGGGGTGCTCAGCGCTCGCTAACAAAATACGTTCAGGGTCGCGGCGTAGTATCGCGCGTGTCGCCTCAGCAATGGTCGGCTTAATACGATTACGATTGCTAATACCATACTCAGCAGCCAAGCTATCGACTAATTCGGCCGTTTGATAGCGAGGTTGCTTATGTGTTGGCAAACATTTCAAAGGCGTGTTTAATATACGCCTTGTCGCATCGATACAATCAATAAAGGCCAGACTATGATCTACACTGATCAAATTATCATAAAAGACACTGCGATGCAGCCCCAATTCCGGCTCAGTATATAAACTGCGTGATATAAGCCCTGATACAGTACTATTTAATAAACCTGACGGAATCAACCAGTCATCGATACTAGCAGCCAGCCAAGCAACACCAGCCGGATCAGCAAGGGTCAGTAGCGGTATAACATCCTGACCTTGATGGAAAATATTGGCAAAGTTAGGGTGGTTAGGATCGGCAAAGGCTTTTAGACTATGCGCCAGTTCTTGATAAATCGCCCCTTTACCTGTCCAACCATCGACAAATACAATCGGGCTATGAGGATGATTATTTAATATCATCTTTAAAGCAACCGGATCAAGACCACGATCTCGTATAATACTGACGCCATAATGCACACTTGGTAGAGAGTAGCTGCTATCGGCAGTTGCTAATGCGCGTTGTAACAGTACGCCTATTGGTAAACCGGCACGCACAAGACTGACTAATATTAACGGGCGCTCATTATTGACGTTTGGCTGAAAAACTTGCTGTAGCGTATGGGCCAAATTGGTAATATCAGTCGCTGCTCTTACTTTTCCCTGCTCTAACGCCTCGATATATAGCTGCTCATGCATGGCACTTGGCGCGTCTTCCAAGGTCAGCATATCAGAGTAATGACGCTGCCCACTTTGAATCAGTGCTTCTTTTTGACTGACAGGCACATCAGCAACGGCATCTTTATCAACGATATTGAGCAGCACAGTGACATCGCTAGCAAGATAGCTGCCTGAGCCATATTGTGATAAATCGGCTGTTTTAATATTAGAATGGATTGAAGTCATAGTAGAAATAGTTTTACTCGTTTGATGACGGTTTAATAGCAGAATATCATTTAATAAAAGGTAGCGCTCATCATTTAGCTGCAAATTTCTCATGTAGCTGTCCATGATTGGGCATGCCGTACCAGTCAAGTAATTGCAGAAATGGCAGATCTGCCAGACTGTCACCAAAACCGAAGCTTGGGCGCTGATGATCCAAATGCTGTTCCAATAAAAATTGTACCGCATGACGTTTATGAATAGCATGCGGCAATATTGCTAAATTATTAGCATTCACATGCACATAAAAAATCTCATCAAAATCTGGTATGAGCGTTGGTAATTGTGTGGCTAAATCTGCCAATGCTTGATGGTCTTTTTGCGTGTGTTTGATCGCTATATAAATGGTCATCTCGCTATCGATAAAAGTATCGGTATGCGGGGTTAACTTTAAGTTGTTATGCACGTTATTGCAGCCATTCACCCACTCAGTCAGCTGATTGAGCTTATCTTGTAATGGAGCAAGCACATCATGCATATACTGTTGCCACGTATTTAGTAGCTCACCATCAGCGGTTAAAATAATCGCGCCATGGGTCAATACTTGCCAGCTATTAAAAGGCAATTTTACTCGCTGTATCTCTGACCTATCACGAGCTGTGACGACTATCAATTCAGTACTGGCAAATAGCCAATTAAAAAAGACCGCTTGGCGCTGACTCATAAAGCTTAACGGCTCACCTTGTTTATTGATGGTAGCGCAAACCAAATTTTCAGGTTCAGTAGTGGGTAATTCCCATGCATCAATTTTACGCTGAGTTTGAAAGAGCGTATCGTCCAAATCCATCAGCGCATATGGCTTTACAATGTTTGGACTAGACTGGAAAAATGGGAAGGTCATTATGTTTTCCAAAGATAAAAATGATGATAAGACTGTTTATAGATGGCTTGAATACGGATATGTAAGGGAGGTGCAGCGCTGATTTTTAAAACTGAGCATTACCTATTTATCAGACTTTAGCCAAATGCAGACAGTATAACGATAATCATAAAAAAGGTCAGAATAAATCGGTAATAAAAGTGCAGAATTATCGCAAGAGGATTGGACGTAACTCATTTGGAGTTAGCATATAAATGTAATAAACTCAGAAAATTGAGTAACCAAACTTTCCAAGTTTATTAAAGGGTGATTATGCAGACGGCAGGATAATACTAGGTTTCTTGTGATGGCTACTATAGACTCAGCAACAATCAAGGTGCTATGTTTATACTATCATTTAAATAACAAAGAAATATTTGAATATCCTATCCATATATTTCTTCTAACCTTAGGCAAGAGACTAATCGTCCTTCCCATTCACGCAACTCGGGCTCAATTTCGCTACATATTGGTTTGGCATAGGGGCAGCGTTTATGAAGTGCGCAGCCACTTGGCGGATTAAGCGGACTAGGTAATTCGCCTTGTAGAGTCAGCTCTTTTTTATGACCCGTCACTGAGGGCGCTGCTGAGAGTAAAGCGATGGTATAAGGGTGTTTAGGATCATTATAAATAGCATCTTTAGCACCGTGCTCAACGGCTTTGCCTAAATACATGACCATCACATCATCTGCTACGTGGCGTACGACAGAAAGGTTGTGCGAGATAAAGACATAGGCAGTATGATATTCATCTTGCAAATCCATAAATAGATTCAGTACTTGCGCCTGAATAGAGACGTCGAGTGCTGACGTCGGCTCATCAGCGACGACAATTTTAGGATTGAGCATCATGGCACGAGCAAGAGCAATACGTTGGCGCTGACCGCCAGAAAACATATGCGGATAGCGACCGGTATGCTCAGGACGCAAACCAACGTGCTTCATCATTGCATGGACTTTGGTGCGTTTTTCTTCTTTGCTCAGCGTGGTATGAATGTCTAACGGTTCTGTGAGCTGAAAGCCAATGGTATGGCGTGGATTGAGGCTACCATACGGATTTTGGAATACCATCTGAATCTCAGTACGCAAGTTTTTAAGCGCATTTCTACTATAACTCGTAGTTGCCTCATCGTTAATAAATAACTCGCCACTGGTAGGTTCTTCTATCAAAGTAAGCTGGCGCGCCAAAGTAGACTTGCCACATCCTGACTCACCAACGACTGCGAGAGTTTTCCCTGCTTCTAGCTCAAATGAGATGCCGTTCAATGCTTTTACGAATGCTTTACCTTTTCCTAAGCCTAGAGAAACCTGATAGTGTTTATGTAAATTATCTGCCTTTAAGACGATTTTATTACTCATATTTCAGACTCCATCGTAGCGGTTTGAGTAGTCCGAGTAGGATGTTCGGGCAGGGTGGCGTGAATACAGCGGACTTCGCCATTTGGGGTTGCTAAAATAGGTGGCGGCACCTCACAAGCCGGCTCTTTATAGGGACAGCGAGGAGAGAGCAGACAGCCCGTTGGCCTATCATATTGGCTTGGCACAACACCTGGCAAGCTATTCAATCTATCTTGTCCAACAGCCAGTTCAGGAATCGCCTGTAGTAGCGCTTCGGTATAAGGGTGCGCAGGTTTTTGGAATATTTCTGGCACTGTACTGGTCTCGACCACTTGACCGGCATACATAACAGCGACATCGCGAGAGTTTTGTGCGACTAAACCCAAGTCATGAGTGATAAGCACCATTGCCATCTGCTTTTCACGTTGCAGGCGACTGAGCAAATCCATGATTTGAGCCTGAACGGTCACATCGAGAGCAGTCGTCGGTTCATCAGCGATAAGTAGTTTTGGCTCGCACGCCAGTGCCATCGCAATCATGACCCGTTGACTCATACCACCTGAAAGTTGGTGCGGATAGACACGTAGGCGATTCTTAGCATCTGGCATCTCAACCAGCTCTAATAACTCTAACAGACGCTGCCGTACTGCTGCGCCGCGCAAGCCAAGATGGGTAGTTAATACTTCTCCCATTTGCATCTCGACCGTAAAGCTTGGATTCAGGCATGACATGGCATTTTGAAATATCATCGAGATATCTTTACCGATAATCTTGCGCTTTTGTTTTGCTGGCATGGTGAGGAGATTCTTGCCATCAAAGTTAAGACGATCAGCAACGACAGTGGCAGAAGAGGGTAATAAACCCATCAGTGCCATCATAGTGACCGATTTACCAGAGCCTGATTCACCGACAACTGCGACGACCTCTCCTTGTTTGATTTTTAGAGAGACATCATCGACCGCGCGAAATGCTCTTGCTCCTTCTCCAAAAGTCACTGATAGATGCTCAATATCTAGGAGTAATGGGTTGTCTGTGGCAATGTTATTTGCTATTGAGCTATTTACTTGAAAATCGTTCATTAAGATACCTGCTTCAATTTTGGATCTAAGGCATCACGCAGACCGTCGCCCGTTAGATTGATGGACAATGCAGCTAAGAAAATCGCTACACCGGGCCAAATCGCTAACCACACATTGCTCTGGATATATTGGCGAGCAGTACCTAGCATCGCACCCCACTCAGCATCAGGGGGTTGAACACCGAAACCTAAGAAACCAATCGCGCCGGCTTCCAAAATAGCAGTAGAGAAAATCATGGTCGCTTGGACGATTAATGGCGCCATACAGTTGGGTAATATCGTGATAAACAATAATCTTAAGACACCTGCACCCATGACCTGTGAGGCAATAAAATACTCACGTTGCAGCTCAACCATTGCTGTTGCGCGGGTCAACCTAATAAAAGGCGGTGTACATACCAAGGCAATAGTAATGATGGTATTGGTCATCGAAGGCCCTAAAATAGCGGCAATGATAATGGCGAGCAGCAAGCTTGGATAAGACATCAAGATATCATTTACTAGCATGACCGCTTTGCCCCAAACCTTGGGCCAAAAGGCAGCGCTTAGTCCTAACGATACGCCCACAATCATCGCTATCGAAGTGGCGCTGATACCGATAAATAATGAATAACGTGCGCCGTGCATGACGCGCGAGAGCGTATCACGACCGGCATCATCGGTGCCCAAAAAGAACATCGAATCACCGCCACTAAAGAAGGAGGGCGGCAACTGCTCTTTACCGGTGAATAATTCATAAGGGTCATAAGGGGCAATGGTAGGGGCCAAGATTGCGACGATGACCATCAGCATCAAGACTATAAAACCCAGTACCGCGCCTTTATTTCGGCAAAAGGTGTATAAAAACAGCTGCCAAGAAGTCGGCGGCTTAGGCGCAACCGGAGCAATGTCAGAAGGAACTACAGAAGGCTTCATTGGATATTCCTTTAGTGAATCAGACCTTGTTTTACTCCACTGGCTTGCTTACTTTATTGGGCTAAATCGCTTATGGTTTAAGCTAACTTAGCATGCGCTTGTCTTCTGCAAGCTGAGTAATACAAACCTAGGGATACAAGGTCATCATGGGCACTATGGGTAATTATTAAAAACTATAAATAGCAATTGTCGATACAATAACAATGCATCAAATGGGGTTCACCCGAACAATAGGCTATGAGGAATGGCGAATTCTAGGATTAATAAATCCATATAAAATATCGATCATTAAGCTCACCAGAATCAGTGCGGTGGCGACCAATAAAATACCGTTTTGTACAATCGGGTAATCACGCGTAAAGAAGCCATCTAATAACCAGTTACCAACACCCGGCCAGCTAAAGATAGTCTCAGTGATAATGGCACCAGCCAATAACGTCGCCATTTGCAATCCCACTACAGTAACCACGGTAATGAGCGCATTACGCATCACGTGAATTAAAATCACACGTTTTGGTGACAGACCTTTGGCTCTTGCAGTACGCACATAATCTTCATCTAACACCTCAAGCATCGCTGAGCGTGTCATACGAGCAATCATAGCTAAAGGAATGGTAGATAGGGCAACCGAGGGCAGGATGAAATGTTTGACAACGTTCCAAAAGGCGCCGGGCTCACCAGAGCTTAAAGAACCTAGTAGCCAAGACCCGTATAAAGGTTTGACGTCTAGGAACTGCGCGACAGAGATAACGCCAGAGACCGGTAGTAGACCTAGATAGTGGGCGAAAATACCCGTTAGGATAGGACCAAGTAAGTAGATCGGCATAGAGTAGCCGGCAAGTGCGCCAGACATTAAGGTATAGTCTAGCCAAGTACCACGGCGTAAGGCAGCCAAAATACCCAGACTAATACCAACGATACTCGCTATCGTAATCGCGCAAAGCGCCAGCTCTAATGTCGGCACAAAATGCGCAAAAAAATCCTGCAATATAGGCGTACGGGTGCGAAAGGATTCACCAAAGTTACCTTGCAGTATCCCAGTGAGATAATCCCAGTATTGTACGGGTAAGGGTTTGTCCAAACCAAGGCGGGCTAAAGCCTGCGCATGTAGCTCAGGATCAACCATGCGCTCTCCCATCATAATCTCAACTGCATCGCCAGGTACGAGGCGAATAAGAATAAAAGTCGATAGGGTTAAGCCGATATAGACGGGAACTAAGATTAAAATCCGGCGTAGAATATAAAGTAGCATAGCTCGGCTCGTTTTTATAGAAGTGGCTTTTACTAGCTATAGCTCAGGCTCAGACAAATACGGCTGGAACAGAATCTCTGAACCAGCCGCAAACGTATATAAAGCAATGACTATAGAATAAAAGGCGTCACTAGGGTTTGTTAGGTACTGGTATTGAATCTAATACCAGTACCGAATGCAGCACTGATATTAGCTAAGGCTATTTAACATCCTTATTCAATATCAACGCCATCAAAGCGAATGGAGCCGAGTGGGCTAATTTTGTAGTCTTTTACATTAGGGGTCGTTAATACCGTCACGACTGAGTTAGCAACTGTCGTCCAAGGTAGTTGGTCTTTAAAGATAACCTGAGCCTGCTTGTAATTGGTAATACGCTCATCTTGGTTGGTATTTGCACGTGCATCCATGACCAGCTTATCAAAGTCTTTATTACACCAGCGTGAGTAGTTGTTACCGTTAACCGCATCACAAGATAATAGAACACCTAACCAGTTATCAGGATCTCCATTATCACCTGTCCAACCGGCTAGGATCGCTTCAGGCTCGCCTTTACCCGCACGCTTTAGGTACTCGCCCCACTCATAAGTCACAAGCTTGGCTTTAACGCCAATTTTAGCCCAATCTGATTGAATCATTTCAGCCATTAGCTTGGCATTAGGGTTATAAGGGCGCTGAACGGGCATATACCATAAGTCGATTTCTAAATCTTTAGCACCTGCTTCAGCCAGTAGGGCTTTGGCTTTTTCAATATCGTAAGGCGCATCTTTGATCTCATCGTTATAGCCCCACTGCGTTGGTGGCATTGGGTTGCTTGCTTTGATACCAGAACCTTGATATACGGCATTGATGATGGCGTCTTTATTGATTGCCATATCAAGAGCGCGGCGAACATTGACATCTTTTAGGTCTGGTTTTTCAGTGTTATAGCCTAAGTAACCAACGTTAAATCCAGCATCATCCAGTACGTTTGCTTTGCCAGATTTTTTGGCAGAATCAACTTCAGATGGGTTGGCATAAGCGGAGACATTACATTCGCCTGCTTGTACCTTCTGTGCGCGAACCGCAGAATCTTTAGTGATGACAAAGACGAGGTTATCGATATGAATGTTGTCTTTGTTCCAATAGTCAGGATTTTTGGTATAACGAATCTGCGCATCTTTTTGATACGAAGTAAAGACGAAAGGTCCGGTACCGACTGGTTTGGTATTTAGATCAGCGGCATTGCCAGCGTCTTGTAACTGCTTAGCATACTCTGCAGAATGCACATAGGCGAACGGCATTGCTAGGTTTTGTAGGAATGGCGCGTTGGTCTCAGTCAGAGTGATTTTGACCGTATAATCATCGACTTTTTCTACTTTGTCGATAATATCAGGCAAACCCATACCTACTGAATACGGGAATTCAGCTGGATAGTCTTTATTAAAAGCAAAGCCTGTATCGGTGAGACGTTCGATAGTAAAGATAATGTCATCAGCGTTGAAGTCACGAGTTGGGGTGAAGTAATCGGTCTTGCCGAATTTGACGCCTTTACGTAGATTGAGTGTATAAGTCTTACCGTCTTCACTGATTTCCCAACTTTCGGCTAAGCCTGGCTCAATTTCGGTTTCGCCACGTTTAAACTGTACGATACCATTAAAAATAGGATAAGCACTGGCATCAAAGTCAGTACCTGCCGTATATTGCGCAGGGTCAAAGCCAGCAGGGCTACCTTCTGAACAGTAAATTAAGGTCTTAGCGGCTTTGGCATCGCTACCGGCATCTGCCGTTTTATCCGCAGTTTTATTGTCGCCGCTACAGGCGCTGACGCCTAGCGTTAAGGCTGCTAATAAGGTGAGCTTGAAAAATGGAGTTTGCACTGTGATTACATCCTGTATAAATCGTTAGATAATTATCGATTGATAGCACGACAACGACGTTAGACGCCGTTGATGTCGAACTCTAATCGATAAACCTTTAATTCCTTTTAAAGTATTTATCAATTCAAATTATTTCAGGTCATGACAAATTATCAGAATTTGAGACACTTCAGAATGGTGTGTCTCAAGTGTTTGGTCTTCTAATAGTTGATATGTCGACACTGAATAAGCAAATGAATAGACCGAATATATAGGTAAATATGAGGTTGTGCAAGGTATCTACAGCGCAAATATGAATTTTTTTATGCTATGGACATCTTTTTTGTTATTAATGAGGTATTTAACCTCCGTAAAATCACAGGCATGTATGAGTAAACTTTGTTTTAGAAAGATAGAATAAATATTCTAAAGATGTTCATATTACGGCTATGGCAATCCATTATCAGTAGCTCGTAATATGTATGTTAAATGCGCGTCTATTTAGGATTCACCACCAACACATTATCCAAACCTTTCCACATGGTATCCACACTATCAGCCGACGTTTCCACACACAATACAATCAAATCCCACTCATTTGGCTCAACGTTATAAGCAAAATTGGTCATACCAAGGCCATAATTATCATGAAAGCTTAACATCGTGCCAATACCGCTACCAAGTGCAATCGGTGAGCGGGTTAATGCGCTAAAATTCACCGTATTATTGCTGTTATCTAAATTCGTCTGTTGCTCAAGCCATTCCGCCAATAAAAATGGCAACCAGACAAATTCATTACTGCCCAATACCAATATTTTTTGTGGCAATTGAGCGTTATTAAATGCGTTTTGACCATCAAAA
Organism: Psychrobacter sp. ANT_H59; assembly: GCF_008369225.1. Taxonomy (NCBI): domain Bacteria; kingdom Pseudomonadati; phylum Pseudomonadota; class Gammaproteobacteria; order Moraxellales; family Moraxellaceae; genus Psychrobacter; species Psychrobacter sp. ANT_H59. The sequence continues at coordinate 62,613 of NZ_VOBE01000009.1, forward strand.
CTTGCAAATGCAGTTTGGAAACTTGCTAGATAATCAGCAAAGCCATTCGTGCTATCTAGCGTTGGAAAGCGTCCCCAATTGCCAGTATTGCCCAAAGGTTGACTACCAGCTTCGGTCGTATCAACCGATGGCATAATGATAGGCTCAGGGTTGGGCGCATCAGTCCATTTCCAAGCGCCAGATAGTAAATGATGGCGGTGAAAATCAATATTTGGCAGGCGGGTGGCAATCGTATCATCGGCGTTAGCATCAGACTCATTTTGATTCTGATCTAGAGACCAATCAACTAAGGTTGTGAGATGCACTTGCTCTAGTTGGGTCAACCCAGCTTCACGTAATGCTGTGACAACATTAACGCAAGTATTACCCGTTGATGCTTCATCATCGACCATGATCAGCGTTTTACTGGCAAGTAGTTGCGCTTGCGTCATTTTATCGGCACTTTGATAAATCAGATGCTGACTGGCATGACTGTGGTCTTCGCTAAAAGTGGTCAATAAAGAATCGCTATTGTTGTCATCATGCTGGGCATGACGAGTAGAATTTAGCAGCAACGCTTGCGGATAGCGCTTTTGTAGCGCTTGGTGCACACCAGCAGATAATCCAACCGCCGTCTCTGCCATACCGATGACCAAAATTGGCTCAAGCAAATCATCAGGTACTAAGTTTGCCAAATCAGTAAAGGCATCACGCATGATGCTTGGTGCCACCGGAATATGACGACCTAACACTTTTGAGACAAACAAAAACGCCCGTTTTGGATTGATACGTTGAGCAAAATCAAGCAAATCTTCTAGCTGATAATGGCTGCTTTCTTTAAGGTCGTTGTTACCACTAGCAGCGTTGGTCTGATAGGTCAGATCAAGCGTACCGCGAGGTAAGGTGATGGTCGTGTTGTGTTGCTTATTTGGCATTCATATTCCTTCAGTCTTTCAATTTTTTATATCGTTAGTTTCACTTATTCAGCAGTATCTTCTTCAATTTTTACACTCACCATAATAGAACGTACTTGGCACGGTATAATTTGCTGTGCGATATCTGCCAGTTTCGGCTTCTTACTTAAACCGAGCCAATAAGCAAAACCAACTTGAGTTATATCTACACCGCTATGAGTGGTGTAATCAATACCACCAGAGGGGCGACTATTAATCTCAAGCACACGATGCTGACCATTATCATCCGCTTTAGTCTGGACACTAACGATACCATCACAGCCGAACGTTTTTATCAGTGGAATGACCACATCCATGACCGATTGCTCATAACCAATATGCTGAATTTTCCCCGTTTTATAACGAGTAATAGCAGCCAACACTTCGCCGTATTCACAGACGACATCGATAGAGTATTCTTGTCCTGATAAATAAGGCATCAGCAACATGGGAATCGGGCGCTCATGCACCATGAGACTGTTGGTATAAGCATTGATAAATTGTGCGGTATTGATTTTTTTCTCTTCGGTAAAGTATAGATGCTCAAAACTGTCGTATTGCTCACTTTCTTCTTTACCTGTCTCTTTAACTTTACCTAAGCGCCAAAATCCTTGGGCAAAAATCCCCGTCACTGGTTTGACACATAAAGGCTGATGACCATGGGTGGCAAGTAACGCTTCAAGCTCTGCGACAGTATCAAAGCGCCATGCATCTGCGACAGGGATATCATGCTCATGGCACTGCTGCATAAAGGCAAACTTATCATCGATGGATTCCAGTGCTGCAACGCTGGTCGCACCTGTCAATAAACGGATACCTGCTGCTGCAAATTTTTCGCGATGAGCTTCATAATCAATGCCATTGCGTCCAGTGAGTAACACTTTCACGTTGTTTTTCTGAGCTTGTTCTAACACAAATTGCCAACGTGGCATCAATGGCTCAACAGATTCAAGCATTGCTTGCTCATTGTTATCTGCGGTGCTAATAGAAGGCTCGCGGTAAACGCTATCGGCAAATTCAAAAATCTCAGGCCTATTATGACGATGTGAGGCAACGACATGAAAGGGCATGCTAGATTGAGCTTTTAGGGTTTGCAGGCTAGCTAACATATCACGCTGGCTTGACTGACCTTCAGCCAACCAAGCAGCGCTTAACTTTGTATGATGACTATTGTTAACAGGGTTATCCATAATTCTCTTTGCACTCTCTTAAATAATAGGGTTGTGGATCACTCGATATCGTCATCATAAAGTGATTAGCAATTTAATATATGATCGAATAATTTCAGACATGGCATTTATACATAACGGGCTCTATTATATACAAATGCTAGATGTTATAAATGTTTCCAATTAAATAGCATCAAGGATTTTTACTTTTTTTATGATGTTTTATAAGATGCTGGTTCTGATTAAGGTTGTAATGCCATCCATGCTACTATATGGCGATAGTTAACCTCACTCATATAAGTAAATAATAAATAACGTAAAGGATAAATGATGAGTCAACCTCAAGCTTTAATTGCAGGTGCTAACGCGCCGCTGCCAACGGATAATATTAGCATTCGTATTTTAAGCCAAAGCGCCATCGATTGCGCTGCATATCGCCTGACGACTGAAGGTAAAGTGCGCGGCGATGGCGATATGATATTTTATGGGCAGACGCGTAGCGATGATGGTAGCGTGAGCTTTCGCGGTCATGACAGTGATGGATTTTTTGATATCAATCTACCTGCGCAGCCAGCAAGTATTGAAAAGATTGCGTTAGCGTTTTCTAGTGCGCAGACGTTGGCTCAAGTCGGCGATGTAGATATTCAAGTACTACAAGGCAGTCAAGTGCTGATAACTTGTCAATTATCTGCTGCTGGGCGTAATGAAAAAGCGATCATCTTAGCGGAATGTTATCGTCGGCAGGGCAATTGGAAGTTTCGTTTTATCGCTCAAGGTTTTGAAGGTGGCTTAAAACCTTTATCTGAGCATTTCGGTGTAGAGATTGCCGATGAAGCACCAGCTCAAAGCCCTGTACAAAATCAGTCACAAGGGCAAACTCAGCCTATTAATACGCAGCGACCAATCAATACGCAAAAAGCTAGTAGTGCACCTCAGACAACTACGCCACCGCCGATTCCTGCTGGCTCTACCAATCCTTCAATCAACCTAAGTAAAATTACTTTAACCAAAAATCAATCTAGTATCAATCTCAAGAAACGTGATGATTTTGGCAAAATATCGGTTAACCTAGACTGGAACCAACGTCCAGATGTCAGCAAGCAAGCACCCAAAAAAGGGCTGCTCGGCGATTTATTTAAGCAGCATAAAGCTGATGGAATTGATCTCGATGTTGGTGCGATGATTCATCTGAAAAATGGTGAAAAAACGCTTATTCAAGCGTTGGGAAGTCGTTTTGGTAGCCTACAATCAGCGCCATACGTTTTATTGCGTGCCGATGATAGAACAGGACAGGTAAGCGGCGGTGAATGGCTAGATATCAATGGTCAGCAGTGGTCACAGATTGAAGAAGTATTTATCTTTGCTTTCATTTACGAAGGTGCACCAAATTGGGCGCAAACTGATGGGGTAGTGACTATTCATGTACCCGACCAGCCACCGATTGAAACGCGTTTGACAGAAGGTACAGGTAACTTACCGATGTGCGCTATTGCGCGTCTGGTCAATCAGCAAGGCAGTATCAACGTTGAACGTATCAACCAATACTTCAAAGGACATCAAGAGATGGACAAAGCCTTTAATTGGGGATTTAGCTGGAAACGTGGCAGTAAGTAATAGCTCTAAGGGTATTGTTAGCACACGTAAAAAAACAGCCTATCTAATAATAGATGGGCTGTTTTTCTATGAATCATTTTTATAAATGATAAAGCGGGACATTATTTCAAAAACGACACTTATGGATATTAAGCATGCGGGGTGATAGCAGGCATTAAGTCATGGAAAGTGCGACCAGTCGCCGTTTCACCGATGGCATGCATCTTCCACTCATTATTATGGCGATATACTTTTGCCATAATCATCGCCGTATGCGTACCTTGTGAGGACAGATTATAGCGTGCTACTTCAGTATTGTTATTGGCATTGACGATACGGCAAAACGCATTTTCTACTGTCTCAAACGTCTGACCAGTAAAGCTGTTGACGGTAAATACCAAGGATACTACGTTAGCTGGAACTTTTGATAAATCAACATTGATTACTTCATCATCACCATCGCCGTCACCGGTGCGGTTATCACCAGTGTGCACGATACTGCCGTCTTTTGATTTTAATTGGCTAAACCAAATGGCATCAACTGGCTGTTTGTTGCTATCGAACATAATGCATGATGCATCTAAATCGATAGAATCGCCGCCACTACCACCACCGAATAATTTACCTAAGAATCCACCTTTTTTATCTTGTGGACCTTGGGCAACGTCCCAGCCTAAACCCAATTTTACTTGAGTAAGCTCGCCGCCTGCTTCTTTGCTTAGGGAGATTTTTTGACCCTTTTGTAAACTAACTGCCATGTGATAATCCTTATAATAGTTGTATGAGAAATTGCTATAAAATATTGCCAAGTAATCCGCTATTGCCGCCACGACCACCTGAACTGGTGCCCAAGATGCTTTGTAGCCATCCTTGATAGCTGTCACGATTGCGTGAGCAAATAATAACTTTGCCTGAGCCTGAAAAGTTGAGTACCATTCCTTCGCCACTGGTGACTGAATTGATAATATTGCTCATAATGCCTTTTTTCTTACTGGTCGATACAGAGAGCTTATAATCAAGCGTTGAATCCCAGCAGACCACATGACCATTATCGATGATGACGTCTTTATCTGGCGTCACATCAATCTCAAATAATGAACCGAAACCCGATACCACTACCTGACCTTGACCTTGTGTCTGCATGACCATAAAGCCGCCAGTATCACCAAAGACTGCGCCACCTAGATTACGTTGAATATTGGCTCTGATATCGACACCGATTTGTGCCGCGACAAAAGCACCATCGCTCAAGGTATATTGATGTTTGCCGCAATCAATGATTTGCATATCGCCATCGAGCGTTGGTGCCAGCAAGCAATCACCTTCACCGTTTACCGCTTCGATTTGCTGTTGAAAAAGTGACTCATCGTTAGCAAAACGGCGCATCAATGACTGCATCAGTCCACCTTGCAATTTACCTTTTAGCTCAAGGTTTGATTCCATCATCACCATGGCGTTGGCTTCGCAATAGATTGAGTCGCCTTTTTTAAGATTACAATGTAAAAAAGGTTCAATAGTACCAATTAAGCTAAACGTTGCAGCCATAGGTCAAAAGTCCTTGTTCTAATATTTTCATGAGTCCATCTGTAGAGGATATAGCAAATAACTTCTGTCAATATCGTTTAGACATTAAATTCATATCCACTTAAATTTAAAGCCATCAAATGTCTTAAATAACACACTTGATGGCTTATAGATCTCGTAAGTAGCTTGTAAATAAATAGTTACTTACGATAGTTGGCTTGCGACACGATTAAGTCAATTAGACGATTAAACGTTGACGCCATAAGAGGCCGCTAATGGTCCAAGACCACCGCTAAAGCCTTGACCAACCGCGCGGAATTTCCAGTCGCCGCTATGACGATATAACTCACCAAAAATCATCGCTGTTTCAGTACTACCGTCTTCTGATAGGTCATAACGAGCGATTTCAGCATCGCCATTGTCGTTCAAAATACGGATATAAGCGTCGCCCACTTGACCGAAGTTTTGGTTACGAGCTTGACCTTCATAAATGATGGCACAGATAGCAACTTTGCTCACGTCAGCTGGAATGCTTGCAAGGTTGATTTTGATTTTTTCATCATCGCCATCACCTTCACCAGTACGGTTATCGCCTGTATGTTCAACCGCGCCATTGTCTGACTTTAAGTTGTTAAAGAAGATAAAATCTTGATCGTTACGTACTTGACCCGCTTCATTGACCAAAAAGCCAATCGCATCTAAGTCAAATTCTTGACCGTCAGTGGCGCGTGGATCCCAGCCTAGACCGACCGTAATATTGGTTAAACCTGGCGCTTCTTTTGATAAGTTTACGTTGCCGCCTTTTGTTAAGCTAATAGCCATGTAAATATCCTTTGGATTAATAATTAAGTGGATTGATTGATAAAAAATGAACTCAAATAGTGCAGTGATCGATATATAGACGTTATGAGAAAAAAATATCTGTACGCCATGTCCTGCATATCATTACGTTTTACTATACTAAGCGTTTGCTTACTAAGCAAGGCGTATTTTGTGCGCTGATGTTATGTTTACTAACAGATATAGCAATTGTGCAAATCTGATACTTTCTAACCGTCCCGATAACAATCATTAAGATATTGTTATCAAAAATGAATTTTTTAGATACTGAAGTTGGTATTAAGGTTGCAATATCGAACCTACCAATGAAACAAAACCTTATGATATGAATTACTCATAAAGTAAAAAAGGTATAAAAAACAGGTCATACCAATCGCTTGATATAACCTGGCATGACTACGATTTTCTACCAAAGCGCTTTTTATTAATTTGAACGTAGCGTTTAAACGTAAGACAAAATCAACACTAAGTAATCGCCTTCGCTTGTTGCTTGCGATACTTAAGTGAAGCAAGCAATGCCCAACCGATAAAGGCAATACCAATCAAACCAGTAATAATCTCTGGTACATGGAATTTCACTGATAGCAGCATAATAATTGCCAAGGCACCAATGGCATAATGCGCACCATGCTCTAGATAGATGA
>NZ_VOBE01000010.1:0-31478 GCF_008369225.1 Psychrobacter sp. ANT_H59
TCTGATTATGAACACGTATCACCACCGTATCGCCTTCACGCATCTTTAACGTCGGTGCTGGCAGTGAATTATTGATGAGCGTTGCCATGCTCTTTTTACCGTTGACAATAGCGGACTGTTTACTGACATATAAATCAAACTCATTGCCGGTTAATACAGGTACTTTATGGGTGTTTTGATCGCTATTAATAACAGCGTTTTGCTGATCTTTACTTAATGCACTACTGGCAATCGTCGGTAGCATTGAGGCGCCAAGGACAACAGAGGATCCAGTTAAAAAACGTCGGCGGTTCAGTATGTTCTGTTTATTCATAATGATGACCTAATTTAATTTGAGAGATGGTGGTTAAGCTTATATTTTTTTATCTTTAACAGATATTTCAATTACAGTTGCTGCTCAGGAGACTCAATAGCGGCATAGACTTCTGTGGTGCCGTCTTTATTAAGCTGCATTACCTTATAAGGCATGAATTTACCCTGATACTCCATACCTGGACTGCCAACTGGCATACTAGGTACGGCAAGTCCAATGGCTCCTACGGGTGGGTTTTCTAAGAATTGTGCCATGTGCTTAGCAGGAACATGGCCTTCAAAGACGTAACCATCGGTCGTCACTGTAGTATGACAAGAGCGCATCTGTTGGGGTACGCCGTAACGATCTTTAAATACGGATAAATCTGCAACATCATGCGTGGTTGCGCTTAATCCATTGTCTTTTGCGTAGCCTACCCACTCTTTACAGCAGCCACAGTTGGCATCTTTATAAACGGTTGCTGAGACATTTTTGAGTAATGATGATGAGCTGTTAACGGGAGCATTTGCCGGAGCTGATTTATTGTTTTTTACGTTCTGGATGGCAGCAGGCTCAGACTGTACAGACTGTGAGTCAGAGCCACTGGTATTAGATTGGCTGCAAGCGGCTAGTGTTAACGACAGAGAAGATGTCACCATCAATAAAAGGACACGACCGGATAACCAGTGATGTCCATTAGAAAACCCGTGTGTGTAACGTCTCATAAAATCACCCCTAAATATCTATTGTTATGCTCGATATTCTAAAAATTTGCATCCTATATTTGAAGTCTGATGTCCTTAGCTATAAACATTAAATGCAGCACCGTTCAGCACTGCATTGTTGATATTGTTAATAAGGACACCTGTTAGGGTGCTTTCATATTCAGAACGGGTTAATGCTGCATTCCAGATCCATCGCCCGACATATCCATACCACCATCACTCGACATATCCATATCCATACCACCACTGTCAGACATATTCATATCACCTTCAAATGACATGTCCATTATATCGCCATCTATCCGAGTGGTCAGTATCGTGTATTGGCTTTCATCTAATTCAGGTAACGATCTGATAAAAGCGACCATCGCCCACATTCTATCGTCATCATGGGACGCGCCCCATGCAGGCATTCCCGATGCCATAATGCCGTGTTTGATTGCCCAAAAGCTTTGCTTGGCACCATCCTCAGTTTGATAACGTTTAACGATATCAGCCTTGGTAAAGTTGGGCGGCTTCGGATATAAGCTTTCGCTAAAGTCAGTTTGTGCCACTCCCGGAGACAAGTGACAGCCTGCACACATATCCTTATAGTCCGCGCCACCAGAGCTGATCATGTCAACCTGCTCTAAGTCTGGTACTTTAATATCTTTACTGGCAGTTTGTATAGAACGATTGCGCGCAGTTTCTAAAAAGCTATACATCATTGGGCTATGCTCTTGGTCTGCACCCACGTTGACAATACCGCTGCTGACAACCGCAAACATCCCAACGATTGCCACAAATAAAGTAAAGAGCACACCCAATAAAAACTTCATATATTTTCCTAAAAACTTATTTCCGTTAATTTCTCTCTGCTATTAGAGAGGAGCTGTGAGTTAACAGAGCTGAAAATTTTTAAGATTTACTGTCAGTAGTCACACAATGTTTTTGGTACATTTGCTTCATTTTGCTCATATTGGCCATCATGGCTTTCATAGCAGGGTCATTCATGTCCATCTTGCTATGATCCATTTTTCCCATCATTTGCATATGCTTTTGCATTTTTTCACAGTTCATTTGATCTTTTTCAGCATGCATTTTAGGGTCATGCGCTAGAGCTGAGGTTGATACAACAAGAGCGATGGCAGTAATGGCGATTGATTTAGACAGTGATTTAAATTGCAACATAATTAATTCCTATTGGTTGGATTAAAGGCTATTAGATTCAATAACTGTTAAACCAGTCTAAATGATACCTTATTCATTCTGACTGGTAGATGACGTTCAGATGACAATGTCGTCATCTTCACATATTTGGATTTCAATATCACAAGTAATCTTTTAGTATTACTTCTCGCTATTATATTTTTTCACAAAATATTTTTCAGATTGCAAATGTTGATCTTTGTGCTGAACCTGGCAAGCGACTCTCGCATCGACATAACCTTTCGTTTGCGCGCTAGAAATCTGTGCATCATTATGATCTGCGTTCTTTGCAAAACTCGTGAGCGCATCACAATTACCAAGAACAGAAGCATCTAAGTTTGTAGTATGCGCATTGGCCGCTGACATGCCGACTAACATCGATACTGACAGTAAAGCTGCTTTTTTTAATGAACTATAATTTTTCATATAAAACCCTTTTAAGACAAATAATAAACTATGTAAGTAAGATAATCGCTGAACTCATAGAAGCGGTCTGTATCAGAGACAAGCCTCTATGCGGCGTTGATTTAGAATACTAAATGCAGGCTGACAGCTAGATGACACGGATATTACATGTTTGTTAGAAATAACATAACGTTGTCATCTTCTTGTCATTAAAATCAAAAACCAGCACCTGCTTTTATCCAGAGAGCGCTGTTATAACAAGGGCTTTTGAGGAATTTACGGATGAGAAGCTGATAACGCTGGTGATAAGCTGTCAACAACTATAATGATATAAAGGTAAGCGACGATGAAAGTGCTATTGGTAGAAGATGAGCAAAAACTTGGAGAGTATATAAAAAAGGGCTTAACGGAAGCCGGCTTTATTGTGGATCATCACATGACAGGCCTAGATGGTTATCATGCGTTAATGACTGAAGAATTCAGTGTGGTTTTGATGGATGTGATGCTACCTGACGTCAGTGGCTTTGAGTTGATACAGCGCTACCGAGCTGCTGGAAAGCATACGCCTGTTTTATTTTTAACGGCTAAAGATGATTTAAGCGATCGGATTAAAGGTATTGAAATTGGTGGTGACGATTATTTGACTAAGCCTTTTGCTTTTGCTGAACTGATTGTCAGAATAAAAAGCTTATTGCGCCGTGCCAATCAATCTGATTATAAAAGCGCCGTCATACACATAGCTGACCTGAAAATGGATATTTCCAAACGCACTGTATATAGAGGTGACACCCTCATTAAACTGACTGCGAAAGAGTTTGCTTTATTACAGCTTTTCTTAGAACGTCAAGGTGAGGTACTGCCGCGCACTGTGATTGCCTCGCAAGTATGGGATATAAACTTTGAGAGTGATACGAATGTCATTGACGTAGCTATAAGGCGCTTACGGATAAAAATTGATGATAGATTTGATATAAAGCTCATTCATACGGTACGCGGGATGGGCTACAAGTTAGAGCCACTGGCTGTCGACGTGGATAGTAGCATGGGCGACGATAGTATTAACAAAGACAGTCTGATATAAAATGAGACATAAATCTAAGAATCGGCGTTGGTCACTGTTATGGCGCACTGTTTTTTTGTTGACAATATTTGTTGTTATCTCTCAAGTCATTATTTATATATGGGTTCAGCGCTCTGTTAACGAGCACTTTGAGCAAATGGACTCAGAGATCATTACTCATGCCGCGTTTAATTTGCGCAAACGTATGGTTGCCTTGGGCGAAGAAGTAGAGCCATTAACAGCTTCAAAGTCCCAATCACTCATTGATGACAATCACCTACATTCTTCTTGGCTAGATTACGATTTAAAAACGCTAATATCAGATAAAAACGGCAAATTATTATCCAGCGATCCAAGTAATTTCATCCATGATTTACCGACCGATTTTAGCTTGTTACAACTACGGCAGGACCATCGCGATCAGCAGTTTATGATCAAAATAAGTAATAGACATTACCGAGCCATTATCATTACACATCAGGAAGTTTTGGCGTTTATTGCTCTACCTATCGATGTTCATCATCAATATCTTATCCAGTTTAATCGCCAGCTGAGTTTGATACTTATCGCCATCACCTTATTGTTGGTTTCAGTAGCAGCACTAAGTGTGCACTGGGGTTTTGCTCCTCTAGCCACTATCGTACAAAAGATGAAAGGCATAAATCTTCAAAGGTTAGATGAAAGAATTGTGGTTGGCGATATGCCGTTAGAATTACGTCCGCTAACGGAGTCTTATAACTCGATGATGGTCAAGCTTGAAAGTAACTTTGAATCATTATCACGATTTTCAGACAATATCGCCCATGAGCTACGTACGCCCATAGCGACGCTGAGTACGCAAACGCAAGTCATGTTAACTAAGCCAAGAGAAAGCGACGAATACATTGAGCAATTGCATCATCAGCATGATACTTTAAAGCAGTTATCTGCCATGATTAACGATATGTTGCTACTGGCAAAAACTCAAAAAGAGCTGAGCGATTCGCAAATTAGTCATGTCGATATAGAAAGCTTGATCACAAAGCTTATAGATTATTATGAGATGATTGCCGAGGATCGTGAGATAACCTTTGAAAAATCGGGTGATTTTAAAACAGTACTAGGTGATAAAGGCTTATTGCAACGGCTGTTTGCCAACCTGATGTCAAATGCGATTTATTATGCGGCTAGTGACAGCACTATCATGATATCCGCTACTGTCCTCACTTCAAGCACCTCGCTTAATGTGCCAAAAGACGATATTCAATCCCCAGAGCAGCTCTGGTTAAGAATAACTATGACCAATCGTTTAGACAAACCATTAGATCAGATTGAAGCCGATAAACTGTTTGAGCGATTCTATCGTCATGATAAAACGAATACGATACATTCAGGAACAGGCTTAGGCTTATCTATTGTGCAAGCTATCGCCAATGCCCATAATGGCAAAGTTAGTATTACTATCAAAGATGAGGGTCTTTTTGAGGTTGCTGTAAAGTTGTTGATTGCCAGGTAGTAAATACCTGCATACTATCTACGAAACGCTCTGATTAGATCGAAGGCGGGTTTACTTGGAAGGTCTCTCTATCCATAAGATGAGATTCTGACTTGCGATAGTTGTAATTTTTTAATTGCTGGACAAAAAATTCTTATATAAGTCTATTCACTTATAAACCCTATTTTATACATTCTATTACTAATAATTATGATGCCTTTATGATGATTCATCCTCAATATGATCCCGTAGCGCTTTCCTTGGGTCCAGTAGAAGTGCACTGGTATGGCCTCATGTATCTGCTAGCATTTGCTGCAGCTTACGGTCTAGCATGGTATCGCAGTACCAAACGTGACAATTGGACCACCGATATGGTGTCTGATTTGGTCTTTTACGGGGCGCTTGGCGTTATTTTAGGCGGTCGGATTGGTTATGTACTGTTTTACCAGTTCGGCGAGCTCATGAAAAACCCTGCCTATATATTAAAAGTCTGGGAAGGCGGAATGTCTTTCCACGGCGGCTTTATCGGCGTCATGCTGGGCATGTGGTTCTTTGCTCGTAAATACAAAAAAACCACCTTCCAAGTATTCGACTTTATCGTTCCTTGTGTGCCAACTGGTTTACTGTTTGGTCGTATTGGTAACTACATCAATGGTGAGTTATGGGGACGCGTATCAGACGGTGGCTATAACTGGCTAACCTATTTCCCGCAAGCCGCTGCCTTTGACAGCCAGCAATTACAGAGCAATCCACAATTGCAAGAATTGATGATTGAGATTAATGGTCAATATGTGCTGCCTCGTCATCCATCACAGCTATACGAAGCCTTTGCCGAAGGTTTACTATTATTTATCTTCTTATGGTGGTATTCATCGAAGCCGCGCCCACGTATGGCCGCCTCTGCTGTATTTTTATTGGGCTACGGCATCAGCCGCTTTATTATTGAATTCTTCCGCCAGCCCGATGCTGACCAAGGATTTATCCTATTAGGCTGGATGACCAAAGGACAGTTATTAAGCGCACCGATGATTATCGCTGGTTTAATTATGCTGATTTATGCTTATAAGCGCGGTATTTATGATTGGGGTAAGCAAGCGGCTTATTAGAAATAAGTATCAAAATGCATGAACAAATAAATATAAATGCAGTTCTAACAAGATACATTCCATTTGTGAAATTAATATCTATGTTAGAACAAGGGTTTTTTATTCCTAAACCTAACATTTTTATCAGAGACTGGAACTTTAAAAGCTAAAAATAACTTTGAATTTGTAACTTTTGATGACAATGTAACCTGCTTTATCGACTGTTTACCTTTAAAGTAGCTAGCTACTAAGAAATTAATACAAGGGAACACACGATGTATCGCAACAATTACGTGATATTACATAAGTTAGTAGGGAATTAAGATTTATATTTACACTATAAATTATTATATAATCATAGTAACTGGTTAAACTCTATGTAGCATAATTGCTTCACCTAATAAAAAAACGTCTGATTGTTAAATCCATAATTTGGATTTAACAATCAGACGTTTTTTTTGCTCATAAAATAATAAAAAACATGTCAAATTGGTCAGCTATATCTTTTGAAAGATACACAAACTTACATTGTAAAATAGGAGTTTTTGGTCATTTCATCCGTAATAAAAGAGTGTTTTTGAGATTTTTATTAGTGGTGACATGTTTTATACCCTATGCTAAAGTCGGCTCTGTGTTTTGGCTAACCACCTGATTTTTATTGAATTTGTAATACTTTAGCAAGGTTGCCAGCGCTCCTGATCGCACTTTAGATAATGAATTCGCAGCACAAGTAATGATCACTACGATGTATATATGCTTAAGTTGTTGAAATTTAATTAACTGCTCTGTTATTGATGACAGACCATTTTGTATTAACCCTAGGTAGTAAATTTATGAAACAGGCTTTATTAATTTTGTCAGTATTGGGCATGGGCCTAGCACAAACGAGTGGTGCGGCTATAACAACCTTTCAAACAAATAATACTATCACTAATACCTCTGTGGCATCGAACTACGGTTCATCAAAAAACATCTATAGCGCCAAAAGTGGTGCTTATGTTTCAAATAACGACGAAATCAGTCAAGCTATTAACAGTTTAAGCGCGCGCGCTCAGCAAAAAGATAATCAGCTTTCATCACTAAACAGTCGTTTATATACTGAAAAACAACAGCAGCAAGTCAATACTATTCCTGATAGCAATTCAGCACCCGCTATCGCTGCTGCTCGCGCTTCACGAGTGGCTCTATCTAGCAGCTCTGGATACTGTGCCCGTTACGTACGTAAAGCACTACAATCAGCAGGTTATGAGTTCACTCCAAATCCTTCAGCCTATCAGTACGCCACTCGTGGCACGCTTGATAAAGCAGGTTTTAGCAAAATCAGCAATGATATGCCAACCCAAGTAGGTGATGTTATTGTCTATGATCGCTCATCAAAGCGCCCACATGGTCATATTCAAATCTTTGATGGTAAAGATTGGATTTCTGATTTCCGTCAGAACAGCATCAGTCCATACAGTGGTGTCTATGCTTATACGACATGGCGTGATTCAAAATATGTGGATGACGCATCCGCATCAGATCGTAATATCTACCTTGCTATGAATGATAAATAAGACCTGAGAAGTCAGCACGACATATTTATTGCTTTTCTCCAACCCAGTAGTGATCTTACTATCATTGCTGGGTTTTTTTATGCTTAACATCAGGGCGTATTTAACTTTTCACAATTTGATCATTCGGAAATAGATACTTATGACAAGAATTACCAGCAAGAACTTTTAATATCCCGCAAGATAATGCTGGCGCTCTGTTAATATATTTTTGGCCCAAAACCGTGAAATGCTTGGACTGGTAGTATTACGAAACGACGCTCATGAAGACGTGGCTTAGCTCAAAGCGCATGGGAGTGGCAAGCCGAGCTGTGCCTACTGAATGCGATGAAGATCAATCGCCAAGTATGGTATTAACGATGCGCCAGCGCTAGTAACTGCAGACTAGTAGTATGAGCTTCACCTTACAACCTTAGGTGTAGTGGCATAATAAAATTGGACAGCTACTAAGAGGTTATACTAACCTAAAGAAGGAACATAGTGTGACCAACAAACGCAATCAATATACCTGAGAATTCAAATTAGAAGCCATCAGCTTAGTCGTTGAACACAAACGTAAAATACCTGAGGCGGTTCAGATAGTTCTTTTTGAGAGACTATGGCACTCCCAAAGCGATCTGAAGTACTTGACCCAATTGATTATGACAGTACTTAAAGATTTTACCAGAATCATATCAAAGGACTAAACAAAAAAATGCCTCTGGGAGTTGACTCCCAGAGGCATTTAGTTTTAAATGTAGCTAACGGTTACAGAGTGCGTCAACACGCTGTAACGAACAAATAAGCATGTGCAGTGCGTTATTTGAACAGCATTAAATGCCCGTGTAGGTGCATTTTATCCAAAATATGCTTTCATATCAACCTTATTCACTATACATTTTAAAAACCGCTTATTCGCTTGTTACCTCCTCGTGCTGCTCTCTCTGTAATTGTTACCCGTCAAATGGGTGGCAGGCCTCGGTGACGACTGCGTTTGACATAAGGGTGAGCTCCCTACAGGGGTGACTAGACAAAGGATCAGAGCAACGCAATGAGTGGTTACTCGTGCATATCGTAGCGGTATATTGGGTTTAGGCCCTTGCTAGCGTATGACAGCACAGTAGCGGTTAAGAGCGTGTCTAGGCGGTGCTATCAGCCGTAATCTTAACAACCGTAGCTTGATACAGTGATACGGTCTTGATGATGCGATGGGCGATGAAGTCGGCATGACTGATCACATCAAATCCAAGGGATGCACTAAAGCAATCATGAGTATGACAAAATACTCATGATTGCTTTAGGGTGAGTGTTCCTTGAAATCTGCTCAAGGCTCCAAAATCAGCATAAATGTACTTAGGCTAATTTAAGTAGTATATAGCCCACTAGGCTATATACTATAAGAGTCTAGAGAAAAATTTAGAATATATATTATACAACATTCACTTATTCAGTGAGTCGATATTGTAATGGTTGATTCATAAGCTTAGTGTGAATAGAGCAGGATCTATCTCTTTGGTTGAGCCCATCCCAAACTCTGTGCAACAATCCTTTAGCTTGAAACCTTGATTACTCCAAAACCTCGAACACTTTTATTTAATCAGTACCCGAATCGTTATTCTTATTCTGAGCGACAGCCAGCTCGCTTTGCGCCTTCTTAAGCTCAGTTTGTAACGCGGTCACTCGTCCCTGCTCTGATAGGTAATTGGTTGATAGCTCGTCATACTGCTTTCTCAATACTCTATGCTCGGCTCCAAGCTTAGCTTGTGTTTGAGTCAGCTGATCATACAGTCCTGACAACTTATCACGTTCAGCGGTTATCGCCTTTAGCTCTCCTTTCACCTCTGCTGTGACGGTCGTTATCTCATTGCGCTCAGTGGTGACCGTTTTTAGCTCAACCCTGACTGCTTCAAGCTCTGTATTCAAACGTGCGATCTCTGCTTTATCACTCTCAGCTGTGGCCTCAATCTTAGCCACTGTTGATACACTGGTGCTCAGCTTTGCAGACTGCTTATCAAGCGCCGCGTGTGCCTCAATAAGCTGCGCCTGCGTAGTATCTGCTTTAATGCGTTCAAGCTCTAGCTGGTGCTGAGTATCACTTAGCGTCTGTTTAAGATTGTCACGTTCAGCTGTGGCCTGATTCGCTTTTATAGCTGCCGTCTCTGCAGTCGCCATTACCTCGTCCAGCTGCTCTAATAAATCAGACTGCTCACCTTCCAACGTCTTCACCGCCTCTTGCGCCTCGTCCGTCTCAGCTTGGGCCTTCACCTTAATGACCTCTTGCGCCTCACGCTCTTTCACCAGCCGATCATTGGCCATATCAATAGCCGTCTGCCACACATCCGCACCAAGCGTATGCAAGCGCTCAGTGATACTACTGGGCAAGTCCACCTGTCTTAACTGCTCCTCCTCGTGGTGATCCTGTCGCCAGGACTTCATGGCCTCACTGATGGTAGTGAATGAGCCACCACCTAGCGCTTTACGCACCTCAGCCAATGTCGGCTTGATACCTTGTTCTTGTAGTTGGTTAGCGGTGGCATGAATTTGCTGCATCGTAATCGCCATGATGGTCATCCTTAATTTTGTAGGATCAGATAGTATTTGTATAATATGTATGTAGTATAATACTATATACAACATACTACAATACAAGATACAAAAAAACCTCAAGGTATCTGGTCTGATGATAGTATTAATGATCAAGCAGATATTCTTCTAGTGCGTCATTAATCACGTCTTAGTAGTTACCGCCTGTTTGTTGGTCCCTGTCTTTAAATTTAGCAATGATGCTTGGATCGATGACGCTTGCTTCAGTAGAGGGCGCTTGTGGCTCGATGCTGCTACGGATAGCATCTGACCAATGGGTGACTTCTGGGATATCCGACAAATCTATATTGTCGTCCGGCAGTGTGGCCAGATGTTGTAAATCCTTTTGCTGTTTGCTGTCAACAGCTGCAGTTCATCTAAGTGATATCAAACATTGTTCATAAAACCTTCTTTCAGCTTTGGTGGCACGCTTTGCAGAAATGATTTTTATGACTCCACCACCGTTTATCTCTCTTTGTGTATGAGCAACCAATAGTACAGCTGTGCCGTTTACTTCACCTAGTGCTTACCACCGATCCTCGCCATTTTCATGCCGATCTTGTTAACGCAGACATAAAGGATCAAGAAACACACGCACTGCCACGTCAAATGATAATCGATACTTTTGCTGATTGATGATTTTTTTATCCCACCCAAATTCAATCATCTACCATTAACACTGTGTAAATTTTGACGGTTCTCATTCTTGATCCCATCAGCTAGCATATTTATGCCAGATGTCGCTTGATACTCAAAAGACAGCGGCACTGTTTTTGTCTGCGCCACTTGTGTGAGAAATAATTTGATCGTTTGCGAGGGCGTTAAACCATAACTTTCAAACACGGAAAAAGCACTATCTTTGAGTTCTTGCTCGAGCCGGATATTATAATTAGTTGTTGTCATTGCATCACTTATCGTTTACGTAGGTACGCTTGATATAAGCCAATTGTATAGGCAAAGTATATTACTCACTTTCTTCTATTCTATTTTTTCTGCTTAGGATAGGTATAGCCTACCGCCAGCAAATGCTTTTTGTGAGTCTTTAAAAAAGCTTCATCTCTTAATTGGGTATGTAACCAGCTGATCACTTCTTGGGTACTTTTTCCTGAAGGCGCATAGCTACCAAATGGGGCATAGCTGGCCAACAGAGGAGCAAAACGGTCAATCTGTTTGACGGTTAAGGATGGTATATCTCTATTCTCATTATTCTGATTTAGCTCTTTAAGATTTTTGTTCTTAGTAGGCTTAGCTTTAACCGTGAATGTCAAACCCGTGACGGTACGTCCACGTTTGATGTTCTCATAAGTTATTTTAATGTCAGTTTTTTTCGTTATTTCTTCAACGCTTGGATTGATAACTCGAGTTTTTAGGTTGTTAATACGCTCATAAGATTTAGAAAGTGTCAGCTCCTCTCTAATTTCTTCAAGCGACATTGTCCATGATGTCATACCCTCATATTTTTTGGCTAAGTGATACATATCTATTGAATACTCACCCTTTAGCTTAAGAACATCTTCTTTTTTATATTTGGTGAATGGGTTATTTTCATCAAAAACTTTTAACATCAGTAATACTTCATCTGTAAAACACAAAGATACATAGCCATCTTCATATATTGATCTGATAACCCACTGAACATTGACACGGCTACCGCGTTCGTTTCTATAACTAAAGAACCGCCGCATCATCTTCTCACTAGCATCTTTTAATTGCGTATAAGCAGAATCCACCTGAATATTGCAAGCCTCTGCAAATGCTTTTGCGGTTATTTCTATAGTGTCTCTTTCAGTAGCATCTTTCAAACGTACTACTGAACTAGCAAGCAGTAGTAGCCGTTTTTCATCAAGCGTCATTTCATAAAATGCTTGTAAAATACGATTTTGCATAACAACCCAGTTTGCAGGATACTTCTTTTCATATAGATCAACTTGATTGCTCATAGCTATGCCTTAATGCTCATTATTTTCTAATTGTAGCATATTACCTGCTAATTGTAGCTTTTAACCTAGCTAATTGTAGCTTTTAACCTAGCTAATTGTAGCTTTAACCTAGCTGATTGTAGCTTTATAGACTGTAAGGCCCTTTACTATCAAGGCCTTCAAGCTGTCTAAAAGTTTTTAAAAGTATTTAAAAGTAAAAAATATATTTTTGGTTTAAATTCTAAAAAGAAAAAACGACTCAAGAGCTAAATCTAAGACTATATTTTGGACCTATACTTTGTATTTTAGAATGGGAAGAAAGACAGTAAACAGACGTTATAGGCTACGCTCAATGATTAAAATACGACTGTAGATACTCAGAATAGCTACTATAAAATTCTAAAACGCTATAAAATGCTCTATAGACACTAAGAAAAAATTAAACTAATGAATCGTACCTAAATAACAATTAAAAGCCTTGTAGGTGCCTTTAATCGTCAGTTAAGCCTATCTACGACTTATATTTCTTAGTATAATCACAGATCAAGCTTAAATAGTAGGCGTTAACTCAGTGAACAGTCCACGTTGGGTAATCTCTGAAAACTACTGTACCTTACAATCAAAGATTCGATTTATAGACCTCTCAATCACAATGATCTATTATTTGCATTGTCATCAAAAGATAAGTTTTCTTGACTGTCCGATGTATTCTTCGGTGGCGTAAAACTGCTGGGTATAACCTTTGCTTTAGCTTCCAACTTCTTTGCAATCAACTTGATCAATTCACGATGTCTTTTCAAGCGTATATACTTAGTATTACCATACTCAGCTATAAATATTTTTTGTAGCTCATTATTATCGTCATCATCCAATGCATTGGCTAACCACTCGCCCAATACTTGATAAACCTCATTTCTGTCTTGATCTATCTCATCTTTAAGTGCTTTTAACTGTGACATCTTATCGGCGAATAAATCATCTGATACGATCGACATTTGAACATCCTTTTTAAGTCAAATATGATAGAGTTAATCCTAGCAGCACATACCTACTGATGCAAGGTTGTAAAATACACAAGACCACGTCATTTTGTGGGCGTAGTAGTATTTTAACCCTCTGTAAGAGCGAACTTAGGAGTTTGTATGGAAAAGACCCACAAGGGGTACTATTTTTCTATACAAACTCCGTCGTCCGGCAGGGGATAAAGCC
The DNA here is from genome assembly GCF_008369225.1 of Psychrobacter sp. ANT_H59. Lineage (NCBI taxonomy): Bacteria > Pseudomonadati > Pseudomonadota > Gammaproteobacteria > Moraxellales > Moraxellaceae > Psychrobacter > Psychrobacter sp. ANT_H59. Next base: position 13,473 of record NZ_VOBE01000010.1, read on the forward strand.
CCCTACAACCCCAAAAGCTGAACCATTATCTTGGATCGTCGACCATGAATAGTAAAGGATTTCACCTATCCGTCACAGCTATTAGTAAAGCTAAAAATCATAGTATTGTGGCGAAATCTGCCTACAATTCAGGCTCGGTATTGGTCAGCACAAAGACAGGAGTGGTGCATGATTATAAGAGTAAAGCCGAAGATAAAACCTTGCATTTGATAGACAGTGATGAACATAAATATACGAAGATCATTAAGAAAAACCTGGTTCATAGTGCGCTCATCACACCGGCTATTGCGGGTAATATTGTGGTTACGCGTGAGGATTTTTGGAATACCTTAGAGCAGATTGAAACCCGTAAGAACGCCCAGTTTGGCACCGAGATTGATGTGATGTTTCCGGATGGTATTAGTGACCAGAAACGGATTGAGCTAGTCGAGAGCTACAGTCAAGTATTAGCGGATCGGTATAACGTATTGGTCGATGTGTCGGTACATCGGCCACACAGTCATGAACAGCAGAAGAGTGATGGCACTGTGGTTGAGCTAACCACCAATAATTTCCATGCACATATTCTACTGTCAAGTCGTGAGATAGTGAGGGATAAGACAGGGGGTTATGGTTTATCAACGCGCAAGAATTGGTTGCAGTGGTCAACCGAGGAGCGTTTATTAAAGGGGTTGAATGGACGCGGGGATGAGTTGAGATATCTAAGAGTCTTATGGGCAGATATGGCCAATAAGCTATTGCCTGAGAACAAAGCTATTACTGAGAAATCCTACCGCGAGCAAGGGATCAATCGCTTACCAAAAATGAAACTGGGTAAATCGTTATACAAGGATATGCTCAAAGGCAATCGCTCCCTGATTAAGGAGTACAACGAAACGATTGATGAGATCAACGCCCATATTGAACAAACGGGCCTAGTAATTGACTACAACGACAGTGGTCGCATTGACCTAGAGAGTAATGTGCAAGAGGTCGATGGGGTGAAGGTACATTATAAGAAACGTAAGCCCTATGCCCGAATTGATTTGAATGAGATTCGTTTGGTAGACCCAGCCGTTGTACTCAAGCCTATCGCACCTGAAAGCGAGCGTGAGGATGAGGTTGAGGTTGAGGTTGATATGAGGGTGCTCGATGATTTTTTAGACGGCTCAGACAACTTTGAGCAGCAAAAAAAGACCATGCGTAGTGCTTTGTTTTCAACTATCAATAAACTGCATGAGGATTTAGCCCACCAGTCTAAACAGACTATCGCCATTCAAAAAAATATTGATGATACACGTCGATTCACCCAAGAGGTGGGGCAAGACTATCAGGGTGAGCGTGAAAAAATGCGTGTCTTCACGCAACAAGTGCGAACGCAAGATGAGCGTAAAGCATTAGAATCTGCTTTAGAGTTGGTTGAGCAATTTAGACAAGACGATACCCTGCAAACCCAGCGTGCGATTACCCGTCTTGAGAAGCAGCTGTCACATATTGAGAATACCGTGCTCAATAACAAATCGGTACTAAAAACACTGATTCCTATCAACAATAAGGTCATCGCTGAGTACAAAGCGCTCAAGGTGACGCTAAAACCGTTTGCGGCGCAGCTGGATAAACTGGCAGATAACTTTAAGACTCTTGATAAAATTGATATTGAGAAAACTGAGTTACAGCAGCACTGGCATGAGGCGTTTGAGGATCTGCAAAACATTGAAGTCACAAGCAATATGGAAACGTATCATAAGTTTTCGGCACTTGCTGATCTTGACGTTGAGTACTTTAAAACGCTTGAGCAGGAACGTGATGCCCTAAGTGCTCTTAAAGCGGTTGATATCGATGTGGCGGCTAACACTCGCTTGGCGACGCTGGTGACTGATGTGCAGGCGTTTAAAACCGCCAATGATACCGATATCAAACAATTAAAGCAGCAAATCACCACCAGTGAAAAAACCTACCAGCGCCTATCGCCGTTTTATGAGCAGCGCCGTGAGCTACTTGATCAAAGCGGCGCGGTAATTTCCCAAGACGATGAGCTATATGATGAGATTGTCAGTACCAAAACTACCCAATTGAATGCCGCTCGACTTGATGAGTGGCGTACCCGCACCATAGCGCTACATCAGCAGCTCATAAAAGCGTATGAACAAGCTGAACTTGAGAACAAAGCCAAGCGTGAGCGAGAGGCGGCAGATAAGAGGCGGCAAGCACAACAACAAAAAGAGCAAGAGCAGGCCGCCCTTGCCCGTACCCAACTGGCAGAGACTGAGGCATATCAGGATAGGTTTGATAATATGGTTGTACGGGTTAAGCGCCATGTTGGTGAGATCGACTTTAAAGCCATCGATACTACTGCTACGGTGATAGTGGCGGCTGAAAAATTGGCTGCTGAGGCCTTTGTTTTAGAAGCGCTTCAGCAGACGGATGACTTTACGGGGTTGCAACAGCGTTTGCGAGATACGGATGAAAAACGGGTGGTGATAGACGTTGAGCAATCTACCCAAACACTATTACAAGCGCTACGCACGCTTCCTGACGACCGCCATAAAATGGACACCATAAACGCACTCAATAAGCGCTTTGAGCGGGTTCCTGACATCTACGTGGACACAAAAACCTTAACTCAAACCTTGTCGACACAAGTGCTAGAAGTGGACAAGGATATTCAAGCAAAAACGCGCCGTTACTCGTCACCACGCCCATTTTAGCGGCGATTATTATCATAATGAGCACCTACTATGAATAAAAACGACAGCACTGAACAAGACATACACGATCAACTCATCAACTTGGTGACCACCCTGGGACCGGTGATTAAAGCCTTACGTGAGCTGATTAAGCAAGCCGATGATGCGGTGGCAACGCGGCTTGAGCGCTCCCTTGGTCGTATTGATGGCACTGTGAATGAAGTGACCGCTGCTATTAAAGCACTCGGCGGTAGCGCAAGCACGACATCAAAGGCATTGAATCAGTATCAAACGCTTGTCCTAGAACAGCTACAAGCAGCAGTGATGCTGTTTACTGAAAATGAGATGCCCAGTCGGTATGATGACAAGATCAAACAGCTCATTGATGACATAAAACAGCAGATAGACACTGCTTTAGAGACAGTAGTGACCACTAAGAGCGACAGCCTAGAGGCTCAAGTGAGTGCCATGCAAGTGGTTGCTGATAAGCTTGATGATAGCGCGGCAAGCCTTGCACTATTTACTAGCCAGTACCACGCTGGTCATGAGCAGATTATTACCGATATTGAAACGTTTGAGACTTCCACAAAAGAACGGATTGGACAGGTAAAAAAGGATGCTAATAAAGACTTAGATAAGATTTACAAATCCATTGAGTCCATGAGCATTAAAAGGATAGCAGCAGCGGCCGCTGCTGCTACGGCTGCGATGGTGATTAGTCTGGTGGCACTTGTCTTTTGGTATGTCCCAAGCCTAGCTAATATTAACGATCTAAGAGAACAGCAAGCAGCGCTGCAACAAGGCATTGATGAGCTAGAGACGGGCTGGAGGCAGGCCTTTAATAACGCTCGAAGTCAGCAGCTTATTTTGGCTTGTGATGTCAATGAAGAACAGCCCGATGTGATCAGCTGGTGCGTTAGAGCAGACAGCAAAAGCGTTTTGAGAGATGAGAAAGGCTTTGTTTATTATAAAATAGCTGAGTTGACGCGCGCGAAACCGACTGAGTAAAGGTCTATGATAATAGTGAACCATACTGCCCAAAGAGGACTTTATAGGCTTAGGGTGGTTTAGATAATTATAAGTACATTCTTAGGTCAGGTATTGGCAGGTGATGGGCCTGATAAAAATGAGTCTCCTAGAAAATATAATACTTAAAAAATGATTTGTTTGGCTGCTGTTATCTTTGTCTATGTTAAAAAGCCACCGATATAGCGTCTGTTAAATTTTTATGGCTAGGTATACGGTAAATACTGTATGGCTAGATCAGATAAAGGCCAGATAATGATGGATCATCTGGCTTTTAAGGTTGTTGATCATTAGATCTGTGAGTGTAGGCTAAAACGGTTATGCCACTTGGTCGGTGTGAGCTATGACCAAATCAATAAATGCGGTTTCAAGGGTGCTTAAAGTATAATCGTCAACTATAAGACCGTCATCTAGCAGTCGTTGAACCCAGACATAAACCGCTTCATCATTATAAAGAATAGTATTAACACCAAGTAATGATGCCAACTGTACGCCTTGCTGTATTTGTAGATTTAATAATAGCTGAGAAGCTAAAGTTTTAGTCTGTTCGCTGAACCATGTGCAGCCGTTGAGCCGCAATAAATTGGTGTTCATTGTTATTCTCCTATAGATTATTATATATTAATAAAAGGTTAAATGACTTCCTACAGGTCAAATTATACCTATATTTTAATCTTTTACAAGACAAAATAATCTTCTACAGGTCTTTTTGTTTTTTTGAAGGTAATAAAGGGTTATAAGTGAGGTTGTTTACGCTGGCGACTCACTGCCGTCCTCAGTTATGATTTCGTATAAATCACCAACATTGATTTTAAGATAAGTACATAAAGACTCGATGACATCTAGATCAACTCGGGTGGCTTCTTCATGGTACATGCGAGTAATGGTGCCACGATTAATGCCAGTATCTCTTGAGATATCGGCAATTTTAAGGCGTCTTTCACCCATGATGGTAGATAAGTGACACTTCACCATAGTGGTTTCCTCATTAGCGGTTAGTGGTTTTTGATTGGTGAGCGGATTATAACGAATATGAGCTGATGAAGTATTCCTTTTGGTAGCTCAAATTGCTATTCAATAGCAGCAATTTATGTATTAGTAGATAGTTTAATATGCTGGTATCAGTCTTTGCCACATGGCGTCTATCATGATTGCTGTATTTTATTTGGAAAGGGCGGCGCTATTTTAGCTACGCCATATTGCTATTGGTAGTGATGTGACGTACAGTTTTTAGATATACTTATATACTTATATACTTATATACTTATATACTTATATACTTATATACTTATATACTTATATACTTATATACTTATATACTTATATACTTATATACTTATATACTCAATACATGCTACAGGGATCTGTATTTATGAAGGTAATCGCGGTATTAAATCAAAAGGGCGGCAGCGGTAAGACCACCATTGCAACGCATTTGGCGCGTGGGCTACAGCTAAAAGGTCATAGCGTACTGTTGGTAGATAGCGATCAGCAAGGCAGTGCGCGTGACTGGAGGGCAGTGGATGAGGACAATCCGGTACCAGTGATTGGGCTAGATAGGCCGACGCTGGATAAAGATCTAAAATACGTGTCTGATAAAGAGTACGTAGTGATCGATGGATCGCCACAAGCCACCAGTCTGGCCATTTCTGCTATCAAGGCTGCTGATTTTATACTGATTCCGGTACAGCCGAGTCCCTACGATATTTGGGCGACCAGCGATTTGGTTGATTTGGTGCAGCAGCGTATTGAGATGATGGATGGCAAACTAAAGGCGGCGTTTGTAGTATCACGTGCCATTCAAAACACTAATATAGGTAAGGAAGTAGCGACAGCACTACTCGATTACAACCTTCCCGTATTAGAGGCTAGAATTATGCAGCGTGTTGCTTATCCTAACAGTGCTGCTCTTGGCAAGACAGTATTTGATACTGAATCGTCTAATAGCAATGCGATAAAAGAGATAACTGCATTGGTCAGTGAAATTCAAACATTTTTTGGTGAGGAGTAAGTCATGAGTTTATCAGCAGGTCGTCCAAGTAAAAAAGCTAAGGATGAATTGGCTTTGTCAGATGTGACTGACAGTCCCAAAAAAACGGTACGAGTGAATTTTAATCTAGATGAAGATAAACACATTGCGCTCAAACGGTATGCGCTCGAGAATCGCAAAACGGTGACTGAGCTGTTGACTGAAATGATCGAGGACAAGCTGGTTGAGAGGTAGGTATAAAAAAGTGAATTTTCTATACATATAAAGAGCATGTGTATAGAAAACCCAAAAAATTATGCATATTATCGAAAGCCGTGAATCGCTTCAGTATCATCGGATGCTTGTTTGCTTAAGTCAGATGCAGGAGCAAGGTGCAAAGAAAATACCAATGGCAAAATAAGCACTGTTGCTTTGGTCAGCACCATATAATAGAACCAGAAACGGACAGGAGTGATGAACATATCACCCCTGATCTTAGAGCATTCATTACAAATTGAAATTATACAAAATATGGGGTATTTCTAACCCCATAATTATTTATAGGATTTTTATCATGACAAGTACCCAACAACGTGCAGAATTACACCGCCAAATTTGGCAAATTGCAAACGAGGTTCGTGGTTCAGTCGATGGCTGGGACTTTAAGCAATATGTACTGGGTACTTTGTTTTACCGTTTTATCAGTGAGAATTTTTCTAGTTATATTGAAGCAGGCGACGACAGTGTCAATTATGCCAAGCTCTCTGATGATGTAATTAACGCAGATATTAAAGACGATGCTATTAAGACCAAGGGCTATTTTATTTATCCGAGCCAACTGTTTGCCAATATCGCTACAGGGGCGCACAGAAATGAAAACCTCAATACTGATCTAGCAGCCATATTTAAAGCGATTGAGGGTTCAGCCAATGGCTATCCGTCTGAGCCTGATATTAAAGGCTTGTTTGCGGATTTTGATACCACCAGTAACCGTTTAGGTAATACGGTTGCCGATAAGAACACGCGCTTATCAGCGGTACTAAAAGGGGTGGCTGGTCTTAAACTGGATCAGTTTGCTGATAACCAAATCGATCTGTTTGGTGATGCTTATGAGTATCTGATCTCTAACTATGCCGCTAATGCTGGTAAGTCAGGGGGCGAGTTCTTTACCCCACAAAGCGTCTCTAGGCTGATTGCACAAATTGCTATGCATAAGCAGGAAACCGTCAATAAGATTTATGACCCAGCCGCAGGGTCAGGCTCGCTATTACTACAAGCTAAGAAGCATTTTGATAACCATATCATCGAAGACGGTTTTTTTGGTCAAGAGATCAATCACACCACATATAACCTTGCGCGTATGAATATGTTTTTGCATAACATCAACTACGACAAGTTTAATATCGTGCTGGGCAATACGCTGTTAAATCCGCATTTTGGTGATGATAAGCCGTTTGATGCTATTGTCTCAAACCCCCCTTATTCGGTGAAATGGATTGGTACTGACGATCCAACCCTGATTAATGATGAGCGTTTTGCGCCAGCTGGTGTACTCGCGCCCAAGTCTAAAGCGGACTTTGCGTTTGTGCTCCATGCGTTGAATTACTTATCCAGTAAAGGCCGTGCAGCAATCGTCTGCTTCCCTGGTATCTTCTATCGTGGTGGTGCTGAACAAAAAATCCGTCAGTATCTGATAGATAACAACTATGTAGAAACCGTTATCTCCCTTGCGCCTAACCTGTTTTTTGGTACTACCATATCGGTTAATATCCTAGTGCTCTCCAAGCACAAAACGGATAGCAAGACTCAGTTCATCGATGCCAGTAAGTTATTTAAGGCGGAAACCAATACCAATATTCTTACCGATGATCATATCGCACAGCTGATGGTGCTGTTTGATAGCAAAATAGATGCCGAATATTTAGCCAAAAGTGTTGAGAACACTGTGATTGCGACTAACGACTATAATCTGTCCGTCAGTGCCTACGTGGAAGCGGAAGACACGCGTGAAGTGATTGATATCACTACCCTCAATGCTGAGCTAAAAATCACCGTTGCTAAGATTGACCAACTGCGTACTGATATCGATAAAATCGTTGCGGAGATTGAGGCATGAGTGAGTTAAGTTATATGGATAAGCTGCTTGATGGGGTTGAGGTTGAGTGGATGGCATTGGGAAAAGCTTTAGTTCGTACTAAAGGAACAAATATTACTGCTGGTAGGATGAAGGAATTACATAAAGATCATGCACCATTAAAAATCTTTGCTGGTGGTAAGACTGTTGCGTTCGTTGACTTTAAGGATATTCCTGAGAAAAATATAAATAGAGAACCATCTATTATTGTTAAATCTCGTGGTGTTGTTGAGTTCGAATACTACACTGATCCATTTTCACATAAGAATGAAATGTGGTCATATCATTCTAAAAATAATAATATAAATATTAAATATGTTTACTACTACTTGAAGACTAAAGAGTTATATTTTCAAGGCTTAGCAAGTAGAATGCAGATGCCTCAAATAGCTACTCCTGATACGGATAAGTTTCAAATCCCTATTCCACCCCTCAATGTACAAGCTGAAATCGTCCGAATTTTAGACGCATTTACAGAGCTTACGGCAGAGCTTACGGCAGAGCTTACGGCAGAGCTTGTAGCACGTAAGCAGCAATATGCCTACTATCGTAAACAATTATTAACGTTTAATGATGATGAAGTTGAATGGAAAATTTTAAAAGAAGTTGCGCTTGAACTTGGTCGCGGAAAATCAAGACATCGCCCTAGAAATGATCCAAAACTATATGGAGGAGACGTACCGCTCATTCAAACAGGAGACGTTAGAAATGCATCTCATGTTATTAATGAGTACACACAAACTTATAGTAAATTTGGATTGGAACAAAGTAAGTTATGGCCTAAGGGGACGCTTTGCATAACCATAGCAGCCAATATCGCAGAAACAACTATTCTTGGCTTTGATTCATGTTTCCCAGACAGCATTATAGGTTTTGTTGCAGATCCAGAAAAAACAACTACTAGTTACGTCGAATATCTTTTGACTTCATTTAAATCAGAACTTCAGGCGCAAAGTACTGGTAGTGCTCAGAGTAATATAAATCTCGCAACATTCGAACGTCTACCATTCCCTTTCCCACCCCTAGCTGAGCAAAAACGCATCGTCACCATTCTAGATAGCTTCGATGCCTTAACTACCTCACTCACCGAAGGCTTACCGCGTGAGATTGAACTGCGTCAGCAGCAGTATGAATATTATCGTGAGCTGCTATTGAGCTTTCCTAAGACTGAGGTAGCAGACCATGACTGAACACACCAAAACGATTGCTGAATCCAATAACTTTATTATTCTTAATAAATATACTAAGTGTGATCAGCCCGATGGTGGTTATCAAACTGAAAACGACTTAGAACGCGAATTGCTCAAGGATTTACAGAACCAAGGCTATGAGTTTGTCGCTGATTTAAACTCACCCGCAACCATGTTGGCTAACGTGCGTGTGCAGCTGCAAACCTTAAATGATGTGCAGTTCACAGACGATGAGTGGCAACGCTTTGTGATGAGTTACCTCGATAACCCTAACGATAACAGCACCGATAAAGCCCGAAAGATTCATGATGATCATATCCATGATTTTACGTTCGATGACGGTCGCCTGCAGAACATCGCGCTACTCGATAAGAAAAACATCCCACGCAATAAAGTACAGGTGATCAAACAGTTCGCCCAAACAGGCACACAGGCGAACCGTTATGACGTCACTGTTTTGGTGAATGGCTTGCCATTGGTGCAAATTGAGCTGAAAAAGCGTGGCGTTGCTATTCGTGAAGCCTTTAACCAAGTGCATCGTTATAGTAAAGAGAGCTTTAACTCTGATAACTCGCTGTATAAATACATACAGCTGTTTGTGATCTCAAACGGTACAGACACGCGCTACTTTGCCAATACCACCAAGCGCAATAGAAACAGCTTTGATTTCACCATGAATTGGGCGAGATCAGACAACACCTTAATCAAAGACCTAAAAGACTTCACTGCTACCTTCTTCCAAAAGCATACCCTACTCAACGTGCTGATGCATTACACCGTCTTTGATGTGAGCGACACTTCATTGGTGATGCGCCCTTATCAGATAGCAGCGACTGAGCGTATTCTGTGGAAGATTAACAGCGCCTATCAAGCCAAAAAGTGGAGCACCCTTGAGAGTGGCGGCTTTATCTGGCATACCACAGGCTCAGGAAAGACCTTAACCAGCTTTAAAGTGGCACGTTTGGCGACTGAGCTGCCTTTCATTGATAAAGTATTTTTTGTGGTAGACCGTAAGGATCTTGATTACCAAACCATGAAGGAGTATCAGCGATTCTCCCCTGAGAGCGTAAATGGTTCAGACAGTACCGCAGGTTTAAAACTTAACCTTGATAAAGACGACAATAAAATCGTCGTCACTACCATTCAAAAGCTGAATAACTTGATCAAAGGTGACGGTGATTTACCCATCTATGGCAAGCAAGTAGTGTTCATTTTTGATGAAGCACACCGCAGCCAGTTCGGTGAAGCACAGAAAAACTTGAAGAAGAAGTTTAAGAAGTTCTATCAGTTCGGCTTTACAGGCACACCTATCTTCCCAGAGAACGCTTTAGGGGCTGAGACGACCGCCAGCGTGTTTGGTCATGAGCTGCACTCCTACGTTATCACTGATGCCATTCGTGATGAAAAGGTATTGAAGTTTAAAGTCGATTACAACGATGTACGCCCACAGTTTAGCGGTATTGAAAGCGAACAGGACGAGACGAAACTGACCGCAGCAGAGAATAAGCAGCTGTTATTGCACCCTGATCGTATTAATGAGATATCAAAGTATGTGTTAACGCACTATAGGCAGAAAACCCATCGCTTAAAATCAGGGGGCAAGGGCTTCAACGCCATGTTTGCCGTCAGTAGTGTTGATGCCGCTAAGGCTTATTATGAAGCCTTGAATCAGTTGCAAAAGGACAGCGACAAACCGTTAAAGATCGCCACCATCTTCTCTTTTGCTGCCAATGAAGAACAGGATGCATTGGGGGATATCCCTGATGAAGGCTTTGAGCCCACCGCCATGAACAGCAGCGCCAAAGAGTTTTTAAGCAGTGCTATTGGTGATTATAATGGCATGTTCAAAACCAATTATGGCGTAGACAGCAAATCATTCCAGAACTACTACCGCGACCTTGCAGAGCGCGTTATCAAGCAGGAAGTGGATTTACTGGTGGTCGTTGGTATGTTCTTGACAGGTTTTGATGCGCCTACCTTGAACACCTTATTCGTGGATAAGAACTTACGCTATCATGGCTTAATGCAAGCGTTCTCACGTACCAACCGTATCTATGACGCCACTAAGACGTTTGGCAACATCGTGACCTTTCGAGACTTAGAGAAAGCAACCATTGATGCCATCACATTGTTTGGTGATAGAAACACTAAAAACGTGGTGCTAGAGAAGAGCTATAAAGAATATTTAGAAGGCTTTACCGATATCGCCACAGGCAAAGCGCGACGTGGTTATTTGGAAGTGGTCAAAGAGCTGCAACAACGCTTCCCTAATCCTGATGAGATTGTCAAAGAGTCTGACAAGAAGGACTTTGCCAAGTTATTCGGGGAGTATTTGCGTGTCGAGAACATCTTGCAAAACTATGATGAGTTTGCAAGCTTAAAAGCACTGCAAGACTTGGATACAAGTGACGTTGAAGCGGTTGCGACGTTTAAGGACGAGCATTACCTAAACGACGATGAGTTAGCGGCTATGCAAGCCATTGAAGTACCTGCGGAACGCACCGTACAAGATTACCGCTCAACCTATAACGATATACGCGATTGGCTGCGTCGTGAAAAAGCGGGTGAGCAGCAAGATGAGTCTTCTATTGATTGGGATGACGTGGTGTTTGAGATAGATTTGCTCAAGTCACAAGAGATCAATCTAGACTATATCCTTGAGCTAATTTTTGAGCATAATAAAAATACCAAGGACAAGTCTGCCCTAGTTGAGGAAGTACGACGTTTGATTCGGGCAAGTCTTGGCAACCGTGCCAAAGAGAGTCTAGTAGTCGATTTTATCAATCAAACCAACTTGGATACCATTCCTGATAAATCCAGCATCATTGATGCCTTCTTTAGTTATGCTCAGGTAGAGCAGCAGCGTGAAGTCAAAGATATGATTGCCGCTGAAAACCTAAATGAAGCAGCAGCTAAGCGTTATATCGCTGCTTCTTTAAAGCGTGAGTACGCCAGTGAGAACGGTACGGAGCTGAATGCTATCTTACCTAAGCTTAGTCCACTCAATCCGCAATACTTAACCAAGAAGCAAAGCGTTCTGCAGAAAATTGCTGCCTTTGTTGAGAAGTTTAAAGGCGTGGGTGGGAAGGTTTGATTATTAATATTATGGAAGTTAGCCCAATCACATTAAATAAAAGGATAGCTTTTATGTCTAATTTTTTTAAAACTATAATGTTTATATTTTTACTGGCTCCTGCTATTAGTTTTGCCCAGGAAATATCTTTATATAATAGTACTGGTGAAGCTGTTGCGTATATAGACACCGATAATGATATGAGTATCTACTTATGGGAAGGTGATCCAGTCGCATATTTAGATGGACAATCAATTTATGGTTTTAATGGAAAGCATCTTGGGTGGTTAAAGAGGGGTATTGTACGAGATAATAATGGATATACGGTAGGATTCATGGAAGGTGCTATCAACATGCATACCAAGTTTGAAAGATTTAAAGGATTTCAAAAAATTGAGCCGTTTAAATCATTTCAGAAGTTTGAGCCTTTAGAGCCTATGGAAAAAAATCAGTGGGCGCCAATACCTTTAGATATATATCTTTCCATAGGGAGAAAGTAATTTAAAGGGGCTTTATTAAGGTATACCCCAAAGGAACCAATTAGGCTCCTTCACTGGTTCGGTACCCTAGTGAGGACTTGAACCTTTGGCTGTAGGCTAATGATATCAATAGTTTTATTTACTTAGATCATGGTAGTGTACTTCACAGTGTACATAATATTAATTTTTTGAGGTTGAACTGACTTAATTTTGATTTAGTTTCCTATAGTTATTACAGCTTTCTTGTTGCCCATTTTCACAAGCCTTACCAAACCAGTTCTTTGCTTGAGCATTATCTTGATTAGCACCTACACCATCGCGATACATCGCACCAAGATTGTTTTGAGCAGGAGCATATCCCTGATTAGCGGCTTTTGTATACCACTTAAAGGCTTGAGAGAAGTCTCGGCCTACACCGTGACCCATGTAATACATCACACCAAGATTATATTGTGCATTAGCATTTTCTTGATCAGCTGCTTTTCCAAACCATTTTAGAGCCTGTGAAAAATCTTGTATCACGCCATTACCCTGATAATATATTGCACCTAAATTAGCTTGTGCAGGAGCATATTCTTGATCAGCTGCTTCTGTATACCACTTAAGTGATTGCGACAAGTCTTGCTCTATACCATCGCCTTCGTAATACATTGCGGCTAAATCATTTTGTGCAATGACATATCCTTGATTAGAAGCTTTTGTATACCACTTAAGGGCTTGTGAAAGGTCTCGGTCTACGCCATTGCCTTGGGTATACATTAAACCAAGGTTATACTCCGCTTCAGGAAGGCCTTGATTGGCTGCTTTCGTATACCATTTGATTGCTTCAGCATAGTTTCGAGGGACTCCTTCGCCTTCACGATACATTACACCAAGATTATACTGTGCCTCAGGGAAACCTTGATTAGCCGATTTTATATACCACTGCGCAGCTTTGGCATAGTCTTGATGAACGCCCTCTCCTATATCGTACATCCAACCCAAATCAAATTGTGCTTCTGCATCGCCCTGTTTGGCTAATCTCTGTACGTCTTCAGCTTCAGTTTCTGTCTCTATTTCCTCAATAACTATTTGCCCCTCAGAAGCTTCGTTTTTGGCTTCACTTTGCATTTTTTGACAGCTCGTAAGCGTAAGAGGTAATAAAGCAGTAGAAAAAAGGAGGGCAACTAATTTAGTTTTTTTGAAAATCATATATTTGATTCACTGGTAGAAAAAGTGTTGAATAAGTATATTATCTTAAAGTTTCAAAAGAGCGACTCTCTAAGCAAAAAAATATTGAGTAATTTTTTTTAATGTATTTTTATTCACTATAACGTTTGTCATGAGATTATGTTCGGTGCGCTATACAGGCATCGAACTATCAGCTATGTGCCTAATTTTTTATTATCAGATAATTTATTAGGGTACGCTCTCTTTAGGAGTATTTATTTTTATCTTCTCACCTATATTTATAGGAGGTATATAGCTCTCATTAGAAGTATAGTGATCGAAATCTACATAAACATGAACGCCATCTACATAACTGAATATTTCGTTAAGCTCGATATCTTCTTGCAAGATTAAAGAGAAATAAAAATCGTCCTCCATTGGCTTTAAAGAACTGCTAGTAACAATATCAAAAAAATATAAGCTACATAGCCCTCTAACCCAACATTTAAAAAGAAAAGAAACATCATCTTCTGCAATACTATTAAGGTTTAACTTGCTCAGTTTACTTAATCTTTTTGCTGTATCAGTCATTCCGTAATAAAGCAATGAATCCCTATTACTCTCTAAGTCTTCAGATATAATTATATTAAAAGCTAGACTTGTATACCCATAGCTCTTAAAAGGCTGCGTAAAAAAATCATAGAACATTTTTAAAAACTTAATAAAGCTATTTTCTAGTTTTAAATAATTACTAATTTCTATATGACCATATATTTCTACGAAATCAACAATACTTGTCCATTTGGACGTGAACTTATGTTCATCAGAGTCATGTCTTGAAATTTTATAATAATTAAAACTCATTAATCACCTACCTTCTTTAAAATAGAGAGATGTTCTAAGTAACTTTGATAAAGCAGTAGAAGAATGCTTCGATGTTGATATGTTAGTTAATTGCTTATTAGAAGATGACTCATGGTATATACCTTTTGATTCTAGAATGAAGCTTATAGAAAAAGCAAAATCTTTAGGCGGATGCTCATTGGAGTTTTTGGCAGATTACTATTCATTTAAAACAGCATTTCTAGATCCAGGCAAAGAATATGATGATGCTGTCGCAAAACTAGATGAGCTATTTCAATAGGTTTGATTAGATTATACCTCAAGGGAACCAGCTGTTTCACCCTTTAAGCCTATTAACAGACTACTTAAAGTAGACTGTTAATACGGAACCATCTATAACAGACTTTTGAATTATAGGACTGGTTTCTGTGCTTTTTTCCTATCATTTGACTATACCTAAAATATAAAACCTTTAAATGATAATTTATCTATCATTAGACTTGTCTTTGAAATTAAATGATAGTAATATCTTGCTATTATCAATGAACATTAATTGTTAAGTCTAAGTAATAGAGGTGGCGTTATGACCGTTCGTATTTATGTGAGAGCCAGCACTAAGGATCAAGACGCTAACAGAGCATTAGCTGATTTAGTAGCTTTCAGTACAAGTTATGATGATAACCATGTTGAATATGTTGAGCATTTCAGTGGAACAAAGCTCGATAGACCTGCACTCACTTTGTTACTCAATAACGCTGAAGAAGGCGACATTCTACTGGTTGAAAGTGTGGACAGATTAAGCAGGTTATCTCAAGATGATTTTGCAATCCTAAAACAGCGTATTAAAGATAAAGGTTTGCGTTTGGTAGTAGCAGACCTACCAACTACACATACGGTCAGCGAAGGGATGACAGGCGATATCCTCAGGGTGATTAACGATATGCTGATCGACTTATTAGCAACAATGGCAAAGCTTGATAACGACAAGCGTAGAGAGCGTATCAAGCAAGGATTGGCTAACAGTGGCTATAAGCCCACTGGTAAGAAGCCTAATACAACGAAACACAATCGTATTAGAGAATTAGACAGTCAAGGCAATATGAGAAAAGAGGAAATCGCTAAGGCGGTTGGTGTTGGGGTAGCTACCGTTTATCGGGTATTAAAGCAGGGCTAATAGCTGAGCTATTTTCAATATTAGCCCATCATTATTATGATGGGTACTATATTTTATTTTTGTTTATAAACAGCTGATATATAAGGCTTTACACGCGAGGCAAGAAGACATTATTTACAGAAATAGGAATTCTTATACTACGTATCTTTGCTAGAAGCTGGGTATTTACCTCATTCAGTCTCGATCTATTATGCCCACTCAACATGCACTTTGATCTTGATTTAAAGTTATCACAACATCATATAAAAATCGATTTAATGCAGTAAGGCTTGATAATAATCATTATGTTGCATTCATAATCGCTTTTCTGCAAAATGGCTTATCTATAATCGCTTGAGCCACTCATGATAAATACCCACACCTCAGACCCTATTGGCGCAGCATGGCTTATCCGTGATGCCAGCATTGATCTGGTTTCCCCTTTATATGTCAGCAGTAGTATCGGTGGGCGTAGGCAAACCTATAAAGAGGGTAACGTTATCCATAACGCTTATCAGGAAACGGCGCGTCCACTGGATACTATCATTGCCCACTTACAATTTCACATGCGTCATGAAGTACTGAGTTTAGAATTACTGACTCGTCTATTTGAGCAGATAGGTGCGGATGACGTACAAGCATGGGTAAACGCTGAGCCCACAGGCAGCTATGCCCGTAGAATGGCTTTCTTGTATGAATGGCTCATGGGTCATCAGTTAGTAGTACCGAGCAATTTAGGCGGTAACTATGTGGATGCTCTAGATGCTAAGAAGATGGTTACTTCAAGCCCTGCGCAGGTTATCAAGAACGCTCGCTGGCGTATCAATGACAATCTAGCAGGAACCCGTCATTTCTGTCCTCAACTGGTGAAAACAGAGTCGTTTACGCAAGCGGCAGCACTCGATATTGCCACGATGGTTGATAAGCTGAACGCTGAGTTTGGGCAAGACTTACTGATGCGCGCTTCCGTATGGATGACACTACGAGAGAGTAAAGCCAGCTTTACTATAGAGGGAGAAGGGAAAGAGTTAAAACGTATTGAACGTTTTGCCGATGTGATGGCACGGCGCACCGGTGAGGGCGACATTCCACTTGATCCTAAATCACTGGCAGAATTACAACAAGAGATATTGGGGAGTAAAACGGTCATCCAGCAGTATGGCATCCGTCAATCTCCTGTTTTTGTGTCGCATACTCAGGTCAATGGCTTTAAAGAGATTGTGCACTATATTGCCCCACCTGCCGATGACATTGTTGATAAGTTAGCAGGGTTACAGGCATTTATGGAAAAGACCGAGGGACAATCGGCACTAATACGTAGTGCTGTTGCCTCCTTTGCTTTTGTATATATTCATCCACTAGCGGATGGCAATGGTCGCATACATCGCTTTTTAATTAACGATGTCCTCAGACGAGACCAGGTTATTCATGAGCCCATTATCTTACCTATATCACAAGCCATTGCCGAGCATCCCTCAGACCGTCATGCCTATGATCAGATTTTAGACCGTGTGTCTGTGCCGCTCATGAAGCAAATCCGTGATCATTACAGCTTTGATAAACAGGCGGTTACTTACCCTGATGGTATTCGCTCAAATTTAAATTTTGAAGACAGTCACCTTGTTCAACCTGCATGGCGATTTATGGACCTGACACCTCACGTTCAGTACTTATCAGGACTGATTGCTCATGTTATTGAAAAAGAGATGCATAACGAGTCACAGTACCTAAGACAACATGACCAGGCACGACTGGCGATAAAAGAGATTGTTGAGATGCCCAATAGCTATGCCGATAGAATCATTCGCAGCATGCTACAGAATAAAGGCGTTAAAAGTAATAAGCTACTTAAGGATTATCCGTTTTTGGCAAATGAGGCGGTTTGGGATGATATTTTCTCTGTCGTTGTGGAGACCTTTAAAGACGAGACAAATTATTTTAATAGGTAAAGCAAACACTCTTATATGCAGGTATGTCTACCTTAATAATCAATCTGGTATAAATATCATCGTTACGATGATGATTCGACTATAAAATTTCCGGCTGAGATATCCCAGCCTAAAAAGTAATCAATATTGTTCTTAGCCCTAATTAGGCTAATAAACTACTTAAAACAGACTGTATCAAAGGAACTGCTAATAACAGACCATTATAATTTGACAAGTCTTAATACAGACGCTCAAAATAATTTTGAGTATTTGAGTATTTGAGTATTTGAGTATTTGAGTATTTGAGTATTTGAGTATTTGAGTATTTGAGTATTTGAGTATTTGAGTATTTGAGTATTTGAGTATTTGAGTATTTGAGTATTTGAGTATTTGAGT
>NZ_VOBE01000011.1:0-14810 GCF_008369225.1 Psychrobacter sp. ANT_H59
TGAGTATTTGAGTATTTGAGTATTTGAGTATTTGAGTATTTGAGTATTTGAGTATTTGAGTATTTGAGTATTTGAGTATTTGAGTATTTGAGTATTTGAGTATTTGAGTATTTGAGTATTTGAGTATCACTTCGCTTGTTTAGTTGTTATAGCTATCAGCTTCGGATGTACTAGCTTTGCCCCTGATTAATTCTCTACATAGAACGCAGTAATTTTATGCCCATGATCAGTAGCAAACTGTGTGAGCTAATTTTTGGTACGCTTGGCATCTTGCTCTTTGGTTGATGCTCGTAAATAAGCTCTGATAAATATAAACACCTAAAATAATCTATTTTAAGTGGTCCATTAATAGATTTAAAGAGCAAAATAACTGGTTCCCTTGGGGGTATGATTAGAGTTTTAGCTGAAAAATACTACTAAGTAGACGGCTTCAGGTGATGTTTTATTGTGACTTTAGATAGAATGTAGCTCTAAAACAATCTCGTTCCCTTCTGTTAATGTTGGAGCTTAACCGTGGTCGATATTTTACAAGCAATTCCTAATTGGCATCTTGCAGGGCTATTTTTGGCGGGTATGATTGCTTTTGTGGTTTCCACCATATCAGGAGGTGGCGGTGCGCTTTTACTCATACCTGTCACCTCTGCGCTGATAGGGACCTCAGCTGCGCCACCCGTAATTAATTTAGGCAATTTCATTAGTCGTCCTTCGCGTCTTTATTTATTTTGGCATCATATTGAGTGGTCGCTAATAAAGTATTATGCGCCAAGCGCTATCATTGGCGCGTGGTTAGCTGCATTATTATTTAGCCGTCTTGATGGTAGCTGGATTCAATTATTAGTTGGTGCATTTTTGATATCTACCGTCTTGCAGTATCGTTTTGGCAAAGTAGAAAAATCTTTTAATATGCCTAAACTGGGTTTTGTGCCTTTAGGTTTTATCACTGCGTTCATTAGCACACTCGTCGGCGGTTTGGGTCCTGTGCTCAATCCTTTCTATATGAATACGAGATTACAAAAAGAAGATTTAATCGCTACTAAAACAGCCAATTCATTCTTTGTAGGATTGGCTCAGATTGGTAGTTATACTTTTTTTGGTGTATTGACTGCTAATCTTTGGATTTATGGCTTTGCTTTAGGGCTTGGTGCTGTGGTTGGCAATATAATTGGGAAGCGGTTTTTAGCAGGTATGAATATCAGGCAGTTTAGAGTGATGCTGATCCTATTAATGGTCATTAGTGGCGTAGTGATGATTGTCCAAAACGTCATGATTTTATTTTAAATTAAACCAAAGTTATCTGACAGTGAATATATGCATTATCACTGCTAGAGCTAACAATACTGATGTAAAAACAAGCTACGCGGACCATAGCTGAAACGCGTGATACTCAGATAGGGATAGATAACTAAGAGTTTATTCGAGGCATGGTTGCCTGTGCGGTACTAATTCTAAATGGTGAGCAGCAAGCAAACCTTTACCACCGTATTTACTCATGGTCCCACTGTTAAAAAGTATTTAGTAGAGTTATTAAGTCATATACCTCTTCTGCGGGAAGCTGCAAATGAGCTGTCTGTTGTGTTTAATCAAGACTTTCTATAGTCATCCGTCCAATTATTTCACTAGCAAAACACCATAGCCGTTTTTTACTTCTTTACTAATAGGTTATACAGCTACTGATAGCGCCACTTTCAAAAGCCGTCCTACATACGGTTCTAGTATTATGAAACTTACTGTAATAATTATTTATTAGGGGGTCTGTTGATTGATTTCAATATTAACCTGAGTCTGTTCAGCGCTAATCACTATCGGATTACCCGATAAGTCACCTGACTCTGCTATGGCATTGCCACTATGGCTGATACGAGCAACGACTGCTAACTGAGTTTTGTCGCTACGGGCAGATTGTAACGTGCGCTCTGGCATCATCGCATCAAGATCGCTTAAACGGATACTGGCTTTACCCTGCTTGATAATGCTAATCGGTAAACGCTTAGCAGCATACGGCGGACCACCTTTAACATCGCGTATCGCGACAAACAATACATCGTCAGCTTTAACCAGTGGCAACAAGCTAGCATCAATAGAGACGGTCACTTCAATACCTTGCGAGGCTTGCTGCTCTTGCGCGGTGACATTGGCACTTAACTCATCAAGGCTCGCTAGTGCTTTAGTATGGTCGCCAGGCTTGGCAGCAATACTCTCACGTAAACGTTTAATCCAACCTTGTGCTTCGGTAAAGTTACTACCACGCGCCTCGCCCATTGCCATCAGCATCTGCGCACCTTCATGTTGCGGATTTTTGGCAAGCACATCTTGCAATACACGGCGGCTACTGGCATCAAGCTGACCCTTATTAGCAAAAAAGCTAATCTGCGCATAAGTGGTCGCAATCTCTTCATTGTCTGGCGACAGACGGTAAGCGCGTGACAAAGCTTCAATCGCTGAATCGGTCGCTTCCAACGATAAGAACAGCTCTGACAAACGCATCCAGCGATCAGGATCATCGGCATGACGATAAACGTTGGTCTGCATCGCGCTGATTAATTGCGTGCCATCTTCAATCGCCCAAGATGGTGGCTGGTCAATCTTACCCGTTAATAAATCATCGGCTACTTGTGCAACTTTGTCTTCTGCTGTCCACAAGTCAAATACCGGTGTACGGTCACCGACCAAGAAGTAAGCCAGTCCTGCCAATACAGGGACCCATAGCATGATAATCAAACGGCTCTTGATACCAGGTGCGACCATCGGTGTCACTTCACGCTGAGCATCCAATAGCTGACGCTCAAGCTCCGTTTTTTGATTTTGATAATGGGCGTCATCAATCGTGCCATTGTCTTTATCCGACTGCAATTCTATCAAACGCTCACGAAAGACGGCGATATTGATATCTAGTAACTGGTTATCGACAGGGTTCTCTCGTAAGCGTGACGCTCGCAACCATGGCATGATAACGATGACGGCCAGTATCAGCGCAATAAATAAGCTTAGGGCAATAAATAAGCCAAAAGTAGAAAATAGGGTCATTTTTTGTCCTCTATGCTTGTGATGTCATTATTCATTCTAGTGACGCTATCATTAGAATCGGCACGCGATAGCAGACGATCAAGCTCCGCTTTTTCTGCTGCTGATAACGTAGCAGCACTGTCTACTATCATACCGCTTTGACCACTAGCGACACGCTGACGGCGCTTGCTTTGCCAAAACCAACCAGCAATTAATGTAATCAATAATAATGGCGGAAAAAACCACAAGATCCACGTTGAAGGACGGATGGGTGGCTTATAAGTGATAAAGTCGCCATAACGATCCTGCATATAATCCCGGATCTCCGCATCACTACGTCTGTCTTTAATCAAATCATAGACTTTTTGCTTTAAATCTTGCGCAATGGGCGCATCAGAACCTGCCAAGTTTTGGTTTTGGCATTTTGGGCAACGCAGCTCTTCGATAAGACCGCGATACTGAGCCTCTTGTTGGACAGAGTCAAAATCATAGACTTCAATCGCCGCATAGCTGGTCACACTTAGAAGACAGGCAAGTATTAAGCTCGCTGTCTTTAGCGTAATGGCTTTTATATGATGAGCTATCATTTGCACACCTCTTCAACCTGACTCGCATCTGGACTGACGTTATTATCATTGGCATCATTGAGTACAGTTAAGCAAGGCTCAATACGACCTTGCCAGTTACTCTCGTTAATCTCACCAATGATATGCTGACGAATAACGCCTTCACCATCAACAGTGAAAGTCTCAGGCGCACCGGTCAAACCCAAATCTAAGGCAAACTGACCGGATAAATCTTGGATAGACATCGAAAACGGATCACCGCCACGGTTCAGATAACTGAATGCATCGCCAATATCGTCTTTATAGTTCACGCCTACAAGATTGACACCGCGCTCCTCTAACTGCATTAAAAAAGGATGCTCAATGATACAAGTTGGACACCAAGAGCCCCAAATATTCATCAAAAACGGCTCATCAGGTAGGTTGTCATTGGTCATAATACGACTAGTATCAGATAATAATGGCAGCTCAAAAGCTGGTACTGGACGCTCAAGTGCGGTATTAGTCACAATTTCGGTTGGCTGACCTAAACGGAAATAAAGCATGACCATAAAAGCAGCAAAGATAACCAGTGGAATCAAAAACCATATTCTAATTTGGCTTTTTTTCATCGTTTGAGTGCCCTTTTGCTCAGGATTTTGTTGGGAAGATTTATCTGACTCAGTCATCTTATTTCTCCCCTATTATTGCCGTAGCATCTGTCGCGTCTTTAACATCCAAATCAGCAACCGTCGCAAAACCTGACTTACTCGCTGCGATTTGCGCCGCTGTTTTGGTTGTTTTGAAACGATAGCGTCTATCTAGCATACTCAGCAAACCACCCAAGGCCATAATAATAGCGCCAAGCCATATCCAACGAATCAATGGCTTCACATAAATACGTACTGCCCATTTATTACTGCCTTCAGCGATAGGTTCGCCAAGTGCGACGTACACATCACGCATCAGACTGTCATCAATCGCTGCTTCGGTCATTGGCATCATGCTAATAATGTAATTGCGTTTTTCAGGGTATAACGTAGTCACACCACGGCCATCTTTACTCACTTCGACCTCAGCTTGGGTCGCATCATAGTTACTGCCTTTGACTTCACGGAAGTCTTTAACGGTGAAGTCGTAACCTTGGACATGGACCGTTTCGCCAATACTCAATGCCACATCGCGCTCAATACTTAACGTACTGGTAAAGGCGACACCGATGACCGCTACAATCACGCCAATATGTGCCGTTTGCTGACCCCAGTAACTTAGACGCAGCTTACTTAAGCCTTGCAAAAAGCTTGGTGCATTTTTGGTCTTGTCTTTGAAATCAACCACCATCCAGAACAGTACCCAAAAACTTACTGCTAACGTCACACCAATATTAAGCATGGCAGATGGACTGACAAAATAAGTAATAACCGCGGCTAGTATTAGACTACTTGCCGCAATAACCATACCAACGCCCAATAGCGGGCGGCTGTCTTTTTTCCAGCGGATATTAGAACCCATACCCATCGCTAGCATCAGCAGCCAAGTCAGCGGTACAAATAGCGCATTAAAGTAAGGCGCACCTACGGATACTTGACCTAAGCTAAAGGCGTCGGCAATGATAGGATAGAGCGTACCAAGCAATACTACTAACGTCGCAATCAAAATAATGACGTTGTTAATCACTAAAAATGACTCACGGGAAACCAGTTGATACTGACTCTCAATGGTCAAGCGCCAGCCACGTAGCGCAAACATCAGCAAACCACCACCGACGATGATGCCAAGAATCACTAAAATTACCAGACCACGAGTGGGGTCAGCGGCAAACGAATGCACCGAGGTAATAACCCCAGAGCGTACTAAGAAGGTGCCTAGTAAACTTAAGGCAAAAGCAAAAATTGCCAGCATGATTGTCCACGCTTTAAAGACGCCGCGCTTTTCAGTCACTGCCAACGAATGTAGTAATGCCAAACCCGCTAGCCAAGGCATCAGCGAAGCGTTTTCGACCGGATCCCAGAACCACCAACCGCCCCAACCAAGCTCGTAATACGCCCACCACGAACCCAGTGCGATACCAATGGTTAAAAAGCCCCAAGCAGCCAATGCCCATGGACGTGACCAACGTGTCCAGACCGCATCTAAGCGCCCTTCCCACAGTGCTGCCATACAGAATGCAAATGGCACAACCATACCGACATAGCCCATATACAGCATCGGCGGATGAAAAATCAAACCAAAATCTTGTAGAAGAGGGTTTAAGTCAGCGCCATCAACTGGCAGATTTGGCAGAGTACGATCAAATGGTGACGAGGTAAAAATAAGCATCGTCAGCATCATTAACTGTACGCCAGCCAATATCACCAAGACACGCGCGCGCATTGATAATGGCAGTCCGCGACTAAAGTAGGAGACCAAGGCACACCACGTTGCCATGATCGTCATCCATAGCAGTAGCGAGCCTTCGTGTCCGCCCCACGTTGCTGATAACTTGTAATACCAAGGCAGCAAGGTGTTCGAGTGCTGCGACACATACACAAGGCTAAAATCATTATAATAAAAGCCTGCCATCAAAGCGCCAAAAGAGGTAATCATGGCGGCAAATTGCGCCCATGCCAAGCTCGGTGCCAAACGCTGCCAAGCAACATGGTCACGCATAACGCCAATAGTTGGCAATATTACCTGCAAAATCGCTAATACAAATGCGGCCAGCAAGGCAAAATAACCCAATTCTGTGATTAACATACGGTCTAACCCTGTTTACTCTAATATGATTTAAGTTCACTGTAACGGTTGGATCTTTATTATTGGAAACTATTGAAATTTACTGCTATCTCTAGCTCCAATTGATTTCGAAGTGTTTTAAAAAGCGTGCCGAAAGTAATAGACAATCATAAATATACAACCATCTTTTGCTAGGTAAGAAAAATATTGAATTAGTCAACCGGACTTATAACAGCCTAGCGCTACCTAAATAAGACCTAGACGATCACACCTGAAAGACAGGCGCGAACCCACCCCCTGGCGTGCGGAAGTTAGTTGTCTGACCTTGATATACACGCGCAGCAGGTAGCAGCAGTTGTCCACCATAGGTATAAAGACGTATATCCACCTTTCTCGTGGTTACGATGTCATCAATCTTTATTGATCGCTCTGTTGCAGGAACGAAGGTTTGGGCGATATAATCTTCATCCAAAATATTCTCGAAGACGCGTCGAGTCAGTTTGCTACCGCGATAGACGCCTTTGCTTCCATAGCCAGAAACTGGCTTGAAAAACAGTTGTCGCCGAGCATGCCACAACTCTGCTTCATCGTCTCTTGATACAATCTTAGTCCTTGGTACAGACCTTTCGAGGTACCTCACTGCAGCTTCATCCAGCCCCCAAGTGCGGAGTGTTTGGGAGTCGGATAACAAGGTCAGGTTTTGCTTGTTGGCCAACATAGCATGTACGCGGGGGTTGGGCGTCACCACCACAGCGCCTTCTAGATACGCACGTTTGAGCAGCGCATGGTCAGGATCCTCGAATGCGAAGTCAACAAGCCGATTGTAGACCATATCAATTTTTTGACCATGGGCTGTCAACGCACCGTCGACATACTCGAGTTCAGAGGGATCGAGTATCACAGTATCAATACCCCTGGCTTGGAGCAGTTGACAGGCTAACTGGAACTCTAAAAACATGAACTGGCTTTTAGGATCATTATCTACGATGGCTATCCGGTTGGGCATAGAAACAGCGGACTGTCGCTGCCATTCCTGTTTGAACATATCAAATACGGCTGTCTCGAACCTATCTAGCATTTGATTGGTTGCAGCGCTTTGCTCTGAGGGGTTGCAACAGCGCTTTTGTGCGCGAGCGAGCAACACATTCAGAAATGCGCCACCGGCATTGGTATTGACCTCGATGAGCTGAGGTCCATCGCTACCCAAGTGAAAGTCATAACCCATGAGGGCCCCTATTGGACCTGGATCGAAAGCAGCTATTTCTGGTGCCCACGACAGCACTTGCTCTTGATAAGGCGGTAGTTTGGCAGCTGACTCGATAGCTTCGACGATCCGCTCCATCGCCTCTATCTCTATTTTGGGAACGAAGACTGGTGTTGCTGAAAAAAGCTTATTAAGCTCGTTCGCTCCTATTGGATTGTTTCTAGTCTCTACCAATTGATGTTGAAGGCTTGTATTGAGCGCTTTACGATCGAGAGTAACGCAGTAGCACTCTTGATTCAGTCGATTTGCAAGACCGTCATTCTTTTCGTTATTACTAGTTAGATGTTCCATTTAAATTCCGTCGCTAAGTAGAGTAATCGTGCCGATATAATCTATATGAACAGTAAAAAAAGAGGTGTTTGGTGTGTTTAAGGTGATGCTAGCTACTTTCTGATATCTCATTTCCTGCAGCTAAATCGTTATTTCGTTCATTTTTAATTAATATCTTTGCTAAGAGTAAACCTAACTCGAATAATAGCCACATTGGAATCGCCAGTAACAGCATAGATACCCCATCGGGCGGTGTCACTACCGCTGCCACTCCAAAACAGCCCACAATGATATAACGACGCTTATCTTCTAAACTCTGAGTAGAAACGATTCCGACCATTATTAGTAATAAGGTAACCACTGGAATCTCAAAAGTGATCCCAAACACCATAAACAACTTGAGGGCAAAGCTCAGATAGCTGTCAATATCGGTCATCGGTATGACGTTCTGCGGCGCAAACAAGATAAAAAACTTTAAGACGCTTTTGAGTACAACAAAATAGGCGAAAGCAACACCCGTATAAAATAGAAATATCGAAGACAGTAGCACTGGAATGGCTATTTTCCTCTCTTTTTTATAAAGACCAGGCGCGACGAATGACCAAATTTGATACAAGATATAAGGCATCGCTAAAAATGCAGCGACAAAAATCGTCAAACGAATGGGTGCCATAAAGTTTGAGGTGATATCGGTGGCAATCATAGTCGAATTAGCAGGCAACTGAGCGACCAAAGGGTCTGATAGCAGCGTATAGAGCTCACGTGAAAACCCTACCAATGCTAAAAATATGATTAAAATGGTTATGCATATTTTGATTAAGTGGGCGCGTAGCTCTATCAAGTGCGCCGTAATAGGCATGTCGCCAAGTGCACTTAATGCATCATCAGACTTATTATTATCAGCGGCGTCTATTGTCGCCTCAAGCTCTGTATCCGCTATCTTTTGTTGCCGGCTTTTTTGTCGTTTAAACAGATTCATTTATCTGCCTCCTGTTTGGTTAAGGAGGAGGCGCTATTGGGCTGATGATCTTGCTCATCAGGAGTGACTGGCTGATGTGAAGCGTCTGAGCTTTGGTTCTGTGAGTCTTCAAATTTTTGCATACTACCGCGCATCTCTGACAGCTCACGCTTCATATCTGTCTCAGTCTGACGGATTTTCGCCAGCTCATCTTGCATTTGTTTCCGTGTTTCAGCCAGATCAAGCTCAGACTCTATTTCAGACTGTAGCGTGGATACTGTACGGCGCAGTTTGGCATACCATTGCCCAGCGGTACGTGCGGCTTGCGGCAGTTTTTCTGGGCCCAATACGATCAAGGCTATGACGCCAAACAAGAGTAATTCGGAAAATCCGATATCAAACATAACAGTCACATATATTAATAGACTACTTAGTGCCGCTATTTATAAGCGGCGCGCTTCATACTTTAGGCTGATCATCAGTGATGACAGGTCTGATTTCTATATCGTCAACCTGAGTGCCTGCCTGTGTATTTAAATCGATATCTGAAGTTGACGTACTATTTTCATGATCAAGCACTCGATTCTTACGCGCGTGTTCGGTCTCTTCATCTTTGACCGCTTCTTTAAACCCTTTTACCGCGCCGCCTAAATCTTTACCCGCATTTTTAAGCTTAGCGGTGCCAAATACGACAACCACTACCACCAATAAAATCAGCCAATGTGTAATCGAAAAACTGCCCATCACGGTATCCTTATATGTTGAGATCTTGTTTAGACCAGTCTGTGTAAGTGTGCTTTAGAACCCTCTTCACCGTACCAGAATTACAGTTTCAAACGGCGCAATCGCAGCGCGTTAGCAATCACCGAGAATGACGACAAGCTCATAGCTGCCGCTGCTATCATTGGACTGAGTAGAAGCCCAAATATGGGATAGAGCACACCTGCGGCAATAGGAACACCAAGTGCATTGTAGATAAAGGCAAAAAACAGGTTCTGTCTGATATTGCGCATGGTGGCGTGGCTAAGCTTATAAGCTTTTGCAATTCCCATTAAATCACCTTTTAGCAGGGTAATACCCGCACTCTCCATCGCCACATCGGTACCCGTTCCCATAGCGATACCAACATTGGCTTGCGCTAGCGCTGGTGCGTCGTTGATACCATCACCTGCCATAGCTACCAATTTACCGCTGTCTTGCATTTCTTTGACGATACGGTTTTTATCCTCTGGTGAGACATCGGCATGAACTTCATCAATACCTAATTTATTAGCGACTGCCTGCGCAGTTTTTTCGTTGTCACCGGTTAGCATCACAACTTTTAAACCTGCGTCATGAAGCAGTGAAATAGCCTCTTTGGTGCTTGGTTTAATAGGGTCAGCAACTGAAATAATACCAGCAGCTTTACCGTCTATAGCCACAAACATTACCGTTTCACCGTCTTTTCTACGGACATCAGCTTTAGTGGACAACTCCTTATCAAAACTATTTAGGCTTTCCATAAGCTTAGAGTTACCAATAGCGACTTTCTTACCATCGACCACGGCTTGTACGCCTTCGCCAGTAGTCGAATTAAAGTCAGTAGCTTTAGGAATAATGAGTGATCTTTCTTGAGCCGCTCTAACGATAGCTTCTGCTAAAGGATGCTCGCTTGCACTTTCTACTGAGGCTACCAATGCGAGGAACTCGTCTTCATCTTGACCTACCTGCGCATCAATTGCGGTAAGCTCGGGCTTACCAGCGGTCAGTGTTCCGGTCTTGTCGACGACAATGGTATCGACTTTTTCCATACTCTCTAACGCTTCAGCATTTTTGATGAGGACGCCGTTTTGCGCGCCTTTGCCAGTACCAACCATAATGGACATCGGCGTTGCTAGACCAAGGGCACAAGGACAAGCAATAATCAGTACCGCAATCGCGTTAACCAAAGCATAGGCCATAGCGGGCTCAGGGCCGAATATCGCCCAGACAATAAAGGTAATGACGGAGCAGATAAGCACGATCGGTACGAACCACCCAGCTACCTTATCTACCAATTTCTGTATAGGTGCGCGGCTACGCTGGGCTTCGGCAACCATTTGTACAATTTTAGATAATACTGAATCTGCTCCAACATTGACCGCTTTAATTAATAGTGTTCCCGTACCGTTCACTGTGCCACCGGTAACCGTGTCTCCTGCTACTTTTGATACAGGGATTGGCTCACCCGTTACCATTGATTCGTCAACATTACTATTACCATCGATCACTGTACCATCTACGGGTAGTTTCTCACCTGGTTTAACCCGTAGCTTATCGCCAGTGACGACCTCATCAAGGGAGACTTCGACTTCTTCACCGTTTTCATCAACACGTCTTGCGGTTGGTGGTGCGAGCTCAAGCAACGCTCGAATCGCACCTGAAGTTTGACTTCTAGCTTTGAGCTCTAATACTTGACCCAGTAGCACCAAGGTCACAATGACCGCTGCGGCTTCATAGTAGACTCCGACTTGACCAGAGGCATCTCTGAAACTGTCTGGGAAAATATCGGGAAAAAAGGTCGCGACAATACTAAAAATATAAGCAGCGCCTACGCCGATCGCAATCAAGGTAAACATGTTTAGATTGCGGCTTTTTATAGACTGCCAGCCACGGACGAAAAACGGGGCGGCGCCCCAAAGCACTACAGGGGTCGCAAGCACTAACTCAGCCCATTGCAAGATCTTTGAAGAGATACCATACTGACTAAAATTAACTACGTTTACGTCAAACATACCGCTCATCACATATATTAATAGCGGTACAGTCAACACGGTACATATCCAAAAACGACGAGTCATATCGTCAAGCTCTGAGGTGTCTTCTTCACCAATAGTAAGCGTTTCGGGCTCAAGCGCCATACCACATATCGGACAACCGCTATTTCTAACGTCTCTTACTTCTGGATGCATAGGACAGGTGTATACCGTGCCTCCGTAATCAGCAGGTACTTTATCGTATTTACCGCCTTTAACAGATTTTACTGCGCTACTATCAGTATCCTTTCCATGACAATGCGCATGACTATCTTCATGGTTGTTGGATTCAGCAACCTCGTCTTCAGGTTTAAGAAACATGCCACATATTGGGCAGTCACTTTTTTCAACATCTCTTACTTCTGGATGCATAGGACAAATATAGACCGTACCGCTATAATTTTCCGGTATCTTGTCGTACTTGTCGTCTTCGACAGAATTTACCTCATTACTATTATTAGCATCCGCTCCATGACAATGCGCATGACTATCTTCATGGTTATTGGATTCAGCAACCTCGTCTTCAGGTTTCAGAAACATGCCACATATTGGGCAGTCACTTTTTTCAGTATCTCTAACCTCTGGATGCATCGGGCAGATATAAACCGTACCACTATAATTTTCTGGTACTTTATCGTACTGACCACCTTTGATAGATTTTTCATCGGCAATATGTTTCATAAGACCACTCCTTGAAGACAATAAATATTGATAATAAGTACAGATTTTAAAGCACTATCATCAATCCTCGATTGCTATTCATCTAATGATTAATCTAAAAGTCTCTAAAATTATTTTTTATACTTTTTAATTGGAATTTAGTCTTTATTACGCAAATACTTGAGCAGAGCCTTGATGGTTAATACTAGTACTGCGAAAAGCAGTAAGATGAATAACAAACAGATAAGCATCATAACCCAGCCCATACTCTGCATCATTGAGCCGTTCATCATGCCATGCATTGACCCATTCATTATTATTTCTCCTTAATCTAAACTGTGATCACTCCAACTCTTTAATTAATTTTTACTTGAACCCAAGAGATTTTCTGACTGCTAATTTTTATCGTGCTTTAGCAAACCAGCGGTATAGCGGCACAAATACAATCGCAAAATACCAACCATAAAGATAGGATTCGACAAGCCCAATCAGAAATCCTGACCAGGTTAACCACTCAAAACCAGGTAGCAGCGGTGCCCAAGCCTCATGCATGCTTATCTGCTTAGGTGCGAGTAGACCAAAGCCTATGCACAACAGATAGCTGATGAGTAGAAACAAAGACATACTGTTACCCACTGGAGCAATTCTTAAAATACTTGTTGTTAAGTTTGATTTGGCCATCTTAATTCTCCTGGTTCTTACGCAATGTCGTTCAAGCTTAAACTCATCAACCGTCCATCTGTCCGTTCTAAATATAAAGAAGCAGTGTAAGTAAAATCTTTATGCTGTATTAACATTGCTTAGCGAAATAACGGTAGAAGAATTAGAAAGTTAAGACAATAATCATTAGTGCGAGACCCCATTATCCAGCGTTATTAAGCAACTCATTCATGGCTTACTTTTCCTGTTTTCTACATGAATATCATATTGCATAAACTCACTCCTTGAGGATAGTAAACAGACTCTTAAGCTCTATCCGAATTTCATCTGGATACTGTTTTTCTGCTGCAGAATTTAGTTATTTATTATGAGGTTTACGTAGATATTTAAGAAACGTCGTAACCGTCAACACGAGCACAGCAAAAAATAGTAGCGCAAACAATAAGCAGAGAACCATCCAACCCCAACCCATGCCTTCCATCATAGTATTTCTCCAAGACTCATAGCACTCATATTGACAGTGGTGGGCGAGCGTATACTTTTAGATGCTTACTATCACTCAAGAATAGCAATCTACAGATATTGAATATTTCGATATAGGAATAAGAGGTTTTGAAATAAGAACAGTAAAACAAAGAGCAGTTACTGCAGTTGAAGGGGTAGGTAAAAAATCATATTAATTATCTGTGCAATCTGTCCTTTTAAGGTGAAGGTACCAGCGGAGACTATAGCGCTGATACCAGATATCGCCTTTTTTTCATAACCAATCTCTTAGCTTGCCATACCTCTATATATAGCCGTCTATTCCAGCTCTTCGATCAGCGCTTGCATCTCAGCGATTTCACGCTTTTGCGCTTTAATGATATCATCCGCCAATTTTCGTACTCGCGGATCTTCGATATTTGCTCTTGAGCTGGTCAAAATGGCAATCGAGTGATGCGGTATCATGGCTTGCATCCAATCGACTTGATCGACCGTTTGCTGCGATCTAACACCCCAAATACCTACAGCAAACATCACTACACTTATTCCATAAACCAGTAGATTTATCTTGGTCTTCTTATACATATTACCCATAAAGGCCAGCATAATGACGGCCATACCGGCACCCATGTAGAGCGCCATATAAGCTCGAGTCTCACTAAAATAAACATGATCCAATTGATAGGTATTAAAATACATCATGATAAACATTACAATCGTAGACGTCAGAATCATCAAAGTGAACTTCACATAAGGATTCATGCCTTGTTGATGGTTTTGATGATTCATGCTGTTTTGATCAGAAGCCTTCATAATATATCTCCTATAATTTTGACAATGTTAGAACCAGAATTTAACACCGGCAGTCAAACTACTGCTATCCACCGATTCATTTTCTTGACGCCGCTGACCACGAGCACTGCCAAGAGCCGTCTCATAGCTCACACCGACGTAAGGTGCCAGTTGACGACCTAAGGTTTCATAAGTCAGCCTAACTTCAGTCTCTAATTCATTGAAACCCTTGGTGATATGGTTGTCAATATCGTCTTTACTAAAAGCTGACAGACCAACTTCCGGTATCACAACCCAGTGCTGACTCAAACGCCATTCATATTCTGCACCAAGATCAAGCCTGACTTGACCATCGGTGTAGAGATATGCTCTAGCATCTGTTTCAATAAAGTAAGGCATTGTGCCGATAATACCAGCCATAAGTGCAGGCTTGTCATTCTTGGTATCATAAGCGACCCCTGCTTCGCCATTCCAAAAAATACTTAGCGGCTTCCAGTAAGATAATGAGGTCAGACTATCAATGTCTTTATCATCTTTGGTCTGAATACTGCCTTCACTACGTAAAGAGAGGCGGCGCTCATCTAGGCCATACCAAGTACTAACCTCATAATTAATCTGATCGTCATCAAACTGATAGCCTAAATCGTCTACAGAAACGCCCCATAATGGCATATCACCCATCATCA
>NZ_VOBE01000012.1:0-5675 GCF_008369225.1 Psychrobacter sp. ANT_H59
GAAACAAATTAAGAAAAGAAGTTGACAGACTATTAAAACATGATATGATGGTCAGCTCGCTAAATAGGATAAGCCAGATTGGTTTAGCATATTTAGTAAGAATACTCTTACTGGACGACAGTAGAGACATTATTTAAAAGCATAACTAAAGAACAACTTGTGTGGATTTTTGCTGATTCAGAATGCTAAAAAATAAAGTTGGTTTTAACTCCTTTTCGGAGTTCATTCTAACTATAAAAATTATCATTTAAGACAGTAAAAAAACTCAAAGTTAATTCATTACGAACATAATTTTTAGCGATTTTGCCAGATTAGATGAGCCAAGTTCAGAAGTCTCTTTAAAGGACTTCATAGCAAGATTAAACTGAAGAGTTTGATCATGGCTCAGATTGAACGCTGGCGGCAGGCTTAACACATGCAAGTCGAGCGGAAACGATGATAGCTTGCTATCAGGCGTCGAGCGGCGGACGGGTGAGTAATACTTAGGAATCTACCTAGTAGTGGGGGATAGCACGGGGAAACTCGTATTAATACCGCATACGACCTACGGGAGAAAGGGGGCAGTTTACTGCTCTCGCTATTAGATGAGCCTAAGTCGGATTAGCTAGATGGTGGGGTAAAGGCCTACCATGGCGACGATCTGTAGCTGGTCTGAGAGGATGATCAGCCACACCGGGACTGAGACACGGCCCGGACTCCTACGGGAGGCAGCAGTGGGGAATATTGGACAATGGGGGAAACCCTGATCCAGCCATGCCGCGTGTGTGAAGAAGGCCTTTTGGTTGTAAAGCACTTTAAGCAGTGAAGAAGACTCCGTGGTTAATACCCACGGACGATGACATTAGCTGCAGAATAAGCACCGGCTAACTCTGTGCCAGCAGCCGCGGTAATACAGAGGGTGCAAGCGTTAATCGGAATTACTGGGCGTAAAGGGAGCGTAGGTGGCTCGATAAGTCAGATGTGAAATCCCCGGGCTCAACCTGGGAACTGCATCTGATACTGTTGAGCTAGAGTATGTGAGAGGAAGGTAGAATTCCAGGTGTAGCGGTGAAATGCGTAGAGATCTGGAGGAATACCGATGGCGAAGGCAGCCTTCTGGCATAATACTGACACTGAGGCTCGAAAGCGTGGGTAGCAAACAGGATTAGATACCCTGGTAGTCCACGCCGTAAACGATGTCTACTAGTCGTTGGGTCCCTTGAGGACTTAGTGACGCAGCTAACGCAATAAGTAGACCGCCTGGGGAGTACGGCCGCAAGGTTAAAACTCAAATGAATTGACGGGGGCCCGCACAAGCGGTGGAGCATGTGGTTTAATTCGATGCAACGCGAAGAACCTTACCTGGTCTTGACATATCTAGAATCCTGCAGAGATGCGGGAGTGCCTTCGGGAATTAGAATACAGGTGCTGCATGGCTGTCGTCAGCTCGTGTCGTGAGATGTTGGGTTAAGTCCCGCAACGAGCGCAACCCTTGTCCTTAGTTACCAGCGGGTTAAGCCGGGAACTCTAAGGATACTGCCAGTGACAAACTGGAGGAAGGCGGGGACGACGTCAAGTCATCATGGCCCTTACGACCAGGGCTACACACGTGCTACAATGGTAGGTACAGAGGGCAGCTACACAGCGATGTGATGCGAATCTCAAAAAGCCTATCGTAGTCCAGATTGGAGTCTGCAACTCGACTCCATGAAGTAGGAATCGCTAGTAATCGCGGATCAGAATGCCGCGGTGAATACGTTCCCGGGCCTTGTACACACCGCCCGTCACACCATGGGAGTTGATTGCACCAGAAGTGGATAGCTTAACCTTCGGGGGAGCGTTCACCACGGTGTGGTTGATGACTGGGGTGAAGTCGTAACAAGGTAGCCGTAGGGGAACCTGCGGCTGGATCACCTCCTTATAGATGGCATTCGGTCAGCAAGAATTCACAACAAGTTGTTCTTTAGTTTAAGCTAGTTTATTAGCTAGAGGTATATGCCTCGTACAGGCCTGTAGCTCAGCTGGTTAGAGCACCGTGTTGATAACGCGGGGGTCGGCAGTTCAAGTCTGCCCAGGCCTACCATTATTAGGGGCCATAGCTCAGTTGGTAGAGCGCCTGCCTTGCACGCAGGAGGTCAACGGTTCGACTCCGTTTGGCTCCACCACATAATAAACTTCTTTAGATGCTAATAAATAAATAGGTATCAAATAGAAACAAGTGATTCGTCTTAGTAAAGACAAGATTACTTCTTTCTGTTTTATACAGAATCTGTGACTCGACGAGAGCACAGAGACTATTTAAAAACATAGATATGAGTCTGGGTTAGGAACACGTGTTCACGCGTTGTTTCTAACCTTAATAACTCACTACTTAACGACATCAGTTGTTATCCCAGTGGTGAGTTATTAAAAAAGTAAAGAGAACTGAATCAAGCGTATAAAATTAGGTGATATCGTTATCATAATTAGACTTATATAGCACTTAGAAATCTAACTCTATTTATAGAGAAAGACTACTTGGGGTTGTATGGTCAAGTAATGAAGCGCACATGGTGGATGCCTTGGCAGTCAGAGGCGATGAAAGACGTGACAGCCTGCGATAAGCTTCGGGGAGGCGGCAATATCCTGTGATCCGGAGATTTCTGAATGGGGAAACCCACCTACCATAAGGTAGGTATCTTGTACTTGTACAAGAGGCAAACGAGGGGAAGTGAAACATCTCAGTACCCTTAGGAAAAGACATCAAATGAGATTCCCCAAGTAGCGGCGAGCGAACGGGGAGAAGCCGATTAATGCTAATGTAGAAGAACAGCGTGGGAAAGCTGACCGTAGTAGGTGATAGTCCTGTATTCGAAACATTAGCGTTAACATATTAAGTAGGGCGGGACACGAGAAATCCTGTTTGAAGATGGGGGGACCATCCTCCAAGGCTAAATACTCCTGACTGACCGATAGTGAACCAGTACCGTGAGGGAAAGGCGAAAAGAACCCCTGTGAGGGGAGTGAAATAGAACCTGAAACCGTGTGCGTACAAGCAGTGGGAGCCTTAATTTATTAGGGTGACCGCGTACCTTTTGTATAATGGGTCAGCGACTTATGTTCTGTAGCAAGGTTAACCGTTTAGGGGAGCCGTAGGGAAACCGAGTCTTAATAGGGCGTTTAGTTGCAGGGCATAGACCCGAAACCGAGTGATCTATCCATGAGCAGGTTGAAAGTGCCGTAACAGGCACCGGAGGACCGAACCCACTATCGTTGAAAAGCTAGGGGATGACTTGTGGATAGGGGTGAAAGGCTAATCAAACTCGGTGATAGCTGGTTCTCCCCGAAAGCTATTTAGGTAGCGCCTCGGACGAACACCATTGGGGGTAGAGCACTGTTTCGGCTAGGGGGTCATACCGACTTACCAAACCGATGCAAACTCCGAATACCGATGAGTGATATCCGGGAGACACACAGTGGGTGCTAACGTCCATTGTGGAGAGGGAAACAACCCAGACCGCCAGCTAAGGCCCCAAATTCCTAGTTAAGTGGGAAACGAGGTGGGAAGGCATAGACAGCTAGGAGGTTGGCTTAGAAGCAGCCATCCTTTAAAGAAAGCGTAATAGCTCACTAGTCGAGTCGGCCCGCGCGGAAGATGTAACGGGGCTCAAACTAGGAGCCGAAGCTGCGGATTTGAATTTGTTTTCAAGTGGTAGGGGAGCGTTGTGTAAGCCTGTGAAGGTGTGTCGTAAGGCATGCTGGAGGTATCACAAGAGCGAATGCTGACGTGAGTAACGATAATGCGAGTGAAAAGCTCGCACGCCGGAAGATCAAGGGTTCCAGTCCAACGTTAATCGGGGCTGGGTGAGTCGACCCCTAAGGCGAGGCCGAAAGGCGTAGTCGATGGGAAATCGGTTAATATTCCGATACTTGTTTATAATGCGATGGAGGGACGGAGTAGGTTATGTCAGCCTGGCGTTGGTTGTCCAGGTGAAAGGATGTAGGCAGACAGTTTAGGCAAATCCGGACTGTCATTATGCTGAGATCTGATAGCAAGCTGTACTTGTA
The DNA here is from genome assembly GCF_008369225.1 of Psychrobacter sp. ANT_H59. Lineage (NCBI taxonomy): Bacteria > Pseudomonadati > Pseudomonadota > Gammaproteobacteria > Moraxellales > Moraxellaceae > Psychrobacter > Psychrobacter sp. ANT_H59. The sequence continues at coordinate 4,027 of NZ_VOBE01000012.1, forward strand.
CAGCGAAGTGGCAAATACCATGCTTCCAGGAAAAGCTTCTAAGCAATAGTTATAAACGAATCGTACCCTAAACCGACACAGGTGATCAGGTAGAGAATACCAAGGCGCTTGAGAGAACTCTGCTGAAGGAACTAGGCAAAATGGTACCGTAACTTCGGGAGAAGGTACGCTGCCGATGGTGATAGGACTTGCTCCTTGAGCTGTTGGCAGTCGCAGATACCAGGCTGCTGCAACTGTTTATTAAAAACACAGCACTCTGCAAACACGAAAGTGGACGTATAGGGTGTGATGTCTGCCCGGTGCTGGAAGGTTAATTGATGGGGTTAGCGTAAGCGAAGCTCTTGATCGAAGCCCCAGTAAACGGCGGCCGTAACTATAACGGTCCTAAGGTAGCGAAATTCCTTGTCGGGTAAGTTCCGACCTGCACGAATGACATAATGATGGCAGCGCTGTCTCCAGCAGAGACTCAGTGAAATCGAAATCGCAGTGAAGATGCTGTGTACCCGCGGCTAGACGGAAAGACCCCGTGAACCTTTACTACAGCTTTACATTGAACTTTGACCTGACTTGTGCAGGATAGGTGGGAGGCTTTGAAGCAGACACGCTAGTGTTTGTGGAGCCAATCTTGAAATACCACCCTGGTCATGTTGGGGTTCTAACTCAGGTATAACAATACCGAGGACAATGTATGGTGGGTAGTTTGACTGGGGCGGTCTCCTCCTAAAGAGTAACGGAGGAGTACGAAGGTGCGCTCAGACCGGTCGGAAATCGGTCGTAGAGTATAAAGGCAAAAGCGCGCTTAACTGCGAGACCCACAAGTCGAGCAGGTACGAAAGTAGGTCTTAGTGATCCGGTGGTTCTGTATGGAAGGGCCATCGCTCAACGGATAAAAGGTACTCTGGGGATAACAGGCTGATACCGCCCAAGAGTTCATATCGACGGCGGTGTTTGGCACCTCGATGTCGGCTCATCTCATCCTAGGGCTGAAGCAGGTCCTAAGGGTATGGCTGTTCGCCATTTAAAGAGGTACGCGAGCTGGGTTTAGAACGTCGTGAGACAGTTCGGTCCCTATCTACCGTGGGCGTTGGAAATTTGAGAGGATCTGCTCCTAGTACGAGAGGACCAGAGTGGACGAACCTCTGGTGTTCGGGTTGTCACGCCAGTGGCATTGCCCGGTAGCTACGTTCGGATGGGATAATCGCTGAAAGCATCTAAGCGAGAAGCCCACCTCAAGATTAGATTTCCCTAAAGAGCCGTTGAAGACTACGACGTTGATAGGCAGGGTGTGGAAGTGCAGCGATGCATGTAGCTAACCTGTACTAATTGCTCGTTTGGCTTGACCATACAACACCCAAGTGGTTTGTATGAAAGCTCTAATTAATCTATCTTGTAAAGCGAAAGCTTTAGAATATATATAATTTCGATATCACCTTTAACCTTGATTCAGTTAGGTTACAAGTTGGTCGACCAATAGATAATATCTTGACGTCAAAACAATAATAACAGACTCATATCTAACCCCCTTTGCTGACGACAATAGCACGATGGAACCACCTGATCCCTTCCCGAACTCAGAAGTGAAACATCGTCGCGCCAATGGTAGTGTGGTTCGCCCATGTGAGAGTAGGTCATCGTCAGCTCTCTATTCT
>NZ_VOBE01000013.1:0-1228 GCF_008369225.1 Psychrobacter sp. ANT_H59
CTCTGACAGCGTTAAGTATTAGTTCAATACGTTAGCAACAACACCAGCGCCTACAGTACGGCCGCCTTCACGAATAGCGAAGCGAAGACCTTTGTCCATAGCGATTGGGTGGATAAGCTCTACGCCCATCTCAACGTTATCACCAGGCATGACCATTTCAGTACCGTCTTGTAATTGGATTGCGCCAGTTACGTCAGTGGTACGGAAATAGAACTGTGGACGATAGCCGTTTAGGAATGGTGTGTGACGACCACCCTCTTCTTTTGACAATACATATACTTCAGCGTCAAACTTGGTGTGAGGCGTGATTGAACCTGGCTTAGCTAGTACTTGGCCACGTTGTACGTCTTCACGCTTAGTACCACGTAGTAGTACGCCACAGTTTTCGCCTGCACGACCTTCGTCAAGCAGTTTACGGAACATCTCTACACCAGTACAGGTGGTTTTTTGAGTGTCACGGATACCGACGATTTCGATTTCGTCGCCAACGCGTACGATACCAGATTCAACACGGCCAGTTACAACAGTACCACGACCTGAGATTGAGAATACGTCTTCGATTGGCATTAGGAATGCTTTGTCGATGTCACGCTCTGGCTCTGGGATGTAGGTGTCAAGAACGTTTAATAGTTCTACAACGGCTGGTTGACCATATTTTTCTTGTGAGCCTTTTAGGGCTTCAGTTGCAGAACCATGGATGATTGGGGTGTCATCACCTGGGAAGTCATAGTCGCTTAATAATTCACGAACTTCCATTTCTACGAGTTCAAGCAATTCTTCGTCATCAACAACGTCGCACTTGTTCATGAATACAACGATGTACGGTACGCCAACCTGACGTGAAAGCAGGATGTGCTCACGGGTTTGTGGCATAGGGCCGTCAGTTGCAGATACAACTAGGATTGCGCCGTCCATCTGGGCTGCACCGGTGATCATGTTTTTAACATAATCGGCGTGACCTGGGCAATCAACGTGAGCGTAATGACGTGATGGGGTGTCATATTCTACGTGTGAGGTGTTGATGGTGATGCCACGTGCTTTTTCTTCTGGTGCTGAGTCAATAGACGCGTAGTCTTTGGCTTCGCCACCAGAGGTGATTGCAGCTACGGTTGCGATTGCAGCGGTAAGGGTGGTTTTACCGTGGTCAACGTGTCCGATGGTACCGACGTTAACATGTGGTTTTAGACGTTCAAACTTGGCCTTTGCCATGGGTATTTCCTCTTTTTTT
>NZ_VOBE01000014.1:0-1097 GCF_008369225.1 Psychrobacter sp. ANT_H59
AAGTGGCTAGCGATAGCCACTTTTTTTATGCTGCGTCTATAATAGACAACCTTAGCTTTACGCAACCAGACAGGATGTGTCATGAGACATTTTTATTTAGACTTCATCTTCACAGCTATCGCATTGATGGTAGCTGCATGGTGGGGATATTCACATGGCGGTATGGGCGGCTTAATAACCACCCTCTCTATTACTGCTATTTTGGCCGTCATGGAGATTTCATTATCCTTTGATAATGCGGTGGTCAACGCCTCAGTCCTTAAAGGCTGGGACGAGTTTTGGAAAAAGATATTTTTAACCGTTGGTATTTTAATTGCTGTATTCGGTATGCGCTTAGTATTCCCAATTGTTATCGTTGCGGTTACCGCAGACCTTGGCATGATGCAAGTGATAGATTTGGCATTGAACGACCCTAAAGAATACTCAGCAAGACTGATGGCGCATCATGCTGAAATCTCAGCCTTTGGTGGTATCTTCTTGTTACTTGTCTTCTTAAACTTTATCTTTGATGATAAAGAAGTGCATTGGTTTAACTGGCTTGAGAGCCGCTTAGCAAAGCTTGGCAAAGTCGATGCCATGAGCGTGTTTGTCGCTCTAATTGTCCTGATGTTTGCTGTATCTTGGGCCAGTGCGGAGCAAGCTTCTGCCGTACTGATTGCGGGTGTTTGGGGTATCTTGGTCTATCTTGGCGTCCAAGTTATCTCTGGTATGCTCGAGGGTGACCTTGAGGAAGACTTAGAAAATGAAGAGAAGGGTTCAGGCGCTGCCGCGACCAGCGCGATTATGAAGGGCGGTATTATCGGTTTCTTATACTTAGAAGTTCTTGATGCTTCATTCAGTTTCGATGGTGTGATTGGCGCATTTGCAATCACCAATGACGTTATTGTGATTATGTTAGGTCTGGCGATTGGTGCTATGTTTGTGCGTTCAATGACTATTTTCTTGGTAGACAAAGGCACACTTGATGAGTTCATCTATCTAGAGCATGGTGCGCATTATGCCATTGGTGCCTTGGCAATTATTATGCTGCTATCAGTGAAATTCCATGTACCAGAGATTATTACTGGTTTGATTGGTATTGCCTTTATCGGTTGGGC
>NZ_VOBE01000015.1:0-1044 GCF_008369225.1 Psychrobacter sp. ANT_H59
CATATCCGACATATCCATACTGCTATGATCCATATCCGACATATCCATACCAGACATGTCCATACCAGACATGTCCATACCAGACATGTCCATGCCTGACATATCCATGCCGCTATGATTCATACCTGACATATCCATACTACTATGATCCATGCCTGGCATCATCATGTCTTTTTTAGCAGTGGACGGGTCAGCAGCATTAGCAAATGATGATGCCAGCAGTACCAATGATGATACCCCAGCGAACCGTAAACCCACTTTATGTATTTTCATCTCATCTCTCACCTATCAACCAAAGATTTGCTTAAACGACCGCCACTTCTCTGAACATACCGGCTTCCATATGATAGAGCAGATGACAATGCCATGCCCATCGGCCAGCCTCTCCTGTCACATCAAAGCTGATTTTTTGTGCCGGTTGCACCATCATAGTATGCTTGCGTACCTGGAACTCACCGTCAGGCGCGCGTAGATCACTCCACATACCATGTAAATGCATCGGATGGTTCATCATCGTGTCATTGACTAAGGTAATACGCACGCGCTCATTAGGTTTAATATTAACCGGTGTCGCCTCACTAAACTTAACCCCATCAAACGCCCAGATATAGCGCTCCATGTTACCGGTTAAATGTAGCTCGATCTCTCGGGTAGGCTTCCTTTGCTCAGCGAATATTACCTCATCGACAGAACGCAATTGGCTATAATTTAGTACCTTCCTGCCAATTTTTCGCAAGTTGATTCCGGGGTCATCAAGGTTCATACGTGGGCTGTCCACACGCATATCAGACTTAAAGTCATATTCTGTTTTGGCGTGCTTAGCTTTATAACCATTCGCGCCCATTGCGCCCATCATATCTGCCATGGTGAGCCATTCAATCTTATCCATAGCAGGCGTTGCCGCACGAGCGCCTTCTTTGGTGGCAAGCGTTGCCGCGACATAGCCTGAACGGTCTATGTTTTGGGCAAATATGGTATGCGCATCTTTGGTTGGGGTGACGATAACGTCATAAGTCTCGGCAACGCCAATGCGGAAATCATCAA
>NZ_VOBE01000016.1:0-558 GCF_008369225.1 Psychrobacter sp. ANT_H59
TACGTTCGGCAAAAAAACATTTTTTTTTTTTGAAATGTCCTTGGAACAATGTTTCATATTCGCTGGTGTACGGATAACTTTTTTTTGTGTGCCTGTTGATAATGTCCAGTTTTGTTCTTATCACAGATGAGACAGCCTACATATGGCCACAAATTTGGAGTTATTGCCGAAAATTTATGAAAAATGCGATAAATAAAATTTTTTTGAGATGAACTAAATGAGAATTCATCAATGGTTCTTGAGTTATATTTGGGAATCAATTCTGAGGACTGCACGTGAAAGTAGCCCCAAAAAGAACAGTTTCTGCATCATTCGTGTTGTCAAGTTACATGCCATAATAATTTAATATCGATTTTAAGTTAGTAAGTATCGTATACGGGAATTTATCACGTTTTATGCTCTTTTGTTTGGCATAACTCGAGAACCACTATTCCGATTTAGTTGAAACAAATTTAAAAAAAATAAGAGTTACAATAACATTGAAATGATTATTAATTTACATAAGCAACAGTGTCACCTTTCAATCCATCAAATGATTTTGAACTGGGTTTATTTTGT
>NZ_VOBE01000017.1:0-500 GCF_008369225.1 Psychrobacter sp. ANT_H59
GGTTAACTTATTGCCTAGCTTCCTTTGCTGTGGGGCGTATTATATAGATTCTGACTGGAGTGTCAACTGCTTTATCAAAGGTTTTTAAACTAATTTAAGTAGGGTTTAAATAGTCTATTGTTTTCAATGGGTTAGATGAAATATTCATTTTCATAACTTTGGCTTTAAACACTAAGGATTTCTGTAAATCCTCTGTTAAGCTGAAATTTGACCGCTTTAAGACTGTTATGAGCTTGGATAGAGCTTTGAATGTCATGTCATGAAGCTCATTTAACCTGCTAAATAGGTAACGAGATTTAAAAAAACAACCTCAAAGCAGTTTCTAAACTTTCAAATCAAATGAGAAATCCTCTTATTTCCAAAACCGCACACGAAAGAAAATCCCCCGCCTAGATAACTAGTCGGGGGATATTTCAGAATAGAGAGCTGACGATGACCTACTCTCACATGGGCGAACCACACTACCATTGGCGCGACGATGTTTCACTTCTGAGTTCGGG